>CAYTWT010000193.1:0-6822 GCA_964442185.1 uncultured Acidobacteriota bacterium
CCGTCTCGAGGATCGACTCGGAGACGGCGGCGAAGAGCGCGTCCAGGGCATGACGCCGCTGCTTCCCGAGAAAGAAGCGCCGCAGCGAGACGGGCACCGTGAAGACCACATGGAAGTACGACACCGGCAGCAGGTGCGGGAGCTGGGCCTCGGCCCACAGACGCTGGTCGAGCCCACCGCAGCGCGGGCAGTGCCGGTCGCGGCAGGAGTGGTAGGCGTAGTGCTTGGCTCCACAGCGGCCGCAGAACGCGACGTGGCCACCCAGTCGGCCGGTGCGACAGGCCAGGATGTGAGCCACGGCCTTGCCCTGTTCGTGGTCGAGATGCAGGGCGCCCACGTGATCGCGCAGGATCTCCGCGATCGACAACGCCTGCTCGCCGCAGGACACGTTACGTCTTCGGCGTGTTGTCCTTGTCCTTCAGATTGTCGAGTGGGCTCTTGACCTCGCTGAGCCAGGTGCGAGCGAGGTGGACATAGACGGCGGTGGTGTTGAGGCTCTGATGCCCGAGCAGGGCCTGCACCACGCGCAGGTTGGTGCCAGACTCGACCAGGTGGGTGGCGAAGGCATGCCGCAGCGAGCGCGGGGTGACGCGCTTTTTCACACCCGCGCGCTCCCGCGCCAAGCGGAAGGCGCGCTGGATGCTGGTGGCGTCGATCGGCTGACCGGGGTGCTTGCCCTCCAGCAGGTAGCACTTGGGCGCATAACGCTTCCAGCACGAGCGCAGCTCTTCGAGCAGGCTCTGCGACAGCATCACCGTGCGGTCCTTCTTGCCCTTGCCCTGTTCGACCCGGATCAGCATGCGCTGGGAGTCGATGTGGCGCGGCAGCAGCCGTACCACCTCGTCGGTGCGCAGACCCGCGCCGTAGCACAGCATGAACGCGGCCCGGTGCTTCGGGCTCGGGGCCGCGCCCAAGATCGCGGCCACCTCTTCGGAGCTCAGCACCTCCGGCAGCCGCTTTGGCTCGCGCGGCCGCGGCAGCTTCGCGAGCTTCGCATCGTCTCGTTCGAGCACCCGCTCCAGAAACCCGCGCAGCGCGTAGGTCGCCACCCGCACGCACGAGTCGCTTCGCCCGCTGGCCTTGATCGCGCACTGGTGCGCGATGATGTCGTCCGCTGTCGCGCTCGAAAGCGGCCGTTCGCCCAGGAACTGCGCGAAGCCCTTCACGGCGTATATGTAGTTGTCGATCGTCCGCTCGGCATTCCCACGCACCCGCAGCATGTCCGCGTACCGACGGCTCAGCTCGATGTCTTCCGGTCTCATGCTCGCCTCCACAGTCGCTTGAAGATCCCTCGCGACCGGAGCAAGCTTGTTCCGCAATGAAAGCGCGCCTACGCCTCCGCCGCGTAGCGGCTGAGTTCAACAACGAGATGCGCCTGACGAGGTGCGCGCCGCCAAGGAACCGCGGCCCTCGCAGGTGATCTCGGTGTTCGGCCGACCGTTAGCAACATGCGGTAGTCTTGGCGAGTACGACTTCTCGCGAGGTGTCCGCGGTAAGCACTACCAGGCATACAAGGCGGAAACCAACGTCGTGTTCCTCGACCCGGATGTCGCCAAGGCCTTCGCTGATTCGGTATCGGTGAACCAGGCATTGCGCCTGCTGGTAAAGCTGGCCAAGGAGCGACTCCCCACTGGGCGGCCTCCTCCCAAGAAACCCCTCCCTCGAGTAGCTCGCCGGAAGCGCGGCTAACCAGTTCAAAGCCGAGGGCCTGCGCGCGGTAGCGCAGTCGCCGAACGTTGGCGTCGCGGCGCTGTTGATCGTACGCGGCGGCGCCCGGGTCGAGGTAGGCGATCTCGCCCTTGAGGGTTCGATATACCAGGATGGCGAGCTTGCGTGCGGTGGCCGTGATGGCTTTGGCCTTGCCGATGCGGAACGCGAGCCGGCGGAAGAAAGCGCCGAGAGCCGTCTGCGTTCGACCGAGGCTCTGGGCAGCGAGGCGCAGGGCGAGAGCGTCCCGATTGGCTGATGGTTGCGTTCGGGAGTTTGAGAGCAAGACGCCGCGGGCCGTGAGGCGCAAGCGGGACCCCGCAAACTCCAGAAGGCCTGCAGCAAAGGGATCGCGCAGGGGCGTCTCGAACTCGGCCAGCGGATCGACGCCGTAGCGGGCGGCGAATGCCGCGAGGTCGATGCCGTCGCGGCGGCGCTAGGCCGGTGAAGAGCGCCTCGCCGATGTGTTCGCGCGCGGAGAGCTGGCGCTCGCCGACGATCGCGGCGCCGCTCATCTCCAGGGCGCGACAGTAGCCACCGAAGCTGTCGGCGTTCCACCAGCGGCGCCCCAGCCGATAGCTGTGGGCCGACATGCCGAAGCCGCGGAAAGGCGCGTCGTCCCAGTATTTGCCGTTGTGCCGGGACTCGTGGCCGGGACGGGCGAAGCGGGAGCCTCGCTCACCCCCCAAAACGGGGCCGGCGCGGAGGCTCGGTAGGCGAGGGGTCTGGTGCATGCCCCGAGGTGCGGAGCACCACGTTCCGGTTCCGGGACTGCCCGCGCTCGCGAAAGTCGACTCCGTCGAGAGGGATCTTGAGGCACATCTCTGCGAGCCGCGAGCGGAGCCTGTTGCCGATCCGGTCGACCAGGTACTCGGTCCGCACGAGACGGTCGGCGGCGGCGGCCTCGTGAGCGTTCACGTCCTGGAAGTTCGTTGTGATGATCGTCGCTCGTCGCGCGAGGTAGCGGCTGTTCAGGATGTAGAAGAGCGTGTCGTTCATCCAGTCGGTGATCTTCCAAGCACCGAGGTCGTCCAGAAGCAGGACCTCGATTTCCACGACGGGATCCAGCACCTGCATCTCGGTGGTCTTGGTCTCAGGATCGAAGCACCGTTTTATCTCACGCATCAGCTCGTGGAAGTCCCAGAACTGGCCGGAAACGCCCTTGCTGACGGCCAAGTCCCTCAGCGTGGCCACCGCCAGGTGCGTCTTGCCGACCCCGTTGCTTCCAGTGAAGAGCAACCCGAGCCCCTCAGCCTCCAAGTGGGGGTATCCACTGCAATAGAGCACGGCCTTCTCAAGGGCGGCCTTGTGCTGGGCGGTGAGGGGATCGAAGTTGCCGAAGGTGCAGTGCTCGTAGCGGGCGGGGATGCGGCAGCCCGCGAAGAGCGCGTCACCCGCGGCGCCCGCCACGCGCCGACACGAACAGGCCTGGGCGAACTCCTTCCCGTCGCGGGAAACGATCTCGAACCCGATGCCACCGCAGCGCTCGCAGGGTGCCGCCATCGGGCTAGTCTAGTTCAGATATCCGCGCAGGCCCTGGGCCCGCTGATTACGACGCAACTTCTCCTTGGCCTTGCTCTCGATCTGCCGGATTCGCTCGCGGGAAAGGCTCAGCGCTTCGCCGATCTCCTGCAAGGTGCGCGGCTCCTCGCCATCCAGGCCGAAACGCATGCGGATCACCTCGCGCTCCTTCTCGTCCAGTTCCTCGACGATCTTGCGGATCTGCTCCTCGAAGGAGGAGCGGATCATCTCCCCTTCGACCGCCGGGATCGTCTCTTGCTCGAGCGTGTCGCCGAGCTCCAGGCTGCCATCCTGGCCCACGCTGCTCGAAAGCGAGAGATCCTCGCCGGCCACGCGCAGCAGGTCCTCGACCACGCTGTTCGAGAGCGCCGTTTCCTTGGCCAGCTCCTCGGTCGTCGGCGCGCGCTCGAGCTCCGCCGCGAGACGCGCGCGTGCGCTCCCGAGCCGCGACACCTGGCCAGACAGCTTGGGTGGCAAGCGAAACACACGCGTGTGCTCGGCGAGCACGTGGAAGATGGCCTGGCGGATCCACCACACCGCGTAGGAGATGAACTTCACGTTGCGGTCGGGGTCGAAGCGCTTGGCCGCCTCGATCAGGCCCAGGTTGCCCTCGTGGATCAGGTCGATGAACGAGAGCCCCATGCCGCGATAGCGTTTTGCATACGAGACCACGAAACGAAGGTTGGCCTCGACCAGCTCGTTGACGGCCGCCATATCGCGAGCGCGGATCCTCCGGCCCAGCTCCTTTTCGCCCTCGAGCGAAAGTGGCTTGAACTTGGCGATCTCGCGAATGTACGCGTTCAGGCTGTCGCCGGTGGCGGAGCGTTCGCGAGGCGAAGGGAACTTGCCGGAAGACATGGCGGGCGCCGGAAACGTGATTATAGCCCCGCGCCGCCGGAGCCGGACGCTTGCTCGCCCCCGGCGGCGCGCACCAGCTGCGTTGGCGGCAGCTTGACGAGCGCTTGTTCGAAACGCTCCTGCCAGCCCTCGCGGTTGGCGCGGACCAGCTCGTCCTTCACCCAGGCCACGAAGTCGCTCATCTCCGCCTGCATCTGCTCCATCTTGCGCCGCATGTTGAGCACGATCTCGACGCCTGCGAGGTTCACGCCCAGGTCCCGCGTCAGGTTCAGGATCACCTCGAGCTGGCGCAGGTCCTGCTCCGAGTAAAGGCGCGTGTTGCCCTCGGTCCGTGACGGCTTCAGAAGCCCCTCGCGCTCGTAGAGACGCAGCGTCTGCGGGTGGATGTCGTAGCTCTTCGCGACCACGCTGATCATGTAGTACTTGCCGCCCTGCGGCGCCGGACGCAGGCCGGGAACGGATTCGGCGTGGGCCTTTCTGCCGCGCGCCATCAGCGTTTCCTGCCGGCGGACTGCGCCAGCTTCTGGCGCGGATCCTCGGCATGGAGCCGCGCGATCTCGCCGAGCAGCTCACGGCTGCGCGCGTCGGTGACGGCCGGAATCACGACCCTCGCCTCGACGAACAGGTCGCCCCGCGCTCCCTGCATGCTTGGCGCACCGCGCTTGCGCAGCCGAAAGCGCTGGCCGGTCTGCGTGCCTGCCGGCATCTCGATCGTCATCGGTCCGTCGGGTGTCGGGACCTCGACGTGGGCTCCCATCGCCGCCTCGGCCATCGTCACCGGCACCTCGCAGAAGAGATCGTCGCCCTCGCGCTTGTAGAGCTCATCCGGCTCGACGTCGACGATCAACACCAGGTCGCCAGGCGGCCCAGCGCGCCGTCCTGCGTTCCCGCACTCGGGCAGCCGGATGCGCGCGCCATCCGGCGCGCCGGCTGGAATCTGTACCTCCAGCCACTCGCTCTGGATGACGCGCCCCTCACCCGCGCAGCGGGCACAGGCGCGGCGCGAGAGAACACCGGTCGCGCCGCAATCGGCGCAGGCGCGGGAAAAGATCATGTGCCCGCGTTTGGCGCGCACCTGGCCCGTGCCCAGGCAGCGTGCGCACGCAACCGGCTCCTGGCTCACGTCCCCCGCGCCACTGCAGGCGGGACAACGCTCCGAGCGCACCAGCTGCAGGCGGCGCCGCGTACCCGAAAGCGAATCATCGAAACTGATGCTGGTACGCTGCTCGAGATCCTCGCCGCGTCGGCCTGCGGCATCGGCGAGGCTCTCTCGCGGGCGTAACACCGAATCGAATAGCTCCTGGAACCCCGCCCCGCTCCCCTTCACCTCGACCGAGAAGTCGAAGCCCTCGAAACCCACCACCGCCACCGGCGGCGGCGCCGGTGCGGGCCGTTCGCCCCGATCGTACGCCGCACGGCGTTGCGGATCGGTGAGGATCTCGAAGGCCTGGGTCACGGCCCGAAAAGCCGCGGCCGCAGCAGCATCGCCGGGATTGAGATCAGGGTGCAGGCGGCGCGCGAGCTTCTGGTACGCGCGGCGGATCTCCGCCGCGCTGGCCGCCTTCCGGACTCCAAGAATCTCGTAGGGCTCCATGCTCGCTCTCGCCTCACAGCCAAGCGTCGCTCAGCGGCGGCGTGGCGTCATTTCTCGTCCACGACCTCGGCGTCGATCACGTCGCCGTCGCTCTTCTTCGGCTCGGAAGGCGTCGCTTCGGCCGGCGGCGGGGCCGAGGCGGCGGCCTTCTGATACAAGACTTCCGCAATCCGGTGAGAGACGCGGGTGAGCTCCTGGATCGCCGCTTCGATCTGGTCCTTGCCTCCACCCTCGATCGCCTGCTTCGTCGCGGCGACAGCCTGTTCCGCGGCAAGGACGTCGGCCTGGTCCAGCTTGTCGCGGCCATCCGCCAGGGTCTTCTCGGTGGAGTAGATCAGGCCGTCGGCGCGGTTCTTCGTCTCGATCTCCTCCTGCCGCTTCTTGTCCTCGTCGGCGTGGGCCTGCGCGTCCCGCACCATCTTCTCGACTTCGCCCTTGGCGAGGCCGGAGGAGGCCGTGATCTGGATCGCCTGCGAGCGGCTCGTGGCGCGGTCCTTCGCGGACACGTTGACGATGCCGTTCGCGTCGATGTCGAAGGTGACTTCGATCTGGGGCACGCCACGCGGCGCAGGCGGGATGCCCGTGAGCTGGAACTTGCCCAAGGTTCGGTTGTCGCGAGCCAGCGGCCGCTCACCCTGCAGCACGTGGACCTCGACCGAAGGTTGCGAATCGGAGGCCGTCGAGAAGATCTCGCTCTTGCGCGTGGGGAGGGTGGTGCTGCGCTCGATCAAGCGCGTGAACACCCCGCCCAGCGTCTCGATGCCCAGGGAAAGCGGCGTGACGTCGAGCAGCAGCAGGTCCTTGACGTCGCCCGAGAGCACTCCAGCCTGGATGGCGGCGCCCACCGCGACGACCTCGTCGGGGTTGACGCCCTTGTGCGGCTCCTTGCCGAAGTAGTCCTTCACGAGTTGCTGGACGCGTGGGATGCGCGTCGAGCCGCCGACGAGGACGATCTCGTCGATGTCCTTGGGCTCGACGCCGGCGTCCTTCAGGCACTGGCGCACCGGGCCCATCGAGCGCTCCAGGAGATCGCTCACCATCTGCTCGAACCTGGACCGCGTCAGCTTCAGGGCCAGGTGCTTCGGCCCCGAGGCGTCGGCCGGGACGAAGGGCAGGTTGATCTCGGTCTCGAGCGTCGTGGA
>CAYTWT010000194.1:0-7432 GCA_964442185.1 uncultured Acidobacteriota bacterium
AGCACCAGCATGTGGCCGAGCAGCGCGTTGTAGCCGGCGAACAACACCGTACCCGCGGCCGGGGCCTGGACCAGGCTCCCGGTCGGGACCTCGTAGTCGAGGCCGCGGTAGCGCTCGCCGAAGATCGAGTCCGTGAGCGACTCGATCGCGCCGCCGCCGACCCAGCTCTGGAACGCTCCGAACGAGCCGTCAACGGGCGCGGCGTTCACTGGTGGCCGCAGAGCGCCAGCGCTTCCGAGTGCGTCTTTCGACTCCGTCCGCAGGAGCAGCAGGAGTTGGCGGGCCTGAGTCACGAGTCCCGGCCCCCCGGCCAGATGCCGCCGGGTCTCCGGGATCGTGACCGTGCGCGGCGCGTACTCGCGGGGCGGGATCGTGATGTCGAGGGGGACGCGCTGTCGCCTGCGGCGCGTGAAGATCTCGATGCCGAGCGCGTTCTGGCCCGGGGCCGTGTCGGCGGGCACGGGGACGAGCGCCCGCGGCCCGCCCGAGGTGTCGTAGAACAACGCGCGCCGGCCGTCCAGGATCGCGTAGGTCGTGCCGAGGCGGCCTCGCGACCGAAGGCGCGCGACGATCACGCCGCCGGGCCAGCCGCGTGCGAGGTCGGCGCTCATCGTCACCTGGCCCACGGTTTTCGACACGACCTGGGCCCTCGCGGGCGCTGCCATGCCCAGCAGGAGCAGGCCGAGCGCCAGGCGTTTCACGAGCCGTCGCGGCTCATGCGGCGGAACGCCTCGATCACCAAGGCCTCTTCCGCGAGCGCGATCGTGCGCGGGTCGAGAACGACGCGGCCGTCGGCGATGCGCACGATCACGGGCGGAGCATTGCCACGCAGCGCCGCGGCCAGGGCGCCTGGTCCGCGTCGCGGATCGGAGACGGCGACGAGCGTCGTGGGCAGCGCCAGCGTCGGCGCCGCACCGCCGCCCACGGCCGACTCGCCGGGGCACGTCTCGACGGCGAAGGCGCCCTGGGCCGCGCGCAGGGCCGCGGCTAGCGCCTCGGCGCGTGAGCGCAGTTCGGTCTCGCTGGCCGCGAGCATGCGCAGCACCGGCACGCGCTGCGCTGCGCGGCCGCTGTCGTGATCGGCCAGCACCACGTCGAGGGCGGCGAGCGTCATCTTGTCGACCCGGAGCGCCCGGTACAGCGGATTCTGGCGCAGCGCCGCGACGCGGGCCTCGCGGCCGGCCAGGATGCCGGCCTGCGGTCCGCCCAGCAGCTTGTCGCCGCTGAAGGCCACCACGTCGACTCCGCCGGCGAGGCAGCCACGGACGGTCGGCTCGGAGAGCATGGCCGGGTGGGGTGCTTCGAGCAGGCCGCTGCCCAGGTCCTCGACCAGCGGCACGCTCGCCTCCCGGCACAGGGCCGCCAGTTCTTCGCGGCGCGGCGCCTCGGTGAAGCCCACGACATCGAAGTTGCTGCGATGCACCTTGAGGAGCATGCCGGTCTCGGGCGAGAGCGCCGCACGGTAGTCGGCCGCGCGCGTCTTGTTCGTCGTGCCGACCTCGCGCAGCCGTGCGCCGCCCTTCTTCAGGATCTCGGGGATCCGGAAGGAGCCGCCGATCTCCACCAACTCGCCGCGGCTCACGAGCACCTCGCGGCCCTCGGCGAAGGTGTTGACGGCGAGCAGCACCGCGGCGGCGCAGTTGTTGACCACGGCCGTGGCTTCTGCTCCGAGCAGCGACCGCAGGCGCGCCTCGGAGTGCGTCTCACGCTGGCCGCGCTCGCCCTTGTCGAGGTCGTACTCGAGGTTCGAGCTGGCGCTTGCGATCTCGGCAACCCGCGCGGCGGCTTCCGCCGAGAGCGGCGCCCGGCCCAGGTTCGTGTGCACCACGACGCCCGTGGCGTTGATCAGCCGGACCAGTGAAGGCGCGCCTTCCTCGAGGAGCCGTTCCTGGAGCGCAGCGGCCGGCGCCTTGCCGAGCGCTTCGACGGACGCGGTTTCGCCGCGCGCTGCCTTCTGGCGCGCTTCCTCGAGCAGGGCGCGCAGGGCGCGGATCACCACGGGGCGGCCGTAGCGGGCGACGAGCGCAGCCGTCTCGGCCTCCTGCAGCACCTGATCGACCGAGGGGATGAGCCGGCGCACGTCGCGGGAAGCCATTCGGGTGAGGGCTTGGATTATACTCGCCTCCATGGGCCGGGACAGCGTGAAGACCTTCGCCGACCGGCTCCCGGTGGTGGTCCCGAAGGAAGAGACCGACATCTCGCATCTCTCCGACGAGATGGTGGATCTGCTCTATCCGGGACGCCGGCCGAAGCCGTTCCGGATGGGCGTCGTATTCGACGCCTTCGGCGGCCCCAACTACCCGCGCGCGCTCGAAATCGCGCGGCGCTCGGCCGTGTACCGCGAGCTGGGCGTGGGCGATGCGCTGCGGCACCAGGCCGAGTTCCAGGCCAGCGAGGCCAGCATCCTGCGCGATCTCTACGCGATCGTCGGGCAGCTCCACACCACCGAGGTGCTCGTCGAAGGGCGCCGGGTTCCCTACGCGCGCGAGATCTGGCTGCCGCTGTTCTGGCTCTTCGTCGAGGGCGAGGCGCCCGCGTGACCGAGATCGGCGAGGACCTGGAGAAGATCGAGAAGGGCATCCGCCAACTCAAGATCGAGTGGGACAAGTTCTTCGGCGGTGTCGAGCGCAAGCCGCCGAACGAGTTGCGCAGCCGGATCGAGGGCCTGATCCGGCGCTATGCGGCGGGCGAGATCCGCAACTCGACCGAGCGCTTCCGCTACCAGACGCTCACCGCCCGCCACAACACCTTTAACGAGCTCTGGAGCAAACGGCTGCGCGCCCTCGAAGAGGGACGGCCGATGGGCCTGCATGGCCGCGCCCTGGCGATCCACGAAGCCGAGGTGCTGGCGATGCCGCCGGCGCGCTCCGAGGAGCCCGAGGGCCTGCGTGCGCCGTCGCCGCGCCCGGGCGAGATCCGGGTGGAGAGCGCTGAGTTGGACGTGCAGGCGGTGCGCGAGCTGTTCGGCCGTTTTGTCGAGGCGCGCCAGGGCACCGGCGAGACCGCGGCCGTGAAGTTCGAAAGCTTCCAGAAGCTGATCACGCAGCAGGCCATGCGCATCATCACCGAGAGGGGCGCTCAGGCCGTGGACTTCCGCCTCGAGACGAAGGACGGCAAGGTCAGCCTCAAAGCGAAGGCCGTTCGATAGGAATGAGGCGCCTTGCCGGGGGCCTGGCGCTGCTCGGCCTCGGCTGCCTTGCCGTGCCCCGGGCCGAGGCCTGGCCGGCCTCGCTTCAGCTCGCCCTGATCCGCGACGCGCGGCGGCTCGTGCCCAAGACGCTGGCACGTCTGATCGGGGATCGCGAGGAGCAGATCCTGGAGGAGGTGCAGCGCTTCCCGCCGGCGCTGACCCAGTCGCTCGCCGCCGACCTTTCGTCCGGCACGCTTCGCCCGGAGACGCTCAGCGCGCTCGACGCCAGGGCGAGCGAGGCGGTGACGCTGCTGCGGCAGCAGCGTATCAGCGAGGGCATCGTCCGGCTGGGCGCGACGCTGCGGATTCCCGCCGATCTCTCCGACCCGATCCTGGCCGCGGGTCCCGAGGGCTACCCCGCGGGCGTGGCGCGGGAGTACTACGCCTTCATCGAGGCCAACCTCGGCAAGCTGCCGGTGACGCTGGCCGACGACAAGGCGCTGCTGCTCTCGCATCGCGAGATCCCGGCCTATTGGCAGCGCCTCGTGGGGCTGAGTCGCCAGCAGTCCGGTATCGTCCGCCGCGAGCTTTATCGCGGCGGACGTGTCGCGGACCATCGCAGCATCGACTTCCGCTCGCATGTCTTCGGCGTCGCGCAGATCTCGTACTCGCGCGCGGTCACGGCGATCGCGGCCACCTGGCTCGCACTCTGGCGCGAGGCACGCGGCGATCTGACCCGACAGCCGACGCCACGCAGCGTCGCGCCCGTGGACGCTCCACCCCTTTCAGCTCCGCTCTCTACGCTGGCCTTGCCCCTGGAGGCAGAACCATGACCGCAAAGCGCGCCCTTCTCTCCGTCTACCGCAAGGACGGCATCGTCGAGCTGGCGAAGGGCCTGCTGACGCGCGGCTTCGAGATCGTGTCCACCGGGGGCACGGCCGAGGAGTTGCAGAAGGCGGGCGTGGCCGTCACCGGCGTCTCGAAGGCGACGGGCTTTCCCGAGATTCTCGATGGCCGCGTGAAGACCTTGCATCCGGCGATCCACGGCGGCATCCTCGCGCGCCGCGACAAGCCCGAGCATGCCCAGGCACTGGCGGCGCACCAGATCCCGTTCGTCGATCTCGTCGTCGTGAATCTATATCCGTTCGAAGACAAGGTCGCGAAGGGCGCGCCCTTCGCCGAGGCCGTCGAGAACATCGACATCGGCGGGCCCACGCTGCTGCGCGCCGCCGCCAAGAATTTCCAGGCCGTGGCCGTGGTCGTGGACCCGGCCGACTACACGCTGCTGCTCGAGCAGCTCGACCGAGCGCAGGGCATCGATGCCGCCTCGCGGCTCTACTTCGCGCAGAAGGCCTTCCGCCACACGTCGCGTTACGAAGCCGCGATCGCGGCCTACTTCGCGCAGGTCGAGGCGCGCGAAAGCGGCTATGGCGTCGCGGAATCGGACGACGTGTTTCCGTACCGGCTGGCGCTCTCTTTCGAGAAGGTCCAGGACCTGCGCTACGGCGAGAACCCGCACCAGCGCGCGGCCTTCTACAGCGACCTGGGCTCGACGCTCTACTCCGTGGCCGCGGCCCGCAAGCCGCAGGGCAAGGAGCTTTCGTTCAACAACATCCTCGACCTGGACGCGGCCTGGCGCCTGGTCACCGAGCTTCGCGATCCGGCCTGCGTGATCGTGAAGCACTCCAACCCCTGCGGCACCGGACTCGGCGCGACACCCTTCGAGGCCCTGGAGCGCGCCTGGGAGTGCGACCCCATCTCAGCCTTCGGCGGGATCCTGGCCTTCAACCGGCGCGTCGACGCACAGACGGCCCGCCAGCTGGCTGCCGTCTTCGTCGAGGCGATCATCGCGCCGGGCCTCGAAGGCGACGCCAAGAAGATCTTGGCGCCCAAGACCAACCTGCGCGTGCTGGACATGGACACCACCGGCATCCACAAGGTCGCCGGCTTCGACCTGCGCCGAGTGATGGGCGGCCTGCTGGCGCAGGAGTGGGACCTGCACCACCTCGACCGTGAGAAGTGCGAGGTCGTGACCCGCCGCAAGCCAAGCGAGAACGAATGGAAGGCGCTGCTGCTCGCCTGGACGGTGGTGAAGCACGTCAAGTCCAACGCCATCGTGTTCGCGAACGCGACCCAGACGGTGGGCGTCGGGGCCGGCCAGATGAGCCGCGTGGACGCGGCCCGCTTCGCAGCGCTCAAGGCCAAGCTACCGCTCGCTGGAACCGCGGTCGCCTCCGACGCGTTCTTCCCGTTCCGCGACGGGCTCGACGAGGTGGCGAAGGCCGGGGCCACCTCGGTGATCCAGCCGGGAGGCTCGGTCAAGGACGACGAGGTGATCGCCGCGGCCAACGAGCACAATCTGGCCATGGTCGTGACCGGCGTCCGCCATTTTCGACATTAGGCTCGCACGGGAGAAAGCCATGAGCTTGCCGATCCATCCGCTCGTCCGAGTGAGCGTCGCTGCGGCCGTATTGACGCTGGCCACGCTGGGCTCTGCGTCCGCCGAGATCAAGGACGCGTCCGTCGCCGGCTTCACGCTGGAGAACACGGTCCAGGTGCCGGCCGACGCGGCGATCGCCTGGAAGGCGCTCGTCGGCGAGGTCGACCGCTGGTGGCCGAAGGACCATACTTGGTGGGGCGCCGAGTCCCAGCTCTCGATCGAGCCGCGCGCCGGCGGCTGCTTCTGCGAGCGGCGCGGCCCGCAGCAGGCGCTGCACATGCTGGTGACGTTCGCGGACCCGGGCAAGCTGCTGCGCCTGACCGGCGGACTCGGGCCGCTGCAGGGCATGGGCCTCAGCGGCGCGCTCGAGTTCCGCTTCGCGCCCGCGGCCGGAGGCGGGACGACGATCACGATGTTCTATCGCGCCGGCGGCTACACCCCGGACGACCTGTCGAAGTTCGCGCCCGTGGTCGACAAGGTCCAGGCGCTGCAGCTCGGCGGGCTGGCGGACTACCTGGGCCGGAAGCGCGAGGCGCGCTGAGACAGGACCGGTGCGGCGGCTCGTGAGCCTGCTCCTCGCCATCGCCGGCGCGTTGCTGGCCGTCACCGCGCTGCTGCTCGCCTTCGAGCGCCGGCTCATCTACTTCCCGCTGCGCGCGCTGGAGCTGGAGCCGGGCGAGCTGGGGTTGGTCCACGAGGAGGCCCAGCTCGTCACGGAGGACGGCGTCACGCTCCACGCCTGGCTGCTCCCGCTGCCGGGAGCGCGCCGCACGGTGCTCCTGTTCAACGGCAACGCCGGCAACATGAGCTTTCGCCTGGACCGCGCCGCCCAGATGCAGCGCAGGCTCGGCGTGTCGGTCCTGCTCTTCGACTACCGCGGCTACGGCCGCAGCGGAGGCAGCCCGGACGAGGCGGGCACCTACCGGGACGCGCGCGCGGCGTACCGCTGGGCCGTCGAGACGAAGGCCGTGCCGCCGCGCGAGCTGGTGCTCTTCGGCGAATCGTTGGGCGCAGCCGTCGCCGTGCAGCTCGCGCTGGAGCAGCCGGCCGGCGCGCTCGTCCTGGAATCGGCCTTCACGTCGATCCCGGACATGGCGCGCGCCGCGTATCCGTTCCTACCGCCGGTCGGGCCGCTGATCCGCACGCGCTACGACACGCTCGCCAAGGTCCCGAGGCTCGCGCTCCCGCTACTCGTGCTGCACGGCGAGCGCGACGAGATCGTCCCGATCGGGCAGGGCCGCCGCGTGTTCGAGGCGGCGGGCGGGCCGAAGCGCTTCTTCGCCATCCGCGGCGCCGGGCACAACGACACCTACCTCGCGGGCGGCGAGGCCTACTGGCAGGCACTCGGGGAGTTCATCGAGTCGCTCGGCTGACACGGTGTTGTCCTGCATCCCGGCCTTTAGCCCAGCCCGTTGTGCCGTTTCTTGATGAGTGACAAGAACTCGTCGCGGGTCTGCTGCTGGTCGCGGAAGGCGCCGCGCATGCACGAGGTCACGGCCACGGAGTTCTGCTTCTCGACGCCTCGCATGATCATGCAGAAGTGCATGGCCTCGATGATCACGCCGACGCCGCGCGGCTTGATCGCCTCGATGATGGCTTCGGCGATCTCGACCGTGAGCCGCTCCTGCACCTGCAGCCGCCGCGCGAACATGTCCACCAGGCGTGGCACCTTCGAGAGACCCAGCACCTTGCCGTTCGGGATGTAGGCCACGTGGGCCTTGCCGAAGAACGGGAGCAGGTGATGCTCACACAGGCTGTAGACGTCGATGTCCCTGATGATCACCATCTCGTCGTACGGGACGGTGAAGAGCGCGTCGTTCAGCAGCGTCTTGATGTTCTGCTTGTAGCCCTGGGTCAGGAAC
>CAYTWT010000195.1:0-28660 GCA_964442185.1 uncultured Acidobacteriota bacterium
GCTGGCCTGCTCTTCCTCGAACAGCTGGGCGCTGAAGCCCAGCAACTCGGCTTCCGTTTTCAGCCACGCTCCCGGAGGCAAGCCCGCCTTGCGACAGGTTTGCTCCAGGAACGCGAGCCGGTCCCAGCCCTGTTCCACCGGCACTTGCGGCAACAGCAGCCCGGTACGACCCTGGTGGCGCAGGATCAGGCCGTGGACTCCGACCTGCACCCGATCCGGATCGATCGGCTCGGGCGAGCCCAGCACCGACACGTCGATCACGAGCCCGTCCAGCTCGTCCGGCCGCACCGCTTCGAAACGGCTGTCGTCGAAGGCCGCGGCGCGCGCGGCGTGGGCGACACCCTCGGCCAGCGGGAAGCGTGGCTCGACGTAGCCGATACAGCCACGCAAGGCGCCGTCGGACCGCCGCCGCAGCGTGACGAACACGCCCAGGGCCTCGCGCAGTCGGAACGGCAGCTCGGGTATCTCGCCCACCGGCCGATTCAGCTTGCGCGCGATGGCCCGCCGCGCGAGCCTCAGCAGGACGCTCCCCTCTTCGAGCGTCAGCGGCCTGCTCATGCCGGTTCGAGGAGCGCCGCCGCGAGATAGCCCACGACGCGCGACTTGTCGCGCTCGCCCGCGTCGCCGCTGTCCGCGTAACGCAGCACGGCCGAATGCGTGGCGCCCAGCGCCCTGGCTGCGCTCAGCACGCTCACGATCGGCCCACCGCCGCAGGCGTGCTCGGGTTCTTCTTCCAGGCGTAACATCAGCCGCTCCGGGTCGAAGCGCGCGACGTCGTCGATCACGAGCGCATCGAGCCGGTTCGCGACCGGCGCTGCGTGATAGTGGCTGAGGTCGCTCGAAGCCACGAGCACGACGGGCCGCCTCGAACGGGGCACGACGGCCGCCAGGGCCGCGGCGAGCGCCTCGACCGAGGCCCGCGTCTGGCGACCCATCAGCGCCGGCACGATCTGCAGACCGGGACACAGGACTTGGAGAAACGGAAGTTGCATCTCGAGCGAGTGCTCCTCGAGATGCGGCCGCCTGCCGTCCACGATTCCCTCCGACTCCGCGAGCAGCGCGCCGGCCAACTCCTCGTCGATCGGGGTCTGGCCGAGCGGGGTCTCGAACGCGCCGCGGGGCCAGAGGGCGATGCCGTCGAAGGCAAAGCGGTGCGACGGGCCGACCAGAACGACGCTAAGGTCGGCGCGAGCGCGCAGCATGGCGTGGGCGTAGGCGGCCACCGGGCCCGAGTAGCGCAGGCCCGCGTGCGGGCTGATCAGGGCCACCACCTGGCCCGACGGCGGCTGGGTCGTAATCCGCTCGAGATACGCCTCGACCTCCGCTACGATCGCCTTCGTCGTGCCGGGATACCAGCTCCCCGCGACTGCCGCCCGCCGCACGGGCTCACTCAAGCAATTACCTGTACACCGCGTAGTCCAGGTCCGGGAAGATGTTGTCGCGCTCCTCGAACTCGCGCAGGATCGGCTCCTCGAGGAAACCCCCGGAGAGCGTGCGGTAGAGATAGTCGAAACGCGCGATGTGGTCGCGCGTGCGTTTGATCGCATACTCGACCATCGTGTTGGTCTTCAGGATGAAGGCCCAGTCCGAAGACTGCGCGAGCAAGAGCTCGCGCGCGGCCTGAGCGAGCGCCCGACGCTCCCGGTCGTTCGGCTGCTGGTAGCGGTGCGCCAACTCGACCATGCGCTCGGCCGCGATCTCCAGGTGCGGATAGATCCAGTCGTTGCCGGGGTTGAGCCACACCTCGGCGTAGCCCTTGGCGCCCCAGGTACACATCGGCGGCTGCGCGAGCTCGAGCTCGGGATGCCGGTCGAGGTACTCCGACGGCGTGATCGGCTTCACGACGGCCTGGTCGTGATGCAGCTTGCGGAACAGGAAGTTCAGGAAGTCGGGGCCCTCGAACCACCAGTGCCCGTAGAGCTCGGCGTCGTACGGGCTCACTACGAGCGGCGGCTGCGACATGCCCTGCGCCGCCTCGCGCACCTGCGCCACCCGCCGCTCGAGGAAATCCCCCGCATGGCTCGCGGCCTTTTCGAGCGCCCAGGCCCGCACGTACGGCTGCTTGTCGCCGAGTCCTACCTTGCCGGTGATGCGGTGGTACTTGATGCCGAGGTTCTTGCGCATCCCGTCGGCGGGCAGGAACTCGCCCACGTATTCGATCGGCAGTTCCCAGCCGACATCTTTGTAGAACTCGCGATAGTCGACGTCGCCGGGATAGCCCGACTCGCTCGACCACACTTGCCGTGACGATTCGGTGTCGCGGCCGAAGAACGCGACGCCACCCGGCGCGAGGATCGGCGCGAAGGTGCCGTGGCTGGGCCGCGGGTGCGCGTCGGTGAGGCCGTGCGACTCGAGGAAGCTGAAGCGGATCCCAGCTTCCGCCAGGAAGCGCTCGTGCCCTGGCAGGTAGCCGCACTCGGGCAACCAGATCCCGGCGGGATCACGGCCGAGGACCTTGCGATAGTGCTGCGTCGCGACCTGTACCTGGGCCCGCACCGCGTTCGGAACGGTGTCCATGAGCGGGAAGAAGCCGTGCGTAGCGCCGCAGGTGATGATCTCGAGCTTCCCCGTGTCGCGGTGCTTGCGGAACGCGCGCACCAGATCGGACCCGTAGCTCTCCCGGAAGCACGCGCGGACCCGTGAAAACTCGTGATGGTAGAAGCGCGCCGTGTCGTGAAAGCGCTTGTCCTCGCGCGCCGTTCGATCGATCTCGCGTTTCGAGAGCTCCACCAGCCGGTCGATGTAACGCTGATAGCGCGAGACGAGCAGCGGATCCTGGAGCATCGACAGCACTGGCGGCGACAGCGTCATCGTCAGGCGATAGTCGACCCCGTCGGCAAGCAGCCCGTCGAGGACCAGGATCAGCGGGACGTAGGTCTCGGTGATCGCCTCGAAGAACCAGTCCTCTTCCAGGAACTCGGGGTATTCGGGGTGGCGCACGTACGGCAGGTGCGCGTGGAGGACCGGGCACCAGTACCCAGCGGGCAAGGCCACCTCGTCAGAAGCCGGCGTCTAACGCCGGTACGTGTCGCTCGCGCCGGCCGGCGAAAACGTCTCGCTCGCTCCGCCGCGTGCGACGGGAGTGACGGGAGCGGTGGTCGAAGGCGCGTCGCCCACGGCCCCCGGGGTTTCGGCGCCGTCGGAGCGTTCCGGGCTCGGCTGCCACGGCTCGGCGGCAGGGGCAGGAGCGCCGCCCACGGCGCCGCGCCCGACGCGCGCCCGGACGCGTCCCGCCACCGGACCGGGCACAGGCCCCAGGTGGCCACGCCTCGTGGCGCGTTCCGGGGACGGACCGACGCGCGGCGTCACGACGGTATTGCTGTGCGCCAGCGACCGGAATTCGCCCGAGGGCAACGTCAGCCCGAGTTCTGCCCGGTACGCACGCGAGCGACCCGCGTCGGCACGAGCATACCAACTGTGCGCGCCAGGAGGGAGCAGGACCGTCTTCTGCCCGCCGTTGTCGGGATCGGCGATGCGCAAAGTGAGACGCGTCAGGGCCAGCACGCGCTCCCCAAGCTCTGCCCGGATCTTGGCCAGCGTCTTCGGGTCGACGTCCCAATGCACGAACAACCACTCGGGGTCTTTGATCAGCAGGCGGACGCGCGTGACGCCGTAGCTTTCGGGGAAGACAAACCGCTCCTCCTCGAAGAGCCGCTTTGGCAAGTCCCGCGGCAGGTACTTGGCAGCCTCGATGCGCTCTTCCTCGGTGAGTAGCGTCTGGGCCGGACCCGGGACCGGCCCAGCGGGTTTCGCCGCGAGCTTGCGGGCGACAGCGCGACGCGCTGGGGCAGGCTTCGCCGCCGCCCTTGCGTTCTCGGCCTTCGCTGCCGCGGGCCGGGTCGCGCGCTTCGCGGGCGCAGCCGTCGCGGGCCTGCTGGCCTTCGGGCGGGCGACGGTCCTGGCCGCTCGCCGCGACAGTTTCGAGGCCACTGCCGGGCTCGCCTTCTTCTTAGCCTCGCGCTTCGCCGCCATCGTCGGCAGAGTATAGCGCGAGAGGCTGCGTCAGGGTGTTGGGTCCTTCGCCCCGGGCGGCCCCTCGCGCCGGAACGGCCGGGTCGGGCCCTGCTGGGGTCGGTTGCGGTTCACGAGTTCGCGGAGGCGCTGTTCGACGCGCGTCTCCAGGACGCGCAGCCTGGCCTGTTGCACGGGCGTGAGCTGCGCGTCGAGGGCGTCGACGTTCTTGCGTAGCGCAGCGGGTCCATCGGCTTCGCGTTGCTTCAGCTCCCGCATCAGCTCGGCCAGGCGGGCGTCAGTCGCCGTGCCTGACTCCAGAAGGCGCCGCATCTCGTTCAGGATCTGGGCGCGCCCCAGCGTGTAGGCGCGCCGGTCGCTCTGTACTCTCTTCAGGAGAGGCAGGATCTTGACGAACTGCTCGTCGCTCAGGGCGAGGCTCTCCTGGAGGTTGCTGACGATGTAGGCGTCGATCAGCTTGAAGAGCTCTTCCCGCCGCGGCTCCACGTCCTGCCCAAAGACGGGCGCGCTCGCCAGGCACAACGCCAGCAGGCCAAGCTGGCCGAGCCGACCGCTCACAAGTTCCTACCGCCCATTTCCGCGCGCAGCGCGTCGGCGAGCGCAGCGCTTTCCTCGTCGCTCAGGGACCCGAGGCAGTCGTACGTGACCCGAAAGCCTTCCGCGCCGGCCAGTTCCTCGGCAGAAGGGGCCAGCGCCTGGATCACGCCGAGCCCCACATCGTCGTCAGCCGAGGGCAACGCCGACCACGCGGGCAGCCTCGGGGCAGGTGTCGCAAGGGCAGGAGGCCCTGGCCCGCGCGCGGCGAGACCGAGGGCCACGGCGATGACCGCCGCCAGCGCCGCGAAGGCCGGCAGCCCGGCGAACGCCCAGCGCCTGCGCACCGGCGCCTGGGTGGCGATCCGGCTCCCAACCTGGCGGCGGAAGACTTCCCAGTAGAGCGGCGAGGGCTCGGGGATGTCGGTCCGCCGCGCCATGCGCAGCGCGCCCCGCGCGGCCTCCGCCAGCTCCTGGCAAGCGGCGCACTCGGCCACGTGAAGCTCAGCCTCGGGGCTAGAGACCCCCTCCGCCACTTCCATGAGGCGCGCCTTCGAGAGGTGTCCGAACATCGTCATGAATCCTCCCTAAGCCGCGCCCACGAGCTTCTTCAGATTGCCCAGGGCGTGGAAGAGACTTGCTTTCACGGTGCCCACGCTCGATCCCAGGATCCGCGCCACTTCCTCGTGCGTGAGGTCGTGGTAGACCTTGAGGATCAGCGTCGTCCTTTGCCTTTCGGGCAGCCGTTTCACGGCATCTCTCACGAGGCGCGAGCGTTCCCGCTGCGCCAGATCGTCCTCGACACCCGCCCCGGCGTCGGCCAGCGATTCGGAGAGTTGCTCGGTCTCGGCCTTGCGCGCCGAGCGGAAGTTGAGACAGCTGTTGACCGCGATGCGGTAGAGCCAGGTTGCGAAGGCGCTGTCCCCGCGAAAGCTGGAGATCGCTCGATACGCCCTCAGGAAGACCTCCTGCGCCATGTCGTTCGCATCGTGGTGGTTGTTCACGTAGCGGTAGCAGAGCCGATAGATCTCGCGTTGGTAACGCTCGACGAGCCGGTCAAAGGCCTCGCGCTCGCCGCGCTGGCACGCGAGGATCGCGTCCCGATCCTCGAGCCGCACCCGCATCTCCGCCGCCACGGGCGCGTCGGCGGATCCACTCAGCACCAGCGCGGGAGCGAGTGTCGCGGAGGTCATCTCAATGGCTCGTCAGGACTCTCGCATCCCGCTACAGGGCTGTCAACGAGATGAAGTCCAGCGGGTCGTCGCCTTCGGCCGACGCGGGAGCATCCTCTGCTTCCGGCAACGGCTCGGCCTCGCCTGTGCCCGCCCCCGAACGCCGTCCCAGCGGCCGCCGCGGCGGCGGCAGGTCGCGCAGCTTCTCGCGCTGCTCCGGCGTCAGCAAGCGGCGCAGCGCGAGCTGCTCGGTGACCCGCGCCCGCAGCGCCGCCGCCTGCAGATCCGCCACCTGCTTCAGCTTGGCCTCGATCGACTGGGTGTCGGGTTCCGGGCTGTCGACGAGCTGGCCCAGGTCGAAGCGCGCGAGCGCGAGGTCCGCCCGCTGGCGGATCATGCCGCGGATCGCCTCCGTCCTGAGCTTGCGCACCTCGTCCTTCTGTACCTCCGTGAGCCCCAGGCGTGCCGCCCGCCCCGCCCAGGCGGCCCGACCGCTCCGCTCCTCCACCCGCTCCCTGGCGAACGCCGCGGCGCCGCCACCGATCGCCGCAACTGCGACGCCGACAAGTACTTGGTCCCTGAGACGCATGCTCGATCCCTCCTGGTCAAGGGATTAGACCGGCAGGCGGGAAAAGGGTTGAGCGGCGGAGCTCTATCGCCTTCAAGACAAAGGGGGAGCCGCCGCGAATGGCAAGCCGCACAGCGCCCGTTTCGCCGGCTTCGATCGTGAATCCGCCGCTCCATCCGTGGCCCAGGCTCGGGGTCAGAGTGCTCACGCTCTGGTGCGCCTCAGGCGCTTCGCCACGCACCGTCAGCTCCGGCGGATCCGACAGCGGAATCACGGCCTCAGCCTCGAGGGTCAGCGCGTAGCGCCCCGCAGGAAGCCGCAGGCGATCACCCAGCGTGGCGCCCTCCGCGTGCCGGTGCGGTTCGAAGAGCGGGCCCCAGGCGAGGGCCTCCTTGCTCCAGCGGGCCGGCGCCGCCGCGAAGCGCGCCAGTTCCGGCACCGAGATCGCGCGACGACCCACGAGCCGGACCGCGTCCCGCCCGCCCGTCTTCGCATCGCCGACGCGCGAAGCCACGCCAGCGGCCGCGAGCAGCCCGAGCAGCGACAGCCCGACGGCGCGGGACGTGGGCCGCGAACCGCGCGCCGCGGCGGCAAGGGCGAGCGCAGCCGCCCAGACCAGGATCAGCCGAGACCGGTCGTCCTCGGCCAGCACGTACGCGGGCAGCAGGCGTGTCCATTCTTCGCCACCGGAGTTGGCCCGGAAGAACGGCGCGGTGCCGTCGCGGTCACGATGCACCAGCTCCGGATGCGAAGCACCTGCGAGCCCAGTCCAGAGGCTCCAGCCAACGAGCAATGCCGCAGGCGCTCCGAGGCCACCAGCGAGGGCGCGCGCCACGAGGATCGCCAGGCTGGGAAGAAGCGGCAGGAGGAAGCGTGCAGGCGGGTTGAACCCGCCGCGCCACATGTCCCACGAGCCCGCGGTGCCACCGACGAGCAGGACGAGCGCGCCGATCAACACGGCATCGCGACGACAAAGTCGCCACAGCCACCAGAACCCGGGCGGTGCCAGCGCGAAGAGCGGCGCATAGACGACGAGGCCGAACTCCTGGTCGAAGAGCAGACCCGGCACGCCCTCGGCCAGCGTCCCGAAGGCGAACTCGCGTGTCCGGCCGTAGACGCGACGCGGGTCGAAGAAGCCGTAGAGCGAGCAGTGATAGGCCGCGATTGCGGCGGCCGAGACGGCCAACGGCGGCAACGCCGCGACCAAGGCGCGTCGATCCAGTCGATCCCAGAGCGTGTAGGCGACGAGCACAACCGGGAACACCGCGTAACGCACGTTGAGCCAGGGCAGAAATGCCAGGGCGCTTCCCCACACCAGGGCCGCTCCGGGCGTCAGGCTCTTGGCTTCGCGCGCACGCCGCAGGCCGAACGCGACGAGGAGCGCCGCCGGCACTTCGGTGAAGATGAGGCCGGCGTAGTGGATCAGCGGCGGGCTGAGCGCCACGGCCCAGGCGACGCCGGAAGCGAGCGCGGCCTCACCCGTGAAGGCGCGCACGGTCGCGCGGATTTCGCGCGCGAGCAACGCCGCCAGCAAGGCCATGAAGAACGAGGCGCCCGCGTATCCGGCCAGCGCGTACGCTGGCAGCAGCAGCAGCGACAGGCCGAGCGCGTGAACCGAGTAGATCTCACCCTCCCGCCCGCGGACGCGGTAGTGCGGCTCGAGGGGACGGGGATGGAAGCTGCGGTAGCGTCCTTCGGCGTAGTCGCGCGTGAGGTCGAGGTCGTGGTCGCGCAGCAGGCTGTCGGCCACCATCAGGTAGTGCGGCTCGTCGCCCTCCGGCCCGACCGACGACTGCACACGGCCGGCCACGACCAGGTAGAGGACCAGCACCACCGGAAAGAAAAAGCGGTCGAGCGTCCGCAGCCGGGCCGTCGCGATGAGCGATGCGATGCCCGCCAGGAACAAGGCCCAGAGGGGCGCGCCCGAGAGCGCCGCTGCGCCAGGCCAGAGCCTCGCCAAGAGGAGCCAGGCCGGAACCAGCAGCAGCGGGAGCCAGGCGCTCGCGTCGCGCGAACCGCACCGCCACGCCAGCGCCAGAACCAGGCTGATCAGGGCCACCGCCGCCCAGCTCGGCACCCCGAGCAGGAGCCCGCCGGGCCAGGACGCCGCACCTCCCGCGGCCAACAGGCCAACGATCCACAGGGCAAGGAGGCCGGCCGCATTCACGAGTGTCGTCTTCGGCATGGCGCGGCGCGATTCTACTCGCGCGCCAAATCAGAAGGCATTGACCGGCGCATGGCGAGGGTTCATAGTCGTGGCAGGAGGCTGTCATGCGTCGTGGTCTTGCGCTCCTCTTGGTCCTGGCGCCCGTCCTGGCGCACGCGGATGTCGTCGTGCTCAAGGGCGGACGGCGCATATCCGGCGTCGTCGCGGAGAAGACGGCGCGCGCAGTCGTCCTCGAAGTGGGTCCCGGCCAGATGGCCATCCCGCTCGCACAAGTCGAGCGCATCGAGACGGGCCAATCAGCCCTCGCCGAGTATCGGGCGCGAGCGGCCAGCCTCAGTGGGGGCAACACCAATGGCTGGGCAGAGCTCGGACACTGGGCTCGCGGCGCCGAGCTCTCGACCCAGTCGCGCGAGGCTTTCGAGACCGCCCTCGCGATCGATCCCTCGAATGCCTCCGCCCACAGCGGCCTGGGGCACGTGCTCACGGGCGGGGCCTGGCTTTCCGAGGCCGATGCCTACCGGGCCCGCGGCTATGTCCGTTTCGACGGCCGCTGGGTGACTCCTTCCGAGCGCGAAGAGGGCCTGCAGGAGCGCGCCGAGCAGGCCCGCGCCGATGCCGCACGGCGCGATGCGGAGGCGCGACTCAGGGAGGCGGAGGCCCGCGCCGATGCCGCCGAAGCCGCGGCGCGACGCGCGGCCGATGAGGCTCGCGCAAGTGCGGAGACGGCTGGGATTCCCTACGGCTGGGTGGCCGGGGGCTGCGGCTGGAACTGTGGCACCCCCTGGCGCCCGCACCTCACGCGGCGCCCCGCGGTGACGCCGCCCCCTGCGACGCTTCCGCCCGCCCCGCAGATCCCGCCGGCATGGCGCACCAGTCACGGAGCCGCGGCAAGGATCAATTGACTTTCGCCTGATCTTCGCCTAGGCTTTTCAGCGGAGGTCGGCCCATGCACCTGACGCGCCGCCAGAAGGAAATCCTCGACTTCCTGGGCCGCCACATCGAGAAGCGCGGCTACGCGCCCACCATCGAGGAGATCGGCGAGCATTTCGGCCTCAGCTCGCTGGCCACGGTCCACAAGCACCTGACGAACCTGCAGGAAAAGGGCGTCATCAAGCGCGCCTGGAATCGCAGCCGCGCCCTCGAGCTGGTGCCGACTGAGGTCAAAGTGCAGGCGATCGAGCTGCCGCTGCTCGGCCGGGTGGCTGCCGGAGCCCCGATCGAAGCCTTGTCCTCGGCAGAGACGATCTTCGTCCCCGAAGACATGATCGGCCGCAAGGAAACCTACGTGCTGCAGGTCAAGGGCGACTCGATGATCGAGGAGCAGATCCGGGATGGCGACTACGTGATCGTCGAGAGCCGCAAGAACGCCCGCGACGGCGAGATGGTGATCGCACTCCTCGAGGACGAGAAGGCGACCCTGAAGAAGCTGTATCGCGAAGCCGGCGGCAAGATCCGGCTGCAGCCTGCCAACCCGCGGATGAAGCCGATCTACGTCGACGGCCGCGACGTTCGGGTGCAGGGTGTCGTGATCGGCGTGCTACGCAAGTACTAAGACCGACGCTCGGCGGAGCGCCCGCAGCGAAGGCCTCCCTACCGGCCCGACGGGATTGCTGCGCGGCTCCGCGCAAGCACGGACCCGCGCCGGAGCGAGGACGCGGCTCTTCAGCCCGACGCCTTGTCGTAGACTGATGCTGGAGGGCTGTCTTAGATGGAAGAAAAGAAGTCCGTGAACTTTACGATCATTCCCGAAGAAGACACCACGACGCCGCGGGTCTACAGCAACTTCTGCTCGATCCAGCACTCCCCCTTCGATTTCACGCTGACCTTCTGCGACATGCAGCCGATGGGTGAACGGGAGGTGCGGGAGGCCGAGGCCACCCACACTGTCAAGGCGCCGGTCAAGGCCCGCCTCGTCATGCCCGTGCAGATGATCCCCGGGCTCGTGGCCGCCCTGCAGGAGAACTTCCGGCTGTTCCAGGAAGCCTACGGCCCCCCGAAAGGAACGCTGCACTAGGACCTCCCCTGGCCAGGGGGTGCCGTAAACTGCACTGCGTGAAGGGAGCGGAGCGTCGACGGAGCCTGCTCCACATCGACCTCGATCCGTTCTTCGTCTCGGTCGAGCGGAGCCTGGACCCGTCGCTCAAGAACCGGCCGGTCATCGTCGGCGGCGATGCCGAAGGCAAGGGCATCGTGGCGGCCGCCAGCTCCGAGGCCCGCGCCCTGGGTGTGCGCCCCGGCCAGTCGCTCGCGAGCGCCAAGCGCTCGTGCCCAGAGGGCTTGTTTCGTCGCGGCGATCTCGACGCCTATGCGCGCGTCAGCGAGGACGTCACGGCGATCCTGCTCGGCGCCTCGCGACGTGTCGAACGACCCTCGGCCGACGAGGCCTACGTGGACCTGACACCCGAGGGACCGGCGAGCGGAAGCCCGGTACCACTCGCCGAACACATCAAGGATGAGCTCCAGCGGCGGCTGGGCCTCGATGCCTCGCTCGGCCTCGCCTCGTGTCGGCTGGCGGCGCGCGTCGCCTCCTCGTGGGCGCGCCCGCGCGGCCTGCTGGTGGTGTTGCCCGGATACGAGGCCTCGTTCCTCGCGCGCCAGCCCGTGTCCTTTCTGCCTGAGCTTCCCCCGCATCTCCAGACGGCTCTCACGAAGGCCGGTCTGCTCACGCTCGGCGATGTGCTCGCGGCCGACGACATCGCACTCACGCAGGCCGTCGGTCCCGCGGCCGATCGCGTCCGCGAGGCAGCCGGAGGCGGAGGCGAAGATCCCGTGGCCGTGGCGACCCCGCCGAGCTGGCTCCAGGAAGAGGCCGTGATCCGGGACAAGCACACAGATCGCGCCACGCTCGAGACGCTTCTCGACGGCCTCGTCGCCCGCGGCTGCCGTCGCCTGCGCCCGTTCGGGCTCAGGGCTGAATCGGTCTCGGTGGAGGTCCGCCGCCAGGAACGCTCGCTGCGGCGCAGCGAGACGCTATCCCCTGGCGTCGACGACGAGGCCACCGCCCGCGAGATCGTGCGCCAGCTGGCCGAGCCATTGCTCGATCCGGCCACCGGTGTGCGGGGCCTGCAGCTGCGCCTGGGTCGCCTCGGCCGGCCTCACCCGCAAGCATCGCTGTTTCCCGGGATCCCCGACTTCGCCTCGTCGCGCTGACGCGCTGGGACAGGTAGAATCGCTGCCCGATCATGGCGGTGAAGAAGGCGCTCCGCGCCAAGCCAAAGGCACCGAAGAAGGCCGGCCGTCGCCCCGCACGAACCGCCATGACGCCGGAGCGAGCGGCGAAGATCCTGGACATTCTCGAAACCGCCCATCCCGAGGCGGAATGCGCGCTGCACCACGAGAACGCGTTCCAGCTCGTCGTCGCCACCATCCTCTCGGCCCAGTGCACCGACCAGCGAGTCAATCTCGTGACGCCTGCGCTGTTCGCGCGCTATCCGACACCGGCCGTGCTGGCGGAGGCGCAGCTTGCCGAGCTCGAGGAGACAGTCCGCTCCACGGGCTTTTTCCGTTCAAAGGCGAAGAGCCTGAGGGGCTGCGCCCGCGCCCTAGTCGCCGATCACGGCGGCCAGGTCCCGAAGACGATCGCCGCGATGATCCGGCTTCCCGGCGTCGGGCGGAAGACGGCGAGCGTCGTCCTCGGCCACGCCTACGGCATCGCCGAAGGCGTCGCGGTCGATACCCATGTGCTGCGCGTGACGAAACGGCTCGCCCTCGCCAGCAGCGACGACCCGATCGAGGTCGAGAAGCAGCTGATGGCGCTCGTGCCGCGGCAACGCTGGACGCGAACCACGGACCTGCTCATCTTCCACGGCCGCAAGCTCTGCGATGCCCGGCGTCCGGCCTGCGGTCGCTGCCCGCTCTTTTCGCAGTGCCCCTGGGAAAGCAAGCAGGCCTTCGCCATGCAGACGCGATGACCGCGAGGCTCTGCGCCGGCGCCATCCAGATGACCTCGACGGCGGACGTCGAGCAGAACCTGACCACGGCTGAGCGGCTGATCGCACAGGCGGCGGCCCAGGGCGCGCTGTTCGTCGGCCTGCCGGAGAACTTTGGCTTCCTGCGCTCCGAGGGTGAGGGCGTGCCCGAAGCGCAGACACTCGATGGCCCCTGGGTAAGGCGCCTTGCAGAGGCGGCTCGCCGCCATCGGCTCACGCTCCTGCTCGGAAGCCTGCCCGAAAAGATCGACGGCGAGCGCAAGGTCTACAACACCTCCGTGCTCCTGGGTCCGGACGGTGGCGTGATCGCCAGCTACCGCAAGATCCACCTGTTCGACATCGATCTGCCGGGGATGGAGCACCTCAAGGAATCGAAGGCCGTGGCGCCGGGCCATGACGTGGTCGTCGCCGAGGCGCCGTTCGGGCCGATCGGCCTCAGCATCTGCTACGACCTGCGCTTCCCGGAGCTGTACCGGCAGCTGTCGCGACGCGGGGCCCGGGTTCTGGCGATCCCCTCGGCCTTCACCGAGCGCACCGGCCGGGCTCACTGGGAACTGCTGCTGCGGGCCCGGGCCGTCGAAAACCTGGCGTACGTCTTCGCCCCCGCGCAGGTGGGGCAGCACGGGAAGAACCGGGCCTCGTGGGGTCACGCGATGATCGTGAGCCCCTGGGGCGAGATCCTGGCCGAGGTGAGAGGTGGCGAGGGCGTCGCGCTCGCCGAGATCGACTTCGAACGCCAGGAGAAGATCCGCCGCGAGCTGCCCGCCTTGGCGCATATTCGGCTGTAGCTTTCGCCCCCAAACGCCGCGCAATACTGGAGATAGGCTTGACAGGCGAAGCCCCGGCCTCTAGAATCGAGGTTTGCAAGTTGGGCGTTTTTCTGCGCCATGGGGAGTCGATGTCTACTCACATTCCGAAGGCCGGCGAGATCCAACGACAGTGGTTCGTGATCGACGCCAAGGACCAGGTCCTGGGTAAGTTGGCGGTGGCCGCCGCGGACCTGCTCGCGGGCAAGCACAAGCCGATCTATACCTCCTTCCTCGACACCGGCGACCACGTCATCGTAATCAACGCCGCGCAGGTCCACCTGACCGGCAAGAAGCAAGAGAACAAGATCTATCACCGCCACACAGGCTACCCGGGCGGCCTCAAGTCCACCGCCGCCATCGACGTGCGCAAGAAGAACCCCGAGCGCCTCGTCGAGGAGGCCGTGAAGGGGATGCTCCCCAAGACCAAGCTGGGTCGAGCCATGTTCCTGAAACTCAAGGTCTACGTCGGCGACCAGCACCCGCACCAGGCGCAGAAACCCAAGGCCCTCGCGGTCAAGAAGACGGCCAGGTCGAGCAAGAGGAGTTAGCGCGTTGAGCACCACTTCCATCGAGTACTACGGCACCGGCCGGCGCAAGACCTCGGTCGCACGGGTGTTCCTGCGACCCGGCGCCGGCGCGATGCTGCTGAACGACAAGAGCATGGACGACTACTTCGGCGGCCACGAAGCCCTGAAGATGCTGGTCAAGCAGCCGTTCGCCGTCACCGAAACGAGCGACAAGTTCGACGTCCTGGCGACGCTCGGCGGCGGCGGTGTGGCCGCCCAGGCCGGCGCGTTGCGACACGGAATCGCCCGCGCGCTGTGCCTCTTCAACGCCGAGTTGCGGCAGAAGCTCAAAAAGGCTGGCTTCCTGACGCGGGACGCCCGTCAGAAGGAACGCAAGAAGTACGGACAGAAGGGCGCACGCCGCCGCTTCCAGTTCAGCAAGCGTTAAACACGAGCCTTTGAAAGAGGCCGGAAAGATCGGCTCTGCCAATTGGGGCAGGCCGGTCTGAACGAAAGGAAGGTCGGTTTGGCCGAACCCGTGACCATGAAGGACCTGCTCGAAGCGGGGGTCCACTTCGGACATCAGACGCGCCGCTGGAACCCGAAGATGAAGGAATTCATCTTCGGCGAGCGTAACGGCATCTACATCGTCGACCTCCAGAAGACCCATCGCCTGCTCGTCGCTGCGCTCCAATTCGTGCAGGACCTCGCTTCCTCGGGCCGTACGGTGCTGTTCGTCGCCACCAAGCGACAAGCCCAGGAAGTCGTGGCCGAAGAGGCGCTGCGCTGCGGCATGCCGTGGGTGACAGAGCGCTGGCTCGGCGGCTTGCTGACCAACTTCGTGACCATCCGCCGCAGTCTCGAGCGGCTCCGCGAGCTCGAGATGATGGCGGCCGACGGCCGACACGAGAAGCTCACCAAGAAAGAAGTAGCGGGCCTCGAGAAGGAACGCGGCAAGCTCGAGAAGAGCCTGCGCGGGATCAAGTCGATGAAGAGCCTGCCCGACGCGGTCTTCGTCATCGACACGCGCAAGGAGGCGATCGCCGTCGCTGAGGCCCGCAAGCTCAAGATCCCGGTGATCGGGATCGTGGACACGAACTGCGACCCGGACGAGGTCGACTTCGTGGTGCCGGGCAACGACGACGCGCTGCGGGCGATCAAGCTGTTCGCCGGACGCGTGGCCGATGCCGTGATCACGGGCCGCACGCTCCGCGAGTCGCGCCGGGCCGAGGAAGGCGCTGCCGACAAGGGCGCCGCTCCGGCCGCTGAGGAAGGCGAAGCCAAGCGCAAGCCGCGCGCCCGCGCCGCGACGCCCGCCCCTGTGGCTGCGCCCGTAGCACCGCCTCTCGCACCGGCGTCCTGACGAAGAACGCCCGCGACCCCCGAAGCCTCTTCGAATCTCAACTCCGCCCCGGGGCGCCCTGACTGCCGCCTCCGGGCTTTTTTTGAAAAGCGCGTGGTGAATGAGCATTTCCGCTGAGATGGTTCGCAAACTCCGGGAAGAGACCGGGGCCGGGA
This sequence comes from uncultured Acidobacteriota bacterium, assembly GCA_964442185.1. Classification (GTDB taxonomy): domain Bacteria; phylum Acidobacteriota; class Vicinamibacteria; order Fen-336; family Fen-336; genus CADEEV01. The sequence goes on from CAYTWT010000195.1 coordinate 15,176, forward strand.
TGATGGAGTGCAAGTCGGCGCTGGTCGAAGCCCAGGGGAGCCACGAGGCGGCGCGAGACGTGCTGCGCAAGAAGGGTCTGGCCTCGGCGGCCAGGAAGGCCAGCCGCGCCGCCAACGAGGGCATGATCGGGACCTATGTCCACCAGGGCGCCAAGGTCGGCGTCATGCTGGAGGTCAATTGCGAAACCGACTTCGTGGCCAGGAACGCCGACTTCCAAGCGCTCGTGAAGGACATCGCGATGCACGTCGCGGCCGGCTCCCCCGCGGTGGCGCTGTACGTTTCAAAGGAGCAGGTTCCGGCCGAGGCCATCGAGAAGGAGAAGGAGATCTACAAAGCGCAGGCCGCCGCGGCCGGCAAGCCCGCGAACGTGGCCGAGAAGATGGCCGAGGGCAAGCTCAAGGAGTACTACGCGACCTTCTGCCTGCTCGAGCAGCCCTTCGTGAAGGAGCCCAAGCTGACGGTTGGCCAGCTGGTCCAGGAGAAGATCGCGATCATCAAGGAGAACATCGTCGTGCGCCGCTTCGCGCGCTTCAAGGTCGGCGAGGAGATCGCGGGCGAGAAGGCCGCCGAGGCCGTGGTTGCCTAAAAAGACGCCCGCCTTCAAGCGCGTCCTGCTGAAGCTCTCGGGCGAGGCTTTGCTCGGCGAGAAGGCCTTCGGCATCGATCGTGGCTTCACCGATTACCTCGCGCGCGAGATCAAGCAGATCCACGCGCTGGGCGTGCAGGTGACGGCGGTCGTGGGCGGGGGTAACATCTTCCGGGGCGTGTCCGACAACGCCCAGGGCATGGACCGGGTTTCGGCGGATCACATGGGCATGCTCGCGACCGTGATCAACGGCATCGCACTCCAGGACGCTCTGGAACGCGTCGGCGTGATCACCCGGGTGCTCTCGGCTATCGAGATGCGCGAAGTCGCCGAACCCTTCATCCGGCGCCGCGCCCTGCGCCACCTGGAGAAGGGCCGTGTCGTGATTTTCGCCGGCGGCACGGGCAACCCGTACTTCTCGACCGACACGGCAGCCGCGCTGCGGGCCATGGAGATCAAGGCCGAAATCATCCTCAAGGGCACCAAGGTCGAGGGCATCTATGATTCCGACCCCCTGAAGAACCCGAAGGCGAAGATGTTCTCCCGCGTGACGTACCTCGATGTCCTGAAGAAGGGCCTCAAGGTGATGGACACGACGGCCATCTCCCTGTGCATGGACAACCGACTGCCGATCATCGTCTACAACCTGAAGGCCAAAGGGAACCTGAAGCGGATCGTGACGGGTCAGAAGGTCGGGACCCTGGTGGTGGAGGAATAGCCATGGCGGCTGTGAAGCAGCTGATCTCGGATGCCCAGAAGCGCATGGACGCGAGCCTCGAGACCGTGCGCCGCGAGTTGACCGCGATGCGCACGGGCCGCGCCTCGCTCTCGATGCTCGACGGGATCCGCGTCGATTACTACGGCACGCCGACGCCTCTCAACCAGGTCGGCAACCTGGCGATCCCCGATCCGACACTCGTGACGATCCAGCCCTGGGACCCGACGCTGCTGCAGGCGATCGAGAAGGCGCTCAGGCTTTCGGACCTCGATCTCAACCCGCAGAACGACGGCAAGATCATTCGCGTGCCGATTCCCCAACTCACCGAGGAACGCCGCAAGCTGCTCGTGAAGCACGCCCACAAACACGCCGAAGAAGGCCGCGTCGCAGTCCGCAACGTGCGGCGCGACGTCAACGAGCACCTGAAAAAGGCGCTGAAGGACCACGAGATCAGCGAGGACGACGAGAAGCAGGCGCTGGCTGAGGTCCAGAAGCTGACCGACCTGCACATCGCCAAGATCGACGAGATCCTCGAGAAGAAGGAAGTTGAAATCATGGAGGTGTAGGCTCGCGGCGCGTCGAGTACCAGCTCGTCCGGGTGGACAGCGCCGACAACAAAGCCCTCTCCGGCCGCGGTTTCGAGATGTGGGCCAGATCGGTGTCGAGGTAGACTTCGCGCGTGTTCTTGACGCATCTGGAGTGCACCAAGTGCGCAGCTCGGCACGAGGTCGATCGCATCCAGAACCTCTGCGACTGCGGCGCGCCGCTCTTCGCGCGCTACGATCTCGAGCGTGCCGCCCGTGAGATGCGGCCGGGGCACCTGGCCTTGCGCGCCCCCACGATGTGGCGCTATCAGGAGGTTCTGCCGGTCGCCGAGCCCGAGCATCGCATCAGCCTGGGCGAGGGCTTCACGCCGCTCCTGCCGGCACGGCGCCTCGGCGCTGCGCTGGGACTTCCGAAGCTCCTGATCAAGGAAGAGGGCGGCAATCCCACTGGTTCGTTCAAGGCTCGGGGCCTCGGCGTGGCGGTCTCGATGGCGAAGGCCCTAGGTGCGAAGGACGTCTGCCTGCCCTCGGCAGGCAACGCAGCCAGTGCGCTCGCGGCCTACGCCGCTCACGGCGGCCTGCGCGCGCATGTTTTCCTGCCAAAGGACATCGCCCGGCTCTTCGTGATGGAGACGCAAGCGTATGGCGCCGAGGTCACCATGGTCGAAGGCCTGATCCACGACGCGGGCAAGCTGTGCGCCGCGCAGGCCCGCGAGCATGGCTGGTACGAGTGCGCGACGCTCAAGGAGCCCTACCGCGTGGAGGGCAAGAAGACCATGGGCTACGAGATCGCCGAGCAGCTCGAGTGGTCGCTGCCTGATGCGATCCTCTATCCCACCGGCGGCGGCACCGGCCTGATCGGGATGTGGAAGGCGTTCGAGGAGCTGGAGACGATGGGCTTCATCGGCTCGAAGCGGCCCCGCATGTATGCCGTGCAGGCCGAAGGCTGTGCGCCGATCGTCAAGGCGTTCCTCGAGGGCCGCGACGACGCACCGCTTTGGGAGAACGCCACGACGCACGCCCACGGATTGCGCGTGCCCAAGGCCCTGGGTGACTTCCTGATCCTGCGCGCCGTCAGAGATAGCGGTGGTTGGGCGCTCGCGGTCTCCGAGGCTGAGATCATCCAGGGCGTCAAAGAGGCTAGCGCGGCCGAGGGCATGTTCATGGCGCCCGAGGGCGGCGCCTGCGTCGCAGCCCTGCGACAGCTGGTCTCGAGTAAAAGGCTTGGCGCCGATGAGACCGTGGTCACTTTCAATACCGGCACGGGCTTCAAGTACGCCGAAAACATGGAGCCGCTCTGGTGACGACCCGGCGCTTGTTTCGCGAGGATGCCTATTTGCTGGAGTTCGACGCGCGCGTGACGGCGCGGCTCACACACGAGCAACGGCCTGCCGTGACGCTCGACCAGACGGCGTTCTACGCCGAGAGCGGCGGCCAACCGTGGGACACTGGGACTCTGAACGACGTCTCGGTCGTGGCCGTGGTCGAAAGCGGCAGGGAGATACTCCACGTCCTGGACCGCTGCCTCGACGCCGACAGCGTCTTCGGCCGCGTCGATGAAGTGCGCCGGCGCGATCATCGCGAACAGCATCACGGTCAGCATCTCCTGTCCCGTGCTCTCGAGATGCTGGCGGGGGCGCGCACCGTGAGCTTCCACCTCGGCGGAGGCGCCGTCTCGATCGACCTCGACCGCGAGGTGAGCGAAGCCCAAGTCCGAGCCGCCGAAGAGCGCGCGAACGAAGTGATCTGGGCGGCGCGGCCCGTCGCCGTGCGCGTGGTCAGCCGGGCCGAAGCGAAGGCACTCGGCGTCGCTCCGCACGAGGGCGCGGGCGACGCCATCCGACTGGTCGACGCTGAGGGCTTCGACCTCCAGGCTTGCGGCGGGACACACCCCAGGTCCACTTCCGAGGTGGGCATGCTCGTGATCCTTAGGCGCGAGCGCTACAAGGGCGGTTCGCGGGTGTCCTTCGTCTGCGGGCATCGCGCGCTCGACGCCTTTCGGCAGCGGGCAGCGGCCCTCGACCGGCTCACGTCGATCCTCTCGTCGCCGCTCGAGGGCCTGGCCGAGGCGGCACAGCGGTTGCTCGACGAGCGCAGCGCCGCCGAGAAGCGAGTTCGCGACTTGTTCCTGAAATCACTCGATGTCGAAGCCCAGCGCCTGCTCGGATCTACTCCCGGCTCGCCGCCGGTCGTCGTCGCGAGCTACGAAGGCTGGGCGCCGGACGAGCTGCGAGCTCTGGCGCAGCGCCTCACAGCACTTCGGCCTTGCGTCGCGCTTTTGGCGTCGCGGGGCGCGAAGGCGCAGCTCGTCTTCGCGCAGTCCGATGCCCTTCCCCACGACATACCCGGCCTGCTCCAGACTGCCGCCGCGCGGCTCGGGGGCCGGGGTGGTGGCAAGGGCAACCTGGCCCAGGGCGGCGGCGACAGAGTCGAGAAACTGGACGAGGCGCTCGCGCTCGCCGCAGAGGCCGTCCGCGCAAGAAGCTCGGGCCGATGAGCGCAACCGCCAACCCGCGCAAGCACGTTCACGTGCTCTTCACCGGCGGCACGATCTCGATGCGCATCGACCCGGGAACCGGGGCGGCCGTCCCTGCTCTCACGGGCGAGGAGATCGTGGCACGCGTTCATGGCCTCAGGAAGGAGGCGCGCCTCACTCTGGAAGACTACGCGCGCCTGCCGGGGCCGCACGTGACGCCGCATTGGATGTGGCGGCTGCGTGGCCACGTGCAGTCGCTCCTCGAGCTCCGCGCTGTGGACAGCGTCGTCGTGACTCACGGCACCGACACGCTCGAGGAGACCGCCTTCCTGCTGGATCTCACGCTCGACTCGCCGAAGCCGGTCGTGTTCTGCGGCGCCATGCGCACGCTCTCCGAGCCGGGCTGGGACGGCCCCGCCAACCTGATGGCCGCTGTGCGGACGGCCGTCCATCCGCAGGCGCCGGGCCGCGGCGTACTGGTGGCCGTGGGGGAGGAGATCTTCGCCGCCGCCGAGGTCTCGAAATGGCACACGCAGCGGCTCGACGCCTTCCGCAGCGGTCGCGGACCGCTGGCCGTCGTCGACCGCGGCCAAGTGCGCTTCCAGCGCCCGGCGGTCCACCGCCCGCGTCTGCCCACGCGCCGGCTCGTCTCGGAGGTGGACCTTCACACCATGGCCACGGGCGTCGATGACGCCCTGCTGCGCGCCTCGGTCGCCCGTGGTGCGCGCGGCCTGGTCGTCGAGGCCACCGGTTGCGGGAACGTACCGCCCTCGGTCCTGCCCGGCCTGCGCAGCGCGATCGCCGCCCGGCTCCCGGTGGTCCTCGTGTCCCGCTGCGGTGAGGGCCGCGTGAGCCCGGCGTATGGCTACGAAGGCGGCGGCCAGAGGCTGCGCGAGATGGGTGTCATCTTCGGCGGCGATCTGTCGGGCCCCAAGGCGCGCATCAAGCTGATGGCCGCCCTGGGCGCAAGCTCCGATCCGGCGGAGATCCGGGCCCTGTTCGAGGATCAGTCCGAGAGCGAGTAAAGCCGGCCCCAGTCGCCCTCCACCACGACCCGCCGGGAACGCTCCCAGGGCCGCGTCGAGAGCGCAAACTCGGCCCGCTCTCGGTGGCCCCAGAACAGGTACTGTGCGCCAAGCTCCTGGGCGGCCTGCTCCCAGCCCGGCAGGCCCAGCATCAACGTCCTGAGGCGCCGATCCACGATGCTGGCGTCAATGCCGTGGCTCCACAGATGCCCCGCGTAGCCCTCGACGATCGGCTGCCCACACAGCGCCATGGGGTGATTAAAAGTCGGCTTCGTGGCCACGCGCGCATCCGGCGGCAGACGGCGCACCGCCTCGCAGACGGCGCGGCGCTCAGCGACGGCGTAGACGTCCAGATCTCCCCGTAGCACGAATGTGCTCTCAGCGACGGTCAGCGCACCTGGCGCGAGCCACAACGCGACGAGCCCGGCACGCCATGGCAGAGCGAGCCGTGAGAACAGGTCGCCGAGCGCCGGGAGCAGCAGAACGTAGCACCAGACCATCACCTTCGTGTTGTCCCAGGCCCAGGGTGCGAGCTTCACGAAGAAGAGCGCGACCCAGATCGCGAGCGCCGGCAGGACCGTGAGACGCCACTCCGGAAGGCGACGCTGCAGCGCCAGCCATGCGAGCGCAATCACGAGCGGAATCAGGAGGCCGAAGTTCTTCAGGAGAAACAGCCAGGCGCTGCGATCCCCGATCACCCATCCGGGCGCCCAGCCCACGAGCGAGGCGGCGCGGAAGTGGTCGGTCACCTCGAACACGCCGAAGCTCGCGGGCGCCAGGGCGAACCCGAGGGTCCCGAGGCCCTCGCGCCAGGCGCCACGGGCTCCGGTCCACAACGCGAAGACGACGGACACGAACAAGAAGCTGTGCAGGTGAAAGAGCGGCAGCAGGCCCCACAGCAGGCCCTCGACCCACACCGGAAGCCCCGGGCCGGAGCGGCGCAGGATCCGCTCGCGCCAACTGAGCAGCAGCAGCAGCCCGGCGGGCAGCGCGAACAGGAAACCGCGTTGCGTCACGAAGAGGGCGAGGAACAGGTTCAGCCACGACAGCGCTCCCACGTTGACACCGCCCGAGAGCACGAAGGCCGCGATCGCGAGCCCGCCGGCCCAGCGTCGCAGCGTGAAACCGAGCAACGCCGTGGCGAGAAGACCCGTGGCCTTGAGGCCGAGCGAGAGCGGCACGCCGAGTTGAAGCAAGACGGCGTTCCACAGGTCCATGCCGATCGGGTAGCGTAGACGCTCCCCCGTGAAGATCGGGTTTTCAGGCCAGAAGCGCGTGCCCCGGGCGAGCGCCTCGATGTAGCCGATGTGCAGCGGCAGGTCGCCGTAGTTGTAGACGTTCGCCGTGCGGACGATCCCCTGACGCTCGAAGAGCAGGAACAGGAACTGGCGCAGGGCCACGATCGCGAGCAGGCCGACAGCCGTCAGATCCCAGGCAGATGGGACGGGCGGCTCCTCCATCCGTCGGCGCGAGCAGGCCTGGGCGCCGAGCAGGCTCAGCACCACGCCGAGGGCCAGGCTTGCGGCGCCCGCGAGCGGTGCGAGGGCTCCCGCGAGCAGGCTCAGCGCGGCGGCGATCAGCGTCGTGGTCCCGACGAGTAGGAGCAGAGCCACGGTTAGCGTCAGCGTTCACACCTCGTCCACAGGTTCTGCACGTCATTTCCACACCAAAGCTCCCCGAGACGCACAGCTTCTCCACAGCCTTGGTGGTGTTTTTCCACGGTAAACCGCCCGATATCCGCAGCCTTGAGGGGCCTTTTCCACAGACTGCCAACAGCCTGTTCACAGCAGATCCGCGGCGGATCCACAGCCCTGCGCAGCGATTTCCACGGGTTTATCGACAGCTTTTCCACAGACACTCGAAAGCCTATTGCAATCTTCGGGCGCCATGCTAACGTGGAGTTGCCATCGACCGCGAGCCTGCGGCGGTGTGCGATGCAAAGAGTCGCAGCCGGACCCGAGAAAGGAAGGCGCGCAGCCATGAGCACGCGACCTGAGTCGGAACCCAAGTCCTCTCCCCGCCCCAAGACCACCATCCTCACGCTCGGCGAGAAGCGTCGCCGCGGCGAGCCGATCACGATGCTCACCGCCTACGACTACCCTACCGCACGCGCCGTGGACGCCGCGGGGATTGACGCGATCCTGGTCGGCGACTCGCTCGCGATGGTGGTGCTCGGCCACCCGAACACGCTCTGCGTGACGATGGACGAGATGCTGCACCACGCGAAGGCGGTGAGCCGCGGTTCGGCCAGCGCCTTGCTGATCGGCGACATGCCGTTCATGAGCTACCAGGCCGACCCCGCCGAAGCCGTGCGCAACGCCGGGCGCTTCTTGCAAGAAGCGGGCATGGACGCGGTCAAACTCGAGGGCGGCACACCGTACGCCGACACCGTGCGGGCAATCACGCGGGCCGGAATCCCGGTCCAGGGTCACATCGGCCTGACGCCGCAGAGCGTCAACGCCCTCGGCGGGTGGCGCGTGCAGGGACGCACCGCCGAGGCCGCTCGGGCGCTGCTGAACGACGCCCTCGCCCTCGAGCAGGCCGGCTGCTTCTCGATCGTCCTCGAGAGCCTGCCCTATCGCCTGGGCGGCCACATTACCGAAAGGCTCAGCATCCCGACCATCGGCATCGGCGCGGGGCCGGGCACCAGCGGCCAGGTCCTCGTAATCCACGACGTCCTGGGCCTCTACGACAAGTTCACACCCAAATTCGCAAAGCGCTATGCGGATCTCGCCCAGGCTGAGAGCGCTGCCATCGAGGCGTATCGGGACGAAGTGGCCGGCGGCCGCTTCCCGACCCGCGAGCACTCCTATGCGATCCCCGAGGAGGAGTGGAACGCCTTCCTCGCCTCGCTCGGCAGCGCCCGGCTGACCGGCCCTTCGGAGGGCAAGGCCCGCTGAAGGCCGACGTCCTCATCTTCGGGACCGGGGCGATGGCCTCGCTGCTCGGGGCGAAGCTCGCGCGCGCGGGTAGCTGCGTGACGCTGGCCGGGACCTGGCACGAGGCACTCGTCGCCGTGGCTGGTCATGGCCTCACGGTCGAAGACGCGGACGGACGCTGGTCGGTACCCGTCCGCTCGCTGCACGCCGCCGCGCCGATGCCGCCTCACCCGCTGGTGCTCGTCCTCGTGAAGAGCCACCAGACCGAGGCGATTGCGCCCGCGGCCGCGGGCGCTGCCGGCCCGGGCGGCTTCATCGTCACGCTGCAGAACGGCCTCGGCAATCGCGAACTTCTGGAACGCGCCGCGGGCCGCGGCCAGGTGGGTGTCGGCATCACGGTCGCCGGCGCGACACTGCTGAGGCCGGGCGAGGTCCGCGGCCAGCTTGCGAAGACCACGCTCGGCGACGACGGCGCCGGGCGTGCCGCGCGCGTCTGCACACTCTTTTGCGAGGCCGGCCTCGACACGGAGGTCGAGCCGGACATCGACGGCGTGGTCTGGCGCAAGCTCGCCGTCAACTGTGCCCTGAACCCGCTGTCCGCCCTGCAGGGCGTCACGAACGGCGCGTTGCTCAGCCGCGTCGAATGGCGCCAGGCGATCGAGGCCGCCGCGCGGGAGGTGGGCGCCGTCGCCGCGGCTCGGGGCCTTGAACTCGGCGACACGGCCCAGCAGGCGTTCGAGGTCGCGCGCCTCACAGCCGGCAATCGCTCTTCCATGCTTCAGGATCTCGAGCGGGGTTTCCGTACGGAGATCGACGCGATCAACGGGGCGGTGGTTCTCGAGGGCCGCCGTTTGGGCGTGCCAACACCCTTGAACGAAGCCTTCTGGAAAGCCGTGCGACAGCGCGAGGCGGCGTTCGCAACCGGAACCGGGCGATGAAGACCCTCACGACGGTTCGCGAGGTCCGCGAGTGGCGCCGCACTTCCGCGGGCGAGGTGGGTCTCGTCCCGACCATGGGCTATCTGCACGCGGGCCACGCCTCGCTCGTCGAAAGGGCACGCCGCGAGAATGCCCACGTCGCCGCCAGTCTGTTCGTGAACCCGACGCAGTTCGGTCCGTCCGAGGACTTCGCCCGCTACCCTCGTGATCTCGAGCGCGACCAGGCACTGCTGATCGCGGCTGGCTGCGACCTGCTCTTCGCCCCTTCGGTCGAGGAGATGTACCCGCAGCCCCAGCAGGTCTTCGTGGAGCCCGGCCCGATCGGGAAGCCCCTCGAGGGCGAACGTCGGCCCGGCCACTTCCGAGGCGTCGCGACCGTGGTCGTGAAGCTCCTGGGGATCTTCGAGCCGGCACGAGCCTACTTCGGCCAGAAGGACGCGCAGCAGCTGGCCGTGATTCGGCGCACGGTCCGAGACCTGAACCTTTCGACCGAAGTGGTGGGCTGTACCACGCTGCGCGATCTCGACGGCCTGGCGCTGAGCAGCCGCAACAGCTATCTCACGCCCGAGCAGCGGCGCGCCGGGCCAGTGCTGCAGCGCGCGCTCTTGGCTGCGCGCGACCGCTGGGCAAGGGGCGAGCGGAACGGCGAGGTTCTGCGAACCGCGATGCGAGGCGTCCTCGATGCAGAGCCGCTCGCCCGCACCGACTACGTGAGTGCCGCGGACCCCGAGAGCCTCCTCGAGATCGCCGAGGCCCGCGGCCCGGTGTTGCTCTCGATGGCGGTCTTCCTGGGGCGCGCCCGGCTGATCGACAACCTGCTGCTGGACGACAGGCCTACACCTTGACCAGCGGGTCGAAGAGCTTGCGATGCTCGTCGAGGGCGAAGCGGTCCGTCATCCCGGCGATGTAGTCGCACACCACGCGGTGCAGCCCGTCCTTCGGCAGCCGCTCCTGCACGTGTGGTGGCAACTGAAGTGGCTCGCCCACATAGGACTGGAACAGGTCCCGCAGGATGCGCCCCGCCTTGTCGCCCATGCGGACGACACGATAGTGCCGATACAGGTTCTTGAACAGGAATTCCTTCAGCTCCCGCACCTGGCCGTGCATCGCGGGCGTGTACGCCACGAGTCGGCGGCCGGCCCTGCGTACGTCCTCGACGCAGCCCACGCGCGCTCCCTCCAGGTTGCGCAGCGTAGTGTCGATCAGGTCGTGGCTGCAGCGGTCGATGATCCGGCGCACCACCTGGTGGCGAACGATGTTGGCATCCTCGATGGCCTGCGACAGCACCTGGTCGTAGGCATCGCGGAACAGACTGACGGAGCGCAAGGCATCGATGCCGAGCATGCCCGACGTCAAGCCGTCGTCGATGTCGTGGTTGTTGTAGGCCACCTCGTCGACCAGGTCGATGAGCTGCGCTTCGAGCGTCGGGCACTCTCCCGGCGCGTACTCGGGCGGCGCGCTCAGATCGCTGTCCGGGTGGTGCTTGATGAGACCTTCGCGGACCTCCCAGGTGAGGTTGAGACCGGGAAAGTCCGGATAGCGCTCTTCCAGGACTTCCAGGATCCGCGACGTCTGCTGGTTGTGCTCGAAGCCGCCGTGCTCACGCATCAACTCCGACATGACCTTCTCGCCGGAATGCCCGAAGGGGGTATGCCCGAGGTCGTGACCCAGGCAAAGCGTCTCCGTAAGCTCCTCGTTCAGGCCCAGCGCGCGGGCTACGGTCCGGCCGATCTGAGCGGCCTCCAAGCTGTGCGTCAGGCGCGTCCTGTAGTTGTCGCCCTCGTGGTTGACAAAGACCTGCGTCTTGTACTCGAGCCTCCGGAACGACGAGCAGTGGATCACGCGGTCGCGGTCGCGCTGGTAGCGCGTCCGCAAGGGATGCTCAGCCTCGGGGTAGCGACGCCCACGGCTCGCCGCGCTGCGCATGCCGTAGGGCGCGAGCTCACGGTCTTCGCGGGCCTCCTGTATGACGCGATCGATCCGCATGAGCGCGATTCTACTGCGTTAGACTAACCTCGCCATGAAGATCCCGGTCGGAGTCCTGGGCGCCACCGGCGCCGTCGGACAACGCCTCATCCAGCTTCTCGAGAAGCATCCGTGGTTCGAGGTGGCCGAGCTGGCAGCCTCGGAGCGCTCGACCGGAAGAGCATACGCCGACGCCTGCACCTGGCGGCTCCCCGGCGCTCCACCCACCGCCGTCGCGCGTCTCACGGTGCAGACGACCGACGGCCCTTTCCGATCCCGCCTGCTCTTCTCCGCCCTCGACTCCTCCGTCGCCGGCGAGGTGGAATCCGCCCTCGCCGCAAAGGGCCACGCCGTCGTCTCCAACTCGCGCAACCACCGCATGGACGCCGATGTGCCGCTCCTGATTCCCGAGGTGAACGCAGAGCATCTCGAGGCGATCGCCCTTCAGCAGCGACGGACCGGCGGCGGGTACATCGTCACCAACCCCAACTGCAGCGTAGTGGGCCTGGCCTTGGCGCTGGCCCCGCTCCATCAGGCCTTCGGTATCGCCTCCGTCCACGTCGTGACCTTGCAAGCGCTCTCGGGTGCTGGCTACCCCGGCGTCAGCTCCATGGACGTCGCCGACAACGTCGTCCCGTACATCGGCGGCGGCGAGGAGGAGAAGATCGAGTCCGAGCCGCGCAAGATCCTGGGCGGCTTCGCGAACGGCAGCTTCGTCCCGGCTCCCTTCGGGATCTCGGCCTCGGTGCATCGCGTCGCTGTCTCCGACGGCCACACCATGGCCGCCTTCGTGCGGCTGCTTCAGCCAGTCTCCGTTGCCGACGCCACGCAGGCGCTTGCCAGTTTCCGCGGCGAACCCCAGGAGCGCTCGCTCCCCACGGCGCCCGTGCGGCCGATTCACCTGCTCGAGGCGAACGACCGGCCGCAACCGCGGCTCGACCGCGACCGTGAGAACGGCATGGCCGTTTCCGTCGGCCGGGTACGCGCCGACCACGATGGCGGCCTCAAGCTCGAGGCCCTCGTCCACAATACGATCCGCGGCGCGGCCGGAGCGGCGATCCTCAACGGGGAACTGCTCCACGCCCGAGGTTTGCTGGGCTAGCTTCCAGGGCCCATCGCGCTAGTCGGCTGCGCGAGGCTGGGCCGCGAGCCCGGGACGCCTGAACTCGGGTGGCGCGAAGCCCGGCAGGCATCTCTCGTCGGGCACCGGCGGCGCTGCCGTCAGCCGCAGCGGCAACACGCCCGCCCAGCACTCTACGACCATGTCCTCTTCGTCGTCGATCGGCGGACCCGTACGGATCTTTGCCGAGGCCTCGGCGATCGACACGCTCAGGACGGAGGTTGCCTTCAGCTCCTTGTCGTTGGGCCAGCGGACGCTCTCCCAGCGCCCGGGGTTCACGTGCTCGACGATCACCCGGAGCGCTTCGTTCTTCTCCGCCGGATCCTCCAGAAGCCTCGCTCGTCCGAGAACTACCACCGAGCGGTAGTTGATCGAGTGATGGAACGCCGAGCGGGCCATCACCAGGCCATCGATCAGGGTTGCGGTCACGCACACGGCGATGCCTTCGGCCAGCGACCGCAGCATGCGGCTCGCGGCCGAGCCGTGGAGGTAGAGCCGATCGTCCTGGCGCCCGTGGATGGTCGGAATCACGTACGGCTGGCCGTCCACGGAGAAGCCGACGTGACAGGCGAGGGCCTCGTCGAGGATCGCCTCGATGCTCTCGCGATCGTACTGACCACGCTTCGGCAGTCGCTTCACCGTAGTGCGCTCGCTGGGTGCGGCTGGGCTTGCCATGGCTCTCACCTTATGTGATAGTACGTAACGATGTCCGTCCCACTACAATATTCGATTCGGGGCCGGCGCTCAAGCGAGCTGGCGCTGAGCATCGAGGCGGCGATCCGCGAAGGCCGCTTCCAGCCCGGCGCCGCGCTGCCGCCCGTGCGCGCCCTGGCCGCCAGCCTGCGCATCAGTCCCGCCACGGTGGCCTCTGCCTATCGTCGCCTCGCCAGCCGTGGGCTGCTCACCGGCCAGGGCCGGCGTGGCACGCGCGTGAGCCCGCGCCCGCCGTTGCGCCTGCCCGCTCCCGCGCCGATCGCCGCGCACCTGTGGAATCTGGCCGATGGCAACCCCGATCCTCGCTTGCTGCCGAAGCTCCGGCCCGCGCTCCAGGGCTGCGCCAGGCAGCCACGGCTCTATGGCACGGAGCAGAACCGAGCCGATCTGCTGGCAGCGGCTCGGAGGCAGTTCGCGGCCGATGGCATCCCTGCCGAATCCGTTGCGATCGTGGGAGGCGCCCTGGACGGCCTCGAGCGCGTGCTGCAGGCCCAGCTTCGCCCCGGCGACCTGATCGC
>CAYTWT010000196.1:0-4074 GCA_964442185.1 uncultured Acidobacteriota bacterium
CAGTATGGCTTTGGCTGGGACATCGCGGAGCAGCGAGGCGAGCGGCTGATCGAGCACGGCGGATCGTGGCAGGGTTTCCGCGCCGCCATCGCGCGCTACGTGGACCAAGGCCTCACGGTTGCGGTGCTGGCGAATCTCTCCGCGGCCGAGCCCGAGGCGATGGCCCACGCGATCGCCGGCCTGGTGGAACCAAGACTGCAATTGCCCGACGCTGCCGCGACGCTCGCCGAGACAGACTCCACGCGGGCCGCGAAACTGCGGGGCGTGCTCGGAGCCTGGGCCGACAACCGCAGCGTTCCGGCGATGACAAAGGGCCTCGCGCAGACGGCGTCCGGCAGTTCCCGCGAGGCGAACGGACGGCTGACGACGGGCCGTCGCCTGGCGGCGCTCGCGGCCTTCCGTTTCCTCGGCGAGGACGACTTGGCCCTCTCGCCTCTCAGCTGGAACGGCGAGAGCGTGACCCGGATCGCACACTACGCCCTCGACACCAAGGACGCGCGCTACGCCTACCGCTTCTACCTGACCAAAGACGGCCGCGTCGCCGACTTCGGAGCAGAAGAGCGCTAGGCAGCGGAGCGCCCGATTCACTCGGGCGCGCAGCGGCTGGGGGGGAGTGCTTCGCGCGCGGGGGGGTGCATGGGTCCGTACCCCCCCGAACTGTCTACGCTAATCCGTCAATTCCGTGAGCGTCTCCTCGAACTTTTCGAGCACCTCGTCGACGAGCGGTCGCGGGATGTTGAGGGCGGGCTCGATGCGGATCGTCTTCGCGTTCAGCAGCGTGCCCGCCACGACGACGCTGCGCTTGAACAGGCCGGCGGCCACCGCATAGCCGAATTCCGAGTCCACGAACTCGAGGCCGATCAGCAGCCCCTTGCCCCGCACTTCCTCCAGATGCTCGGGGAAGCGCTTCTGGAGCTTGCGAAACTCCGCGAGCATGTAGTCGCCGGTGACCGCGGCCTGGCCCGGCAGGTCCTCCTCGAGCGTCACGTTGATCGCCGCGATGCCGGCCGCGCAGGCCAGCGGGTTGCCGCCGAAAGTGGACGAGTGGATGAACGGGTTCGGCTCGAGCACCTTCCAGATCTCGGGTGTCGACATGAAGGCCGAGAGCGGCATGACACCGCCGCCCAGCGCCTTGCCCAGGCACATGATGTCCGGCTGCACGTCCCAATGCTCGACGGCGAAGAACTTGCCGGTGCGGCCCATGCCGGTCTGCACCTCGTCGGCGATCAGCAGGATCCCGTAGCGCGTGCAGATCTCGCGCAGCCGCGGCCAGTAGTCGTTGGGCGGGACGATCGCGCCGGCTTCGCCCTGCACCGGCTCGACGACGATGGCCGCGATGCCGTGGCCCACCGCCTCGGCCTTCTTCAGTTCGTGCTCGACCGCCGTCGCGTCGCCGAAGGGCACGAAGAACACGTCCTCGAGCATCGGCTCGAAGGGTTTGCGGTACTCGCCCTTGCCCATCAGCGACAGGGATCCGTAGGACTTGCCGTGGAAGCCGCGGATGCACGAGATGAAGCCTGGCTTGCCGGTGTACATGCGGGCCAGCTTCATGGCGCCTTCGACGGCGTCGGTCCCGTTGTTGATGAAGAAGCTCTCCTGCAGGTCGCCGGGCGCGACTTCCCCGAGCAGCTCCGCGAGCGCGCCGCGCAGCGGGTCGAGCAGCTCCTGCGAGCTGAGCGGCATGCGTTCGAGTTGCGATTTCACCGCCCGCACGATCTTCGGGTGGTTGATGCCCGCCGAGTAGATGCCGTAGCCACCCAGGCAATCGATGAACTTGCGGCCGGTGATGTCGTGGAAGTACGAACCCTGGCCGCTCCACTCGATGGCCGCGAACTCGCCGCCCTCGGTCACCGACTTCCGGTACTCCAGGTAGCCGCGGTTGTAGTAGTACTTGAAATTGTCGAGCGTGTCGGTCGCGATCTTGCGCCGCTTGTAGTCGTTGAGCTTGTGCGTGTTGATGATCGAGAGCCAGCGACGCGACTCCTCGATCAGCTTCCGCTTCGACATGCCCGTGCGCGGCTTGGCCGCGACCGGAGGCGCCACCGGCAGGGGAGCAGGCTGCGCCTTGCGCCGGCGGTGCGTCACGCCATTCTTGGGCTTCATGTGGATGACGACGGCCTTGGCCATATGGACTCCGGACACCTGAGAAGGCCGGGGGGTTGGTGTGCGCGTCCCCCGGGGTTTTCGCTCGGCGGTTTCTGGAGGAGTTCCCGGGGGCCCTAGGTGTCGCCGAACACCCGCCGCGGAGCCTTGCTTCGCAGCAGGCGCGGACCACTCAAACGGCCACGATGTCGGCGAGAGGAAACTGTGCGTGGGCTCATGACTCAGCACCCCGAAGGAGCAGCTAGATGCTAGTCCCGGCCCCCTGGCGGCGTCAAGCACGGTGGATGCGAATTCCAGGGAGTCGTCTGACAGAACAGCTTTATTTACTTACTCTTAGGCTAGGCATTGGAAAGAGCCGATGGGCCCGCTCGAGCTCACGACCCATGCGCCCGAGCAGCGTCAATCGATACATCCGAAAGTCGCCGCGCAGGGACCACAGCGGGTAGCTGAAGGTCGCCGGCCGGTTCTTCTCGAAGAAGAAATGGCCCAACCAGGCGAGGCCGTACCCGGCGACGGGCGCAAGAGCGACCCACCAAACCGAGTCGAGCAGCGACAGCGCGAGGCAGAGCCAGACGAGGCTCGTGCCTGCGAAGTGGAGCGTCCGGTTGACGAGGTCGCGGTGCTGCGAAACGTAGAAGGGCCAGAATTCCTCAAAGGACTGGAGGCGCGCGCCCATGGTTTGACCGTCCTTCCGTGGCGATACTATAGCGTGATGGTGCAGCGCTGAAGGCTTTGCTCGCGGGCTTGGAACTCCACTACGACGTGCGCGGCGACGGGCCGACGCTGCTGTTCCTGCACGCCTTTCCACTGGGCCTCTTCATGTGGGAGGGCCAGGCGCAGGCCTTCGCAGCCACGCATCGCGTGATCCGCTTCGATGCTCGCGGTTTCGGCGCCTCGCCTGCCGGCGACGGCCCGCTTTCGATGGAACGCATCGCGGACGATGCGGCGCTCCTGCTCGATCACCTCGGCATCGGCCAGGCCGTGGTGGCAGGCTGTTCGATGGGCGGCTACGCAGCCTTCGCCATGGTCCGGCGCCACCGCGATCGGCTGCGCGGCCTGGTCCTGCAGAACACCCGGCCGGGCGCGGACACGCTCGAAGCCCGCGGCAACCGCGGCGTGCTGGCGGCGAAGGTGCTGAGGGAAGGGCCCGGGGCTGCGGCCGATGCCTTCCTGCCGCGGCTGCTCGGGGCTTCGACGCGCCGCGTGCGCCCGCAGCTCGAGGCCGAGTTGCGCGACGTGATCCTGAAGACCTCGCCGCGCGGCATTGCGAACGCGCTGCTGGGGCTCGGCGCCCGCGCGGACTCGACCCCCACGCTGCGCGAGATCGCGGTGCCGACGCTGATCCTGTGCGGGACCGAGGACGTGCTCACGCCGCCCGCCGAATCCGAGGCGATGGCCGCGGCCGTCGCGGGAAGCCAGCTCGCGATCCTGCCGGCAGCCGGACACCTGTCGAACCTCGAGAACCCCGAGGCCTACAACGCGGCCCTCGCTGGATTTCTGCGAAGTGCGTAGCGCGGCCCTGGCCGTCGTCGCGCTGGCGGCGGGCGGCCTGCTGCTGGCCGCGGCGCCGAAACCGGCGCCCGCGGCTCGACCCAACGTGATCCTGATCTCGATCGACACGCTGCGGGCCGATCGCCTCGGCAGCTACGGCCATCCGCGGCCCACCAGCCCGGCGATCGACGCGCTGGCCCGCGAGTCGATCGTGTTCGAACGCGCCTTCAGCCACTCGCCCAAGACCGCCTCCTCGCACATGAGCGTCTTCACGAGCCTGTATCCTTCGGGACATGGCGTCGTGAACTGGGAGGAGAACGGCTTCAGGCTCAGCCCGGACATCCCGACCCTTCCGGGCCTCCTGAATCGGGCGGGATATCGGACCGCTGCGAACACCGGGGGGGGCAACGTCGCGGCCGAGCTGGGCTTCGACGAAGGCTTCGAAGCCTATTCGAGCCACAACGCTCGCGGCCAGTCGCT
>CAYTWT010000197.1:0-4605 GCA_964442185.1 uncultured Acidobacteriota bacterium
ATTGGAGCGTGCCTTCCACCACGGCACGATTGCCCCGGGACTCGACGACGCGCGCGCGTAGCGCCACCGGACCGCTGAGCAGAGTCGGCCGCTTGAGCTTGATGGTGTAGTCGGCCGTGACCGTGCTGGGAAGCGGCGCCGCGGGCCCCGCGGCTCGCATCAGGTGAACGGCCGCGGCCCAGTTGCAGTGGCAGTCGAGCAGGGCGCCGATGATTCCGCCGTTCAGCACGCCGGGGAACGCCTCGTGGTGCGCTTCGGGCGTCCACACGGCTACGAGCTCGTCGCCTTCGGCGAAGCTTCGAATCCGCAGGCCCTTCGTGTTGGCGGGGCCACAGCCGAAGCAGCTGCTGTCCGGTGCGTAGTGCTCTTGCAGGCTCTCCATCAGCCGGGGATTCTAGTAGAGCTTCAGGTCCATGTTGTCGGCGGCGATGTCGCTCAGGTCGACGATCGCGGCCGCGTTCACCCCGATCGCGATCGCAATCGACTCGGAGATCTCCTCGCGCGTCGCTCCGAACTTGAGCGCCTTCTTGACGTGGCCCTCGAGGCAACCCTGGCACTTGGCCGCCAGGCTCGCGGCGATCGCGATCAGCTCCTTGGTCTTGCGGTCGATGACCGAGGGCTTGTAGGTCTCCTTGTAGAACTGGAAATAGATCTCACGGAAGCGCGGATCGACCATCGTGTACGAGCTGCTCTGCTCCGGGGGCTTCTGCGCTCCATTGTCTTCCTCGGGGAAAGGCACATGGTGCTTCTTGTCTTCAGGGCTCACCGGAGCTCTCCTTTGCTAGACGACGTTACGGACTCGAGCAGTGACGTGACGGCCGCTTCGTAGGCCGCGGTCCCATCGCGATAGGCGTGGCCATGTCCGTCGCTCGCGACCACGAGCGTCTTTGCCGAAGGCCCTACGGCCTTCGCCAGGTCCGAGGCGATCTCCGGCGGCATGCGCTCATCGCCCGTGGCCGCGACGAAGAGCGCCGGCCGAGAGCCGAGCTTCGACGCCGCCTTCTCGATATCGAGCGCATCGGGTTTGAAGCCCGCCCGCCGACCCATCCAGAACACCGCCACATCCGACGTGGGCCACGCTGGAACCAGCAGCAGCGACCGGAAGAGCAAGCGTCGCGAGAGGCTTCTCTGTGGATCCCCGCTGCTCGGCTGCTGCCCTTCCTCGGCGGCCATCCTGCGGAACAACGCCAGGTGATGCCGCGCGGTGTCCCGTAGGCTCCGGAAGCTGCTGTCGCACACCAGGCCCGCGATCTGTGCGTCCTGGGCCGTCGCCAGCGTCGCCGCCGCACCGCCAAACGAGATCCCCCAGGCCACCACCGGGCCTGCGAAGCGCGAGCGCGCGAAGTCGGCCGCCCCCAACACGTCGTTCCGCTCGTGATAGCCGAGGCTGCGCACCAGGCCTCCGCTCTCCCCATGGCGGCGCAGGTCGAAGAGCAGCGCGTTCCAACCCAGCCCGTTCAGGAACGGCGCCTTCTTCACCATCTCGATGCGCGAGCGGTTCAGCCCGTGGACCAGGACGACCGTCCCCTTCGCGGCCGGAGCCGGCACCCACCAGCCCGAAAGCGCCATGCCATCGCGCGCCTCGAACGTCACGTCCTCGGCGCGGAGCCCGAGCGCCGCGGGGGTGAGGCCTTGATTCTCCGCGTCTTTCATCTGGAAGGTGCGGATCGTGAAGACGCCGGCCAGGAAATACGGGAGGAAGCCGAACACGAAGCCGAGCAGGGTCAGCACCAGCACGAGCAGGAGGCGGAGCAGCCATTTCCTCAAACGGCCGACTCCGTGCCCACGTTCACGAGGCGATGATAGCAGGACGCTCGGAGGAGAGCGTGGAAGCGGACACGACGGCCGCGCGGATGAGGCCTCTCTGGGGGCATTGGATCAGCCTCGGCGCGCCGTCACCCCGTCTCGCTTCCACGCTTCCTCCGATTTGCTCGACGACAGCTACGCTAGCCGCAGCTCGTTGTTCCACAGGCACTTGTGAAAGCTTGTCACGGGTTTCGAGAGTAGCATCTGCAGAATGCTCGAGCCCTCGGCGCCAATACTGATCCTGACCGGCGCGGCGACCGGGCTCGTGGGCTCGCTGCTGGGCCTGGGCGGCGGCGTTTTCCTGGTCCCGCTCCTGACCCTGGGCCTGGGCATACCGATCCGGACGGCGATCGCGGCCAGCCTGATCTCGGTGATCGCCACGGCCTCGGCGTCGGCCACGGTCAACCTCGGCCGCGGCCTCGTGAACATGCGCCTCGGCCTTTCGCTCGAAGTGGCCACCAGCATCGGCGGCCTCGCTGGCGGCATCGCTGCGTCGCTCCTCACGCGCCAGCAGCTGTTCGTCACATTCGGCGTGACGCTCGCGGTCATGGGAGTGATCATGGCCGCACGCTCTCGGAAGCGAAACGTGATCCCGGAGCCCGACGCGGAAACCGGCCTTCTCGGCGGCCGACTCGTGGAGGGCGATCGCACCTACACCTACCGGGTGAAGCGGTTGCCGGTCGGGGTCTGCGCCTCGCTCGTGGCGGGCGCGATCTCGGGCCTGCTGGGCGTCGGGGGCGGGATCATCAAAGTCCCGGCTCTGTCGAGCTTCTGCGGCGTCCCGATCCGGGTGGCCGCAGCCACCAGCACGTTCATGATCGGCGTCACGGCGGCGGCCTCGGCCTTCATCTACTTCAGCCGGGGCGATGTGGTGCTGCCACTGACTGCGGCGATCGCTCTGGGCGCGCTGCCGGGGAGCCTCGCCGGCACGCAACTCTCGGAGCGGGTCGAGGCCCGCTCTCTCAAGATCCTGATGGCCGTCGTGCTGCTCATCGTGGGAACGCGCATGGGTCTCGAGGGACTGTGAACGAAAACGCCTCCGGCCTCGACAAGACGATCGAAGTCGTACTCTCGCTAGGCCTCGTGGGGAGCGCGCTGTTCCTGATCCTCGGCCTGACGCTGGGCCAGCCGCACCTGCTGCAGGCCGGCATTCTGCTTCTGATGCTTACCCCCGTGGCGCGCGTGGTGGTGGTGACGGTTGGCCTCTTCCACGAGGGCGACAAGCTCTTTGGCTCAGTCTCCCTGGGGATCTTGCTGGTCCTGATAACGTCCGTGATCGTCGCGGTGCGGATGTAGTGCCGCCTCATCCACTGCGGGCTGTGCTCTTCGACTGGGACGGCACGCTCGTGGACTCCGCCGCGGCCAGCCTGCGGTCCTACGTGACGCTCTTCGCTTCGTATGGAATCGCCTATGGCCCCGACGACTTTGAGCGTAGCTACTCGCCAAACTGGCACCGCACGTACGAGATGATCGGGCTGCCCCGCGAGAAGTGGGACGAGGCCGACGAGCGCTGGCTCGCGCTCTACGCCGACGAGGCGAACGCGCTCCTGCCCGGCGCTCGCGAGAGCCTCGCGCGTCTGCACGCTGCGGGCCTCGTGCAGGGCCTCGTCACGAGCGGCAGTCGGCCCCGCGTCGAGCGCGACATCGCGCGCGTGGCGGTCGACCGGTTCTTTGGCGTCGTGGTCTGCAGCGGCGACACGCCAAACCGAAAGCCGCATCCGGAGCCGCTGCAACTGGCTCTCACCCGTCTCCAGGTCGAGCCGGCCACGGCAGTCTACCTTGGTGACAGCCCCGAAGACATCGAGATGGCGCGAGCCGCGGGCGTCTTTGCGATCGGCATCCCGGGCGCCTTCCCGAATCGCACCGCGCTCGCAGCGTCGAGCCCCGATCTCCTGGTGTCGAGCCTGGACGAGTGCGTCGAGGCGTTGATCGGCTGAGTTTGGCGATTGCCGGCGCCGAAAAGTAGACTCGTAGGCCTGTGACGATACTCGAGACAGGCGTTGCGCCCGTCCCCATGGTCGACCTCAAGGCGCAGTACCAGCGCATCAAGCCCGAGCTGGACGAGGCGATCGCGCGGGTGGTCGAAAGCGCCCACTTCATCAACGGACCGGATTGCGGGCTGCTCGAGCAGGAGTTCGCGGCCTACTGCGGCGTTTCACACGCGGTCGGGGTGGCGAACGGTACCGACGCGCTGATCCTGGCGCTGCGCGCCTACGGGATCGGCAGCGGCGACGAAGTCGTCACCGTCGCGAACACTTTCATTGCAACCGGCGAGGCGATCCTGCTGAACGCCGCCCGCCCCGTGTTCGTGGACGTGGACGAGGCCTCGTTCACGATGGATCCGCGGCTCGTCGAGAACGCGATCACCCCTCGCACCAGGCTGATCCTGCCCGTGCATCTCTATGGCCAGCCCGCGGACATGGAGGCGATCCTCGAGATCGCGAAGCGCCACGGCCTCCCCGTCCTCGAAGACGCGGCCCAGGCCCACGGCGGCGCGATCGGCTCGCGGCGCGTGGGCAGCTTCGGCCACAGCGCGTCGTTCAGCTTCTATCCCGGCAAGAACCTGGGCGCCTATGGCGACGCGGGCATGCTGGTCTCGAACGACGCCGACTTCACCTTCCGCCTGCGGCAGCTCGCGAACCACGGCGGCGGCGCCCACAAGTACGACAACGTCGTCCTCGGCACCAACAGCCGCCTGGACACGCTGCAGGCCGCGATCCTGCGCGTGAAACTGCGCCATCTCGACACCTGGAACCGCGAGCGCCGCGAGCGGGCCGCGGCCTACACGAAGGCGCTCCT
>CAYTWT010000198.1:0-14438 GCA_964442185.1 uncultured Acidobacteriota bacterium
CCCTGGGCGATGGCGTCCACGAGGCCGCGGAGCAGTCCCTTGAAGGCTTCGCCCTTGACGCTCTCGGGGTCGATCAGCACCGGCCGGCCGGCATCGACGTAGTCGAGAAAGGCCTTCGCCACGCGCTCTCCCGGCAGCAGCTTGGCCGCCGCCAGGATGTAGAAGGGGATCTGGAGCTGACGGCCGCCCTTGAAGAGGCCGCCGTCGTCCTTCCGCGGCGCCCTGCCCGTCTTGTAGTCGCGGAGCACGAGGGCGCCCTCGACGGTGCGGTCGATGCGGTCGATCTTGCCCGAGACCCGCAGGCTCCGCCCGTCTTCGAGGTCGATCTCGAGCGGCGCCTCCGAATGCGGCTCGCTCTCACCCGTGGGCACCGGCAATCCGAACGAGACCTCGAAGAACGCGGGTGTCGTGGCGCCCGCGGCCGCCGCCTCGCGCACGAGCCACGCGAGCATGCTGTCGCGAAAGCGGACACACTCGCGCTCCCACAGCAGCGTGAAACGCGGCGGGCTGCCGGCCACGAGCCCCTCGAGCGCCTCGTCCGCGAGCGCCAGCAGGCGCGCGCGCATCGCCGCCGTGTCCAGGACGGGCAGCTCGCCGTGCGCCCGACGCTCGCGCAGGAACAGCTCGGCCACCTTGTGAAAAAGATTGCCGCGCTCGAGCGGCTCGAGGCGCTTGCGTTCTTCAGGTGGCAGCGCCGGCTCGAGACGCAACACGTGCTGGAGCAGGTACTGGAAGCCGCAGCGGGCGTAGGTGGCGAGGCGGCTCGCCGAGATGCTGGCGCCCGACGCGGTGGGATCGAGGCGGCGGCGAACGGCGGCGGCGGTCTCGGCGAGGGCGCCGTCCTTCGGCGCCCAGGCCACGAGGCCGTCGTAGGCGGTGTAGTCCGCCGAGAAGCGCGCCTTCGAGGCGAGCCGCGACTGGCGGAAGAACAGCGAACCGGCGGCGACTGCCTGCGCGGCCTCGTCGCCGCCGCCGCGGACCCGCGCCCGGTCGCGCTCCGAGGCGTCCAGGCACTCGTCCATCGCCAGCGCCACCGGATCGTCTTCCCGCACCAGCCGCGCCAGATCCGTGCTCGCGACCGGGCGGCCCGCGAGCGCGGACGCGGCGGCGACGAAGAACAGCGACGGCATCCGCTCGCGGCCCGAGCGGGGGTCGGCGCGCGGGTAGCTGAGCACGAGGCGTTCCGTGGCCTGGCCCAGGGCGCGCTGAAACACGCGTCGGCTTTCGAAGACGCGGTCTTGCGTGGTCGAGAGCCGCACTGCGGCCGGCGGCAGCTCGGCCGGCGACGCGAAGAGCGCGAGCTGCGCCGGCCCACCGCGCGAGGACGCCGGGGTGCGCGGCGCCGGAACCGTGCGAAGCGCGGCTCGCTCCCCATCGAGCAGGAACGGATCGGGACGCGGGGCGCCGGGATAGCCGCCCTCCACCAGGCCCGGGATCGCGACGACGCGGAACGTCAGCCCGGCCATCGCTTCGAGCGCGCCGACGTGCACGGCCCCCGAGCGGACCGGATCCAGGGGGACGCGCTCCCATTCGAGGCGCGCCTCGAGGACGCTCTCGACCTCGGACCACTCGGCCCGTGGTGAGATCGTCGCGAGCCCCGGCAGATCCGCGAGCACGTCCCGGACCGCCTCCCGGTCGCGCTCGGCACGGATCCAGCGCTCGACCGCCGCCAGCAGACGGACAGACCAATCGGACCAGCTGGCCTCGCCGGCGAGCGTTTCGAGGCTCGCGTTCAGGGCCTCGATTACGCCCCTCAAGGTGTCGGCGTCCGAAGCCCGCGTGAGACGCCGGGCCCGTCGGGTTTCGTCGCGTTCGGCTTCGGCGGCCTCACGCTCCAGCTTGGCGTAGTGCCGGAGTCCGGTGCGGAAGCGACCCAACCCCGACACGATCTGCGCATCGCGCGTGATCTGGTCCCATGCGGCCGGCCGCGGCGGCTCGCCTTCCGGGAGCAGCCCTTCCCAGGGGACGGGCGCGAAGGTGAGGAACTCCATGACCGCGTTGCGCTCCAATCCGCGGCAGCGAAAAAGCAGCAGCAGCGAGCGCGCCGCGCGCCCGAAGCGGAGCGGCAACGAAGGGTGTAGCCGATGCGGGATGCCGAGGCGGGCCATCAGGTCGGTGAAGAGCGGCGCGTAATCGTCTGGGCGCGGCAGGATCACGCCCATCTCCTCGAAGCGAACCCCGCGGCGCGCTTCACGTAGCAGTCGCCGCACGATCGCGCGCACCTCGGCCGCCTCGCCCGGCGCCGTCAGCAGTTCGACGGCGTCGTCCTGGGCCGCCGTCCCCGAGGGCGACTCGAACAGCTCGCGGCGCAGGCGGCCGAGCGTGGGAGCGAGCGCTGCGGGTGTGAGCGGCTCGAGGACGGTGTCTTTCCAGTCCGCCTCCGAGAGGCTCAGAAAGCGAACCGGAAAGCGCCCAGCGAGTGCCACGAGCAGTTCTGCTTCGAGCGGGTCGGGGTCGAGGCTCTCGACCACCACGACCTCGGCGCCTTCGAGCCACTCGGCCGACGGCACCGCCAGGACCGCGGCGCGAAACAGCGTCGCCGGATCGGCAACCCGGCCTTCACGCGCCTGGTGAAAGCCGCGGTAGAGCCAGGCCACGGCGCGCAGCCGGGCTTCGTCTTCGGGTGTCGCCGCAGCGCTTCCCGCCAGGCTGTCCAGATGCGCCGGAGTGAGTCCCGCCAGGCGCAGCTCCGCGAGTGTCCTGGCCAGGGCCGCCGCCACCGGGGCCCGCGGCGCGTCTTGCGGGAGCCGCAGGCCATGCTCGCCCGCGAGCAGCCGGGCCGCGAGCAGCGCGTCGTGGCCCTGATCCCAGGCGGACAGGCCGCGGCCGAGCAGCGTGGGCTCGGCCAGCACGCGCGCAAGGTCCTTCAGCTTGAGGGCGTAGAGACCGGCGAGGCTGCCGCCGGCTTCGGATAGTCGCCGCGGCCACTCGGTCGCGGCGGCCAGCGAGGGGACGACGAGCAGGCGAACGCGGAGGGCCAGGCCCAGACCGCCTACTGCGGCGTCTCCCACTTCTTGCGGATGCGTTCGCGCTCGCCCGAGACCGTCAAGCCGTCCGCCGCGTCGAGCGCGCCGGCCACGACCAAGAGCGACAGGCCGGCCAGGTCCCGAAGACGCATGGGGAGAAACTAGCATGAAGTCGGCGAGCGCGCGCGACGCTTGACCGCGGCTCGCGAGGCCGGTAGCCTCAGTCCTTCAAGGCGGCCCCGTGGAGGTTTCCTCCTGACTCCGAGCAAGATCGGCAAATACACCGTTTCCAGCCTCCTGAGCAAGAGCGCTGCCGAAGCTGTCTACCTCGGCGAACACGTGGGGCGGCGCGTGGCGATTCGCGTCTTCAGCAGCCTGGACGCCCGTGAGAAGGCCGTCGAGGAGGCGCGCAAGATCGCGGGGCTCAGCCATCCGAACATCGCGGTGCAGGAGGTCGGGATCCACGAGGACCAGGCGTTCCTCGTGACCGAGCTCGCGGGCAAGAGCCTCGAGGTCTGGATGTCGGACGAGCAAGCGCTCCCGGACCGGATGGCCGTGATCGAGGGGATCGCGACCGCAATCACCCATGCCCACGCCCACGGCGTCATCCATCGAGCACTTCACCCCGGTAGCGTGCAGGTGACGCCCGAAGGTGAGGCGCGCGTCTGGAACTTCAAGGTGGGCGGCGCAGGATCCGAGAGCAAGGCGGAGGCTTACCAGGCGCCGGAGCTGCTCGAGGGCGCTGCGCCCAGCCCGCAGTCCGATATCTACTCCGCCGGCCTCGTCTTCTATGCCATCCTCGCGGGGAAGGAAGCGGCCGGCAGCGCCGCCTCAAGCAAGCCCATCCGAGAGATCCACCCCGAGGTCTCGCGCGACGTCTCGGATGCGATCATGGCCTGTCGCGAGAGCGCCCCC
The DNA here is from genome assembly GCA_964442185.1 of uncultured Acidobacteriota bacterium. GTDB lineage: Bacteria > Acidobacteriota > Vicinamibacteria > Fen-336 > Fen-336 > CADEEV01. The sequence continues at coordinate 3,882 of CAYTWT010000198.1, forward strand.
GACTGGCGGCCGAAGGATCTCGATTACTTGATCGAGATCGTGCACAAGGCGCGCGGGCCGGGTGCCCCCCGCATGCCACGCCCGACGCCCACGACGCCTGGGCCGAAGCCGGGAGCGCCACCGGAGGGCGGCGGGCCGCAGAAGATCGCGCTGGCAGCGGGTGGCCTCGTCTTCGTGGCCGGCGTGCTCGCTTGGTTCTTCCTGATGCCCCATGGCGAGCCGCGTGTCGACACGGTCCCCGCGACGACGACCACGACGCTCGCGGCGCCGCCCAGCACCCAGGCGCCCGCCACGACGCGGGCGGCTTCGCCGACGCCCCGGCCCACACCCCGAGCCACACCGGCAGCAGTGCTCGCGACGGCCGCGACCCCGGAACCGACGACGCCGACCCTGACAGCGAGGGCGACGCCGACGCCTGCCGCGACACCCACGCCGGCGGCGACGCCGACACCGACGCCCACGACGCTCGCGGCGGCGACGCCCGCGCCCGCTCCCACGCCGGCGCCGCCGCTGGTTTCGCCCGTCGCCGGGCCCGCCGTCCTGAGCGCCCTTTCGCCGCCGACGTTACGACGCGGCGGCAAGCAGCTCGTCGATGTTCGTGGCGCGGGCTTGACGGCGAGCCACAACCCGACGCTTTCGAAGGGCAAGGCTGCGGCGCCCGGGCTGAGCGTAACGGGACTTCGTTACGTGAACGAGAGCCTGGTCCAGGTCTTCATTCAGGTCGCCGACGACGCGCCCACCGGGGCCTACGCGATACTTCTGATCGACGCGCAGGGCGAGTCCACGAACCCGCTCCGCTTCGACGTCAAGTAGTGCGCCAGGCAGTCCGCTTCGGCTCGGCCACGAACAGGCTGAGCCCGAGCGCCGCAAGAACCGAGAGTGTCGCGCCCGTGGCGAGCGCCGCCCGTGGACCAAAGGCCTGCCAGAGTTCTCCCGTGAGAAGGCTGGCCGGCAGCAGCATCGCTCCGGTGACCGCGTGATACAGGCCGAAAGCCCGACCCCGGGCCTCGGCACGGACGAGGTCGGCCACCAGCGCGCGCTCGGCACCCTCGGTGAACGCGTGGAACAGGCCGTAGCCCGCGAACAGCAGCCAGACAGCGGCGGCGCTTGTCGCGAGCGCAAACCCCAGGTAGGCAAACGCGTAGACGCCCCAGCCGACCAGGATCACGCGCCGCCGGCCGAGGCGATCGGAGAGCGCGCCGCACCAGGGGCCGGCGCCTGACTTCACCGCATGGTGAAACGTCCAGAGCAGGGGAATCAGAGCCAGGCTCACGCCGGCATCCTGAGCGCGCAGAAGCAGGAAAGCGTCCGAGGAATTGCCGAGCGTGAACACGCCGAGCACTACCAGATAGCGCCTGAACGGGCCGCTGCCAAGTCCGCTCTGAGCGCGGCCGGCGCCCTGCGTCTGCTCGGCAGCCGCATCCTCCTCGACGCCCAGGGCCAGCACCAGCAAGCTCAAGAGCGCCGGGATCGCGGCGAGCCCAAAGACCATCCGCAGCGAACAACCCAGGGCGAGTGCGCCGGCGGCGAGGAGCGGCCCGAGCGCGGCGCCGAGGTTGTCCATGGCGCGGTGGAAGCCGTAGGCGCGGCCCCGTTCACCAGGCACCGTGGCGGCGGCGAGGAGCGCGTCGCGCGGCGCCCCGCGTAAGCCCTTGCCAAGGCGGTCCGCAAGGCGCACGGCGAGGACCTGAGGTGGCGTCGCCGCGAGCGCCATCAGCGGGCGGGCCAGAGACGACAGGGCGTAGCCTGCGAAGATCAGCGGCTTCTTGTGGCGCGCTCGGTCCGAGAGCGCGCCTGAGCCGATTTTCACGAGCGCCGCTGTGGCCTCCGCCGCGCCTTCGACAAGCCCGAGGAAGAGCGGGCTGGCGCCAAGCACGCCCGTGACAAAGGCGGGCAACAGCGGGTAGATCATCTCGCTGCTGACGTCGGTGAGCAGGCTGACGAAGCCCAGTCGGCGCACGACCTTGGGAAGCCGGCTCACGCTGGGGCGATTATCTCTCCGACGCTCCTGGGATAAGTTCTAGTGGTGCCACTTGCGCTCGATCTGCTCGAAACCGCCGGCGTCGTCACTGGCGTGCTCGGTGTCTGGCTCACCGTCCGCCAGAATCTATGGTGCTGGCCCGTGAGCCTCGCAAACGTGTCGCTCTACGGGGTCGTCTTCTTCCGCGCCCGGCTCTACGCAGACGTCGGGCTGCAGGCCGTGTTCTTCGTGCTGTGCACGCTCGGCTGGTGGCGCTGGCTTCACCCTGGGCCCTCGAGCAAGGAGCTTCCGGTCACGCGCCTTGCGTCGCGAGAGGCGACCAGGCTCGGCGCGGCGGGCCTGATCGGGGCGCTCGGGATGGGTTACTTCTTCGCGACCCACACGGATGCCGCTCTTCCCTACTGGGACTCGACGACCGTGGCGATGAGCCTCGTGGCACAGTGGCTGCTGACACGCAAGATCCTCGAGAACTGGCAGCTATGGATCGTGGCCGACATGATGATGGTCGGCATCTACCTCAGCAAGGGCCTGACGCCAACTGCCGGCCTGTACGCGCTCTACGCGCTGCTCGCCGTGCAGGGGCTGCGCGAGTGGCGACGCTCGATGCTCGCGGCGTGAGCGAGGCCGTCCACCGCGTGGTCCTGTTCGGACCCGAGTCCACGGGCAAGTCGACGCTCGCGCGGCGCCTGGCTGGGCACTTCAAGACCGTCTGGGTGCCCGAGTTCCTGCGACATTTCGTAGATGCCCGCTTGCCCTCGCTCTCGCCTGGCGCGCCGCTCGTCGCGGAAACGGACCTGCCGGCGATCATTGCCGGGCAGATCGCCGCGGAGGAAGCCCTCGCCCCGAAGGCCGCGCGCGTGCTCTTCTGCGACACCGACCCGCTGCAGACCGCGGTCTACGCAGAGCACTACTTCGGCCAAACGCCGGCGTGGCTGCGCGCACTTGCCGCGCCGAGGCCCTATGCGCTTCACCTGCTGCTCGGCGTGGACACGCCCTTCGTGCCCGATCCCCAGCGCGATCGGCCCGGCCAGCGCGCCGAGTTGTTCGCGCGCTTCAAGAACGCGCTCGACCAGAGCGGCCGGCGCTACGTCGAGATCAGGGGATCCTGGGACCAGCGGGAACGCCGGGCGATCGCGGCGGTCGACGAGCTGCTGGGTCGCTAGCTGTTCCTCAGCCGGCCTCGACCGTTTCCGGGACCGGTGTGACCGCCGCCTGGTCCTCTTCTCCGCTGCGGATCCGATAGACCTTCTCGACGGGCAGCACGAAGATTTTGCCGTCGCCGACGAGGCCGGTCCGCGCCGCGCCCAGGATCGCGTTCACGGTCGGCTCGACGAAGTGGTCGGAGACGCCGATCTCCAGCCGCACTTTCTCGCTCAGCTCCATCTTCACCGTGGTGCCGCGATACGTCTCGACGCGTTCGGTCTCACCACCGTGCCCTTGAACGCGCGCGAGCGTCAGGCCGCGCACCTCGGCGCGGAACAGAGCCTCGAGCACGTCCGTCAGCTTGTCCGGGCGAACGATCGCGACCACGAGTTTCATGCCTGGCCTGCTTCCGTGGCCGCTGTGAGAGCCGGCGCCTCGAGCGGCGCGGGCGACAGGTCGGGCAAGATCAAAATCGCGCCCTCGTCGCGCGCATACGCCTCCTCACCGTGCTGGCTCACGTCGAGGCCCAGGCCTTCGTCGCGCAGGCTCGGGCGCAACGCCGCCACGGCGCCGATCGCCTTCAGCAGGGCGAACGTTAGCGCCCCGCTCCAGGCGATCGCGACCAACGTCGCGACGCACTGAATGCCGAGTTGCGCCGGGTTGCCGAAGAGCAGACCGTCCGCCGGGCTGCCCCAGGCTTTCTGCGCGAGGACGCCCGTCAGCAGCGAACCCAACGTGCCGCCGAGGCCGTGAGCGGCCACCACGTCCAGCGAGTCGTCGAGCCGGGTGCGGGCCCGGAACAGCAGGCCGAAATAGCTGGGCAACGCCGCGAGCGCGCCGAGCGCGATGGCGCTGATCGGGCTGACGAGCCCGGCCGCCGGCGTCACGGCCACCAGGCCGACGACGATGGCCGTGGCCGCGCCCACGGCCGTGACCTTGCCGGTGCGCTTGAGATCGAGCAGCGTCCACACCACGAGCGTCGCGGTGGGCGCGAACATCGTGTTCGCGAAGGCGAGCGCCGCCGCGGGGCTGGCGCCGAGCGCGCTGCCCGCGTTGAAACCGAACCAGCCGAACCAGAGCAGGCCGGAGCCGAGCAGCACAAAGGGGACGCTGTGCGGCAGCAGCGCCTGGCGTGCATAGTCCTTGCGCGGGCCTAAGCTGAAGGCCGCGACCAGCGCCGCCGCGCCGGCGTTCACGTGGACCACGGTGCCGCCCGCGAAGTCGAGCGCGCCAAGCCGCGCCAGGAAGCCGCCGCCCCAGACCTGGTGCGCGAGCGGGGCGTAGACGAGCAGGCTCCAGAGCGTGATGAAGGCGAGGTATGGGCCAAAACGCATGCGCTCCACGAGCGCGCCCGAGATCAGAGCGGCGGTGATGATCGCGAAGCTGCCCTGGAACGCCATGAACAGCAGGTGTGGAATCGTGCCCTGCGCCTCGAGACCCACGCCGCGCAAGAGCGCGTAGCCGAGTCCGCCGACGAGCGGCGTCCCGGGGCTGAAGGCCAACGAGTAGCCGAGCAGCGCCCAGGCGAGGCCCACGGCGCCCAGCGCCGAGACGCTCATCATCAGCGTGTTGAGCGTGTTCTTGGAACGGACCAGGCCGCCGTAGAAGAAGCCGAGCGCCGGCGTCATCAGCAACACGAGCGCCGACGCCACGAGCATCCAGGCGGTATCGCTTCCGCTCATCAAGGCCCTCCTTACGAAGGAACGAGATATAGCAAGAAGCGTGCACGCCCACCCGAACGGCGGGTGATTCGGGCTAAGCGACTTCGTCTTCAGGACTTGGGGCGCAATGGGTGCCCCCGATCCGGACCCGTCGCCCCAACAAATTTGGTGGTTGGGCTTCCATCCGCGACGTCCTCGTCGGAACTAAGGTTTGATCCTGAAGCGTTTGCCGTCGATGGCGTACTTTCTGGCCTTGTAGGCGAGGATCCGTTCGGTGGTGTCGAGCAGCCGCGCGGCGCGCGCCTTGTTGCCGCGGGCGCTCTTGAGCGCGTCCTGGATCAGATCGCGCTCGAAGCTCTCGACCGCCTTTTCGAGCGAGCGCCGAGGCAAGGTGCCGGAGACCTCGGCCGTCTGCAGCGAAGGCGGCAGGTGGTGGGCATGGATCACGCCGCCCTCGCACACGAGCACTGCCCGCTCGATGCAGTTCTCGAGCTCGCGCACGTTGCCGGGCCAGTGATAGGCCATCAGCATGTCGATCGCCGTCGTGGCGATCCGCCGCACCTCCTTGCCGTGGGCGAGGCCGTACTTCTCGACAAAGTGATCGGCGAGCAGCAGGATGTCCGGGCGCCGGTCGCGCAGCGGCGGCAGGAAGATCGAGAAGACGTTGAACCGGTAGTAGAGGTCCTCGCGGAAGGTGCTCGCCTGGACCGCGAGCTCGAGGTCCTTGTGGGTCGCGGCGATCAGGCGCACGTCCACCTTCACCCCATGCGTGCCCCCGAGCCGCTCGAACTCGCGCTCCTGCAGCACGCGCAGCAGCTTGACCTGCGTCGAAAGCGACAGCTCACCGATCTCGTCCAGGAACAGTGTCCCGCCGTGGGCGCGCTCGAAGCGCCCTTTCTTCTGCGTACGCGCATCGGTGAAGGCGCCCTTCTCGTAGCCGAACAGCTCCGACTCGATCAGGCTCTCGGGGAGCGCCGCGCAGCTCACCGTCACGAACGGCTTCTCGGCGCGCGGCGAGTTGTAGTGGATGGCGTGGGCGATCATCTCCTTGCCGGTGCCGCTCTCGCCCCGGATCAGAACGGTGGTGGCGGCGGCCGCCACCTGCGCGATCTGATCGTAGACGTCCTGCATGGGCCGGCTGTTGCCCACGATGTTGTGGATGGCGTGGCGCTCGCGCAGCTCCTGGCGCAGCTTGGTGTTCTCGTCGACCAGCCGCTGCCGCTCCGACTCCACCAGGCCGTGGACGCGCACCGCCTGGCCTACCATCGAGGCCACCACGGCCAGGAACTTCGCCTCCTGATCGTAGTGGCGCTCGCGCTGGTAGCGATACCCGACGCCGAGCGTTCCCAGCGTCTTGCTGTCGACACTGATCGGCACGGCGACGAACGTCATCTCCGGGCCGCTCGGAAGGAAAGCGCCCATCCGGTTCAGGAACAGCGGCTCCTTGCTGACCTGAGGCACCACGATCGGCCGGCCGCTCTCGAAGACGCGGCCTATGATGCCCTCGCCGGGCCGGTAGCGGCCGCGGCGGGCGGCCGACAGTTGCACGCCCGTGGCGGTCTCCACGACGGCCTCGCCCGTCGTCGCATCCTTGAGCGCGACCAGGCCGAGCACGGCGCCGTGGTTCTTCTCGAGCAGCTCGAGGGCGCGGATCAAGGCCGCACGCAGGTGCAGCGTCGAGGCAAGGATCCGGCTGATCTCGAGCAGATCGGCGAAACGGCGGACTTCCGGGGAGGGCATCGGGGCGGAGCCGCTGCTGATCCTACGAAATTGTCGGCTGAGGATCAACGAGGGACGGGAACGTCGGTGTCCTGCGACAAGGCCACGAGCAGGGCCGAGAGACACAGCGCCAGCATCGGCGTCAGAACGGGATCTGGAGCCGGCCCAAGGTAACGATCTTCGTCTCGTCTTCGTCGAAGATCGCACGGGCGAAATCGACGCGCACGAACAGCTCCGAATCGGGCGGCCAGCGCAGGCCGATGCCCACGTCGCTCTTCCAGCGATCGTCGGGCGCGTTGCGCCACAGCTTGCCGCCGTCGTAGAAGCCGATCAGCCTGGGCAGCTTCCCGCCGAGCTTGACGCCGTACTCGAGCGTGGCGAGCGCCATGCTGTCGCCCGTAAAGGCCTTGAAGACATACCCGCGCAACGTGCCGGTGCCACCCAGCGCGAGGCGCTTCTGGCGCGGTGTCTCGCCTCCCGCGACGCCGAGCAGGAGCCGGGCGTCGAGCGCGTGACGCGGGCCGAACGGCGCGTGGTAGCGGGTGTTGACGAGCAAGCGGCGGAAGCTGAAATCACCTCCGAGCGTGTCCGCGGCGGCCCACTCGAAGGTCGCTTCTGAGCGAAGCTGGCGCGGCACGTCATGGTAGAGGCCGTACAAGCTGCGCTGAAGAAAGGAATGGCGCTCGGTCGACCTTCGCTCGAACAAGGCGCCCGAGGAGCTGAAGCGCAACGTGCCGATCAGTGAGTGTGACAGGCCGGCGTCGATCTCGGGGTTGGTCTCGTTGCTGCCATTGGTCACGGGCAGACTCGCGTAGTCGTCGCTCCGGAAGGTGACGCCGAGCTGCGCCTTCTTGGAGAGCCGGGCGAACGCGTAGGCCTCGTGCCCTTGCCGCTTGAAGAACTCCCGACCGATCGCGGTGGACACTGAAGCCCCGCGCGCTTCGTCGACGCCGACCAAGCGGAACAGATCGTCGCTGTCGGTCATGTCGTGATACTCGTAGCCGAGGGTGAGCGGCCCGCCCGCGCCGAACGGCCGCGAGAGACCCGCCGCGTAACGCCAGTCCTTCGAGCTCCAGCCGTAGGCTGGAATGGCGTAGGCGACGGTGTGGTTGTAGGCGCTGCGGTCGCGAATCGTGAACTCCGCCCCGAGCGGAAACGCGAAGCCGTCCACGCGGTTGGTGCGGCCTGCTGCGCGGTTCAGGCTGAAGCGTGGGGAAACCTTCACGCGCGGCGCGATCACGGGCTCCAGGATCAGGCGCACGCCGCCCTCGGCGTCTCGCTCGACGAGATAGGAACCGGGCGTGAGCGCGCCGCCCGAGGTCTCCTCCAGACGCCCGAAGGCCGCGTCGATGTTTGCGCTGCGCAGCACGCCGCGAGGCTCCAAACCCGCGGCGCGAACCGCTTGTGCCGCGGCACCACCCTCGAGTCCCTTCACCGCGACCTCGAGCAGCCGGCCTTCGTCGACCGTGAGCGTCAGCGTGCCCGTCGCGACGTCGAAGGCCCCGCTGACGCGCGCGGCGGGGTAGCCTTCGTCCTGGTAGCGGATCTCGAAGCTGCGGGCGATCGCAATGGGCTCGCGGAACAGCGGCGCATCGAGCTTGAGCCGCAGGAGACTGCAAATCTGCAGCGGCGTGAAGGCGGTGGCGCCGGGCGCTTCGATGGCCACCAGGCGAGGCGGTTCCGGTTCTTGTGGCTGTGCGCTCGCGCGGCTCGTCAGAAGCAGCAGAACGAGGGCCGCGGCTGCACGGAGAGGGGTCAAGGCTCTGCTTCAGGCCTCGGACGGTTTCCCGGGCCGCCGCAACAGGGCGAGCGGCGAGCCCGGTTCGCCGACCAGGCGCACGGCCACGTCGTAGACCGCCTGACGCTCGCCGGCGTTATCGACCCGCACCACCTCACCCCGCAGCGCCATGGGCGGGGCGCCCTCGGCGCGGATCTCCAGGCTCACGACGCTGCCCAGGGCAAGCGGCTCGGGCAGGCTCATGAGCAGCCCCCCCTTCGAGACGTTCTTCGTACGCGCCGGCGTCGGCGCGGCATCGGGGCCCAGCGTCGCCGCGTGCTCGGTGGCGATGCGCTCGTGCCGGCGCCGGTCGGGCTGCCCCAGCGTGATCCGGTTCTTGCCCTCGGCCTTCGAGCGGTAAAGCGCCGCGTCGGCGCGCCGGATCAGGTCCTCGAGTGAGCTTGCGTCCTCGGGGAAGGTAGCGACACCGCCCGAGACCGTCACCTTCGGCCCGCTGGGTCTACGCCTGAAGTGCTTCTCGATGCGTTCGCGGATGCGTTCCGCCACGACCCGGGCGCCGAGCTTGGCGGTGTCGGGCAGGATCGCGGCAAACTCCTCGCCTCCGTAGCGGGCGGCCACGTCCACGTCGCGCAGCGCTTCCTTCAGGAGTGCTGCGCTCTTCATCAGGACCCGGTCGCCTTCGAGATGGCCGCGCGTGTCGTTGAGCTTCTTGAAGTCGTCGAGGTCGAACATCACGAGCGAGGTCTCGTGGCCGTGTCGCTTGCAGCGGTTCACCTCGCGCTTCAAGGCCTGCAGGAAGAAGGCATGGTTGAAGAGGCTGGTCAGCCCGTCGGTCACGGCCGAGCGCTCGGTGCGCTCGTAGATCGCGATCTCGATGACCTTGGGGTTCTTGAGCTCGCGGTTCAGGTTCGCGAAGTAGTCGAGCAGCGTCACGCGCAGCCCGACGTCCCGACCGAGCCCCATCTGGAGAGCGTCCCGGTGGGCGCGGATCCGCTTCCAGTGCTTCCTGGCAGCGGCCTCCGAGAAGCGCAGGTGCGTGAGGATGTACAGGATCGAGGAGTAGACCGGCCCCTCGTCCTTCAGGCGGTCGAAGCGCGCCAGCAGCTTCTCCTCGTGGGGCGGATCCGCCTCCAGCAACTCGAGGAGGGTGTTGCGTAACACCAGGGGATCCTGCGCGGTCTGCTTGCCTTTCAAGGGAACACCGCTTTCTTGTCTCTTACGGAAGCTCGAATGGCAAAACAGAATAAGATAGCGGCCGCCCAACTGCAAAGCCGCCATGCTCGCCCTTCCCGCCAGCGCCGCACTCTTGCTTCTCGCCGGCGCCGACGTGTGCTTCGAGCAGGCCACCGTGGTGGGCTCGGGCGGGCGCGCCCAGGGCGCCGGGGTCGCAACGCGGGTCTGTCATTCCGGCGGCCAGAAAATGCGGCTCGAGGCGGCCGGCGAAACGGCTGGGCCGGCCTTCGTCCTGCGCCTCGACCAGGGCCGCGCTTTTCGCCTCGATCCCGAGCGGAAGCAAGTCGTGCTCGTCGACACGACCCGGCTGCGCGCCCAGGCCAAGACCGATCTCGCGATGGCCGGCGAGCTGATGGGCCTCGCCGGGGCGCGCCCCAAGACGACGCGGCTCGCGCGGCCCCACACGATTGCGGGCTACCTGTGCCAGGGCTATCGGATCAGCGCGGGTGAAACCATCCTCGACTTGTATGTGTCGGAGAAGATTCCCTTGAAGGTCGAAGCCTTCGCCGACTTTCTCGAGTGGGCGGGCGTGCGTGACTCGATGGGCGGAATCCTGGATCAGATCCGCGCCCTGCCGGGCTTCCCGCTCGAGACGCGCTCGCACGTCAGCGTGATGGGCGAGACACAGGAGACGGTCACCACGGTCACGAAGGTCACGATCGCTCCGCTGCCCAAGAGCCTGTTCGAGGCTCCGGCGGGGTGGGAGGTCGCGAAGGAAGAGGCGGAGGAATAGATGAAGCTGCTGCTCTCGATCGTCGGAAATGCGCTGGCCCTGCTCGCCACCACGGTGGTCCCGGGCATCAGCTTCAGCGGAAGCTGGATCCAGTTGCTGATCGCGGGCCTGGTGTTCGGCCTGTTCAACCTGATCGTGCGCCCGATCGCGCTGTTCCTCTCGCTGCCGGCGCTGATCCTGACCCTGGGCCTGTTCTACTTCGTGCTGAACGGCCTGCTGCTGTGGCTGGCATCGACCGTGGTTCCGGGCTATCGCGTCTCCGGCCTGATCGCCGGGATCCTGGGCAGCCTCGTCGTCTCGGTCGTGAGCTGGGCTTTCCATGCCCTCACGGGCGGCGGCAAGGACTAGT
>CAYTWT010000199.1:0-2605 GCA_964442185.1 uncultured Acidobacteriota bacterium
GCGCGAGCGACCTTGGCGAGGATCTGATCGGGCTGTGCGCGCCAGACGAAGGGCTTGGGATCGTCGTTGTGGTGATCGAGGTAGGCCAGGATGGCCTGGATCAGTTCCTGAACGCTTCTGAACACGCCGCGGCGCAAGCGATGTTAGCGGCGGTCAGGAAACGCGGGAATCTAACGTATGGTCGCGGGCGGAGCGCAGCGCCGCGTCCTTCTCGGCGACGAGCGGCCTGATCTTGGCTGCAAGGTAGTGGACGTATGCGGGGTCGGGCAGCGTCTGGAGGACCTCGTCGATCGCCCCCTGGAAGAAGCGCAGGGTGCGGATGGCTGGCAGGCGAGGCTGGCTGGGTGAGCGGACTTCGCGACGCGCGATCGCCAGGACGAAGGCCGCGTAGACGACGTGCAGAGGCAGGTGCTGCTCGTGGAGCAGGCGTGCGAAGCGTCGATCTTGGCGGCTGGACCGCAGCGGGGTACCCGGCAGGCGCACGTAGTTTGTGACGACGGCGTCGACGTAGGCCTTCCGGGCGCGGGTGGTCACGCCTTCTTCTTGCGGCGTGCGGCGGCTTCCTTTCGGCTCTCGTGTACGCGGTAGCTGTCGCCCTCGATCAGCGTGACGTCGGCATGATGGGTGAGCTTGTCGAGCAGCGTGGCGATCGAGGTGGCGTTGGGGAAGACGGTGTTCCACTCGCCGAAGGCGAGGTTGGTGGTGATCAGGATGGAGCGGCTGGGCAGATCCCGTGCGCCGGGCCGCTCGTAGCGGCGGTCGACGACCTTGTAGAGCAGGTCGGCCGCGTGCGAGTCGTAGGCGAGGTAGCCGACCTCGTCGATCGTGAGCAGGTGGGGTCTGGTGTAGCGGCCGAGGCGGCGGCGCAGGGTCTCCGGACCGCACGAGCGCAGATCCTCGATCAGCTCGGCGGCGGTCGTGCACAGGACCGAGAAGCCGGCGAGGACGGCCTGGTGGGCGATGTTTCTGGCGATCATGGTCTTGCCCAGGCCGTTGGAGCCGATCAGTGCGAGGTTGCGGCCATCGCGGATGAAGTCCAGGGTGAGCGCGCGCTCGATGAGGTCGCGCTCGATCTTCTTCGGCCAGTTCCAGTCGAAGTCGGCGATGGGCTTGAAGCGCCCGATGCGGGCCCGCTGCAGGCGGCTGTGGAGACTGCGTCTGGTCCTCTCGACCTGCTCGAGCCGCGCGATTTCCTCCAGGATCTGCGCCGGCGACCAGCGGCCCTTGGTGGCGCGGGCGAGGAAGTCGTCGAGGCCATTTGCGATTGCGACGAGGCCGACCTTGCTCAGCCGCGCCGTGAGATCAGTTGCGTTCGTCATCGTCATCGTCGCGGCGAGCGAGTTCATCGTAGGTCTCCGAGAGATGGGGTTTGACGTAGAGGTCGCGCAGGTCGGGACGCCGGGACAGCTCGACCGGCAGGGCTGTCCTTCGCTGGGCCGTGCGACGCCGCCGGGCGAGCAGGAAGGCGACGGAGCTCAGCCGCGGGGTCTGCCGCGCGAGCGATTCATTCACGGCGGCCGAAAGCTCGGCCGCTCCGTAGTCGTCGAGCAGGAGCAGCAGACGCTCGGAGGTGGCGGCGACGGATTCGCCGCGCTGGAAGCAAGCCTCGAGGAACGCCTCGGTAGCGGGGACCGCATCGTTGAGCCGGGCGCGCGGCACCGAGCCGCGTGCCCGCCGCTTCTCCTCGAGCAGCGACTCGACGTGCGCGGGATCTTCGATCCTCTGGTGGCGGTCGTAGCTGCGGCGGTGCCGAGCGATCTCGCTTGCGGCGTCGAGGATGCGCACCGCGGTCTCGGAGGCGCAAAGCGTGAGCGCTCGGCCGACCGCGGCGGGCGGGATCGAGTAGTCGTTGAGGTCGAAGCGGACGTAGATGGTCTTCGCCGAGCGGACTGGGACGACCAGCTCCGTCTCGAAGGGGTGGGCGGGCAGGCTCAGCAGCTGCGGCCGCTCCTCCTCGAAGGCCTCGGCGACCGTCTTGCGATCGTCCGCGGGCCAGCGCCGGGCGCCCGCGACCTCGTCGCGCCACACGAGACCCTGGCGGTTGAGGTCCTCGACGGTCGAAAACGAGCGCGCGGCGAAGAAAGAATCGCGCACGTAGCGCACGGTCCGCTCGACGGCTCCCTTCTCGCTGCCTCGCCCGGGCCGGGCCGCACGGGGCGCGAAGTGGTAATGCGAGGCGAGCTCGAGCAGGCGGGGGTTGAAGCGCACTCCCTCGCCGTAGCGGTCGAGCACAGCCGAGCGAAGGTTGTCGTACAGGCAGTACCGGCTCGCCCCCTGGAGGTCCGCGAAGGCGTAGACGTGGCCGCGCATGAAGTTCTCCAGCGACTGGTCCAGGAAGAAGCGCAGGAAGAACCACCGCGAGAAGGTCAGCGTCAGCACGAAGGCCGACAGCGCGCGGCGCGCCGCCCCGACCGTGACGTGGCCGAAGCTGGCCCAGTCCACCTGAGACTCTTCTCCTGCGAACGTGCGCCTGCGCAGGAACGCCTCGTGCCGGTTCGGCCGCAGCGCGCGCACTTTCTCGCGCACCTGCCGCACGCTCAGCGGACAGCCTCGCTCGCGCAGCATCTGCCACAGCCGCGTCGCCGTCAGCCTCGGATACCGCTCG
>CAYTWT010000200.1:0-21134 GCA_964442185.1 uncultured Acidobacteriota bacterium
GGAGCTCGTCACCGGTGAAGACCTCGCAGAGCGGCTTCGACGGGGCGCGATCCCGGTCGACGAAGCCATCGGAATCGCGAAGCAGATCGCCGAAGGACTGGAGGAGGCCCACGAGAAGGGCATCGTCCATCGCGATCTCAAGCCCGCGAACATCAAGGTCACTCCCGACGGCAAGGTCAAGGTCCTCGACTTCGGTCTCGCGAAGGCTCTCGAAGGCGAGGACGGCGGCGGTGCTGCCAACTCCCAGCTCTCGCACTCGCCCACGATGTCGCGACACGCCACCGAGGCCGGCCTCATCCTCGGCACCGCCGCGTACATGAGCCCGGAGCAGGCGCGCGGCAAGGCGGTCGACAAACGCGCCGACATCTGGTCGTTCGGTGTCGTGCTCTTCGAGATGCTCAGCGGCAAGCGTCTCTTCTCGGGCGAAACGGTCAGCGACACGCTCGCCGCGGTACTGAAGACCGATCCAGACTGGAGCCTCCTGCCCGAGGCGACGCCACCCGCGGTGAGGGGCCTGCTGCGGCGCTGTCTGGAGCGGGACCCGAGACGGCGGCTGCGTGACATCGGCGAGGCGCGGCACCAGCTCGAGCAGACGCCGACCAACGAAGATCCTCCCTCTGCAACACCTCCCATGCCGAGGGCCTCGGGAGCCGCGTCACTGCTGCCGTGGCTTATCTCGGCGGGACTCGCCCTCGCGCTGATTGGCCTCTGGTCGAATCGTTCCGCGGTGAATCCCGCGGGAACCGCGTTCCGGCAATTCGCCATCGATCTGCCGTGGCACACCGTTCCCAACTGGGGCGACTTCGACGCGGCCCTCTCGCCCGACGGATCGCATATCGCGTACTACGGTCGCCGTGACAACGATGTCGAGGTCTACGTTCGTTCCCTGGACAGCCTGACCGCGACACCGCTCGCCGAGGCCCGCGAGGCTGACGATGTGGTGTTCTCCCCCGACGGCGAGTGGCTCGCCCTCCACGATCCCCGCGGCCTGCGGAAGGTTTCGATCCACGGCGGCCGGGCGCAGACTCTGGTCAAGATCGAGCAGCGTTTCGAGCTCGGGCTCAGTTGGGGCCCGGCCGGCGGCATCCTGATGGGCGACCCGTCGGGTCTCCATCGAACGCCCAGCTCCGGTGGACCGGTGGTGGCGATCACGCATGTCAACGCCGCGGCCGGAGAAACCGCACACGCCGATCCCTTCTACCTCCCCGATGGCCGACATGCGCTCATGACCATTCAGCGCGGCGCCGAGAATTCGATCGCGATCGTGGACATCGAGCGTGCCGCCTACGTGTCGCTTCCCCTGTCCGGAGACCGACCGACTCACTTCCCATCGGGTCACATCGTCTTCCGGCAGGGGGCCACCGCGCTCGCGGCCCCTTTCGATTTGAAGACGCTCAGGCTCACGGGTGAGGCGGTTCCGGTTCTCGAGGGAGTCGAGGTCGGGCCTTATCCGGCCGCGGACGGGTCCGTGCTCTACGTGCCCGTGCGTGGGGACTCCGGCGCGCGACTGGTTTGGGTCGATCGAGCCGGGCATCCAACGCCCATCCCAGGCGAGCGTCTGGACTACACCCATCTGGCCCTGGCCAGTGGCGGCAAACAAGCGCTGCTCAACATCGGCCAGGAAGTGCTGGTGCGGGACATCGAGCGGGGTACTCGCACGCTCCTTTCCCCCGACCATGCCGGGTTCCCGATCTGGACCGCGGACGGAAGATCGGCGACCTATCGGGCCGGCAGCGAAAAGCGAGGCCTGTTCGAGCGCCCGGCCGACGGCAGCGCGGCCGCTCGCCTCCTGTACGCAGGCGAGCGCCTGGTCCCCACTTCGTGGAACCCCAGGACCGGGGACCTGGCCTTCTTCGACGGGGCTTCGGACATCTGGATCCTCTCGCCCGATGGCAAGGCCAGGAAATTCCTCGACACCTCCTTCAACGAACGCTCGGGCCAGTTCTCGCCGGACGGGCGCTGGCTCGTCTACGTGAGCGACGAGACCGGTTCGTATCAGGTGTATGTGGTTCCGTATCCCGGCCCGGGCCCCAAGGTCGCGGTTTCGGTGGACGGAGGTCTGTCGCCCATCTGGTCGGCGGATGGCCGGCAGGTGTTCTTCCGGCGGGGCGGCAAGGTGATGGCGGCATCGATGACGTTCACGCCGTCGCTGTCGGCGGGTCGGCCCGTGGAGTTGTTCGATGGCCCGTACACTCTCGACCTTATGGGACACCAGCGCTGGGCCGTGGCCCCCGACGGACGCTTCCTGATGGTCGAGAACAGCGATCCCTACCGGATGGTGCTGGCGCAGAACTGGAAAGCGGCCGCGAAGAAATGACCCCCCGCTGAGCTCGCCCGGCGGCTCGCGGAACCAAGGCGCTTCATCCAGGTAGTCGCCGGAGCCCGCCAGGTCGGCAAGACCAACCCGCTATATACTCCTGACGCGATTTCATGCCTCTGGCGGCTGGCACACGACTGGGTCCCTACGAGGTCGTAGCACCTCTCGGTGCGGGAGGCATGGGGGAGGTCTACCGAGCGCGGGACACGCGGCTGGGTCGGGAGGTCGCAGTCAAGGTACTTCCCACATCGGTCTCGAGCGACCCTGAACGCCAGCGCCGGTTCGAGCAAGAGGCGCGTGCAGCGAGCCTGCTGAGCCACCCCAATATCATCGCCCTCTACGACCTCGGCGTTCACGAGGGCGCGCCCTACGTCGTGTCCGAGTTACTCGAGGGCGAAACGCTGCGCGCCCGCCTGGAAGGCCGAGCGCTTCCGGCTCGCAGGGCCGCCGAGTATGCAACCCAGATCGCGCGGGGGTTGGCCGCCGCGCATGAGAAGGGACTCGTCCATCGGGACCTCAAGCCCGAGAACCTTTTCGTGACCAAGGACGGCCACGTCAAGATTCTCGACTTCGGCCTCGCGAAGCTAACCCGCCCGGAGGAGCTCGGGCGAAGTCCAGACGGCGAAACGATGACACGCCAGACGGACCCCGGCACAGTGCTGGGGACGGTCGGCTACATGTCCCCCGAGCAAGTCCGTGGCCGGGCGGTGGACCATCGCTCCGACATCTTCTCCTTCGGCACGATCCTCTACGAGATGGTCGCTGGGCGGCGTCCATTCTCGGGCGACACGGCCGCCGAAACGATGACTGCCATCCTCAAGGAAGAGCCGACCGAGCTCGCGGACCTGAGCCCGGGCTTGCCGCCCGCCGTGCTTCGGATCGTTCGCCACTGCCTCGAGAAGCGTCCCGAGGAGCGCTTCGCCTCGGCGCGCGATCTGGCTTTCGACCTGGAGGCTGTGTCGGGTGAAACGACGACGAGCGGTCGCGCTCCGGCGGTCGTGGAGCACAAGCGGCGACCTCTGCTCGCGCTTGCGGTCCTCGGTCTGGTGGGTCTCTACAGCGCCCTTGTCTTCATGGCCGGAAGGCACGTCGCAACCAAATCGCCGCCCTCCTTCAGGCAGATCACGTTCCGGGGCGGCATGGTGACGTCCGGGCGGTTCGTCCCCGACGCCAGTACGGTGGTTTACAGCGCGGCCTGGGAGGGTGCTCCCGGCGAGCTGTTCTCGGCGCGCCTCGACAGCCCGTTGTCACAGGCTTTGGGCCTCACGGCCGTGGGAGTCGTCGGTGTGGCCGCAGGAGAGATCGCCGTCCAGCGCGTCGACCCGGCCAAGCCGGGGAGCGGATTGACAGTGGCCCGCCTGCCTCTTTCCGGTGGCACTCCCCGCGCCGTCTTCGAGGGCATCTTGTCGGCCGACTGGACGACCGACGACCAACGCTTCCTGATCCACCGTTGGACGGGTGGACGGGAGCAGATCGAGTTCCCGGTGGGCAAGGTGCTCTATCAGACTGCAGGCAGCATCAGCAACCCTCGGATCTCGCCGCGACCGGACCGGATCGCTTTTATCGACGCTCCCCTCGTCGGCGACAATCGAGGGTCACTCGTGGTGATGGACCTCGCCGGGCAGGAGCGAACGCGTTCCGGCCCCTGGAACGACATCACGGGTCTCGCGTGGTCACCCGACGGTGGCGAGGTGTGGTTCTCTGCGTCGCAGGGAGCGTTTGCCCACGACTTGCGGGCAGTCGACCTCGAAGGCCGCGAGAGACTGATGCTTCCGCTCGTGGGCCGGGTCTGGCTGCACGACGTGGCGCGGGACGGCCGAGTTCTGATCGCGCAGGGCCGAGTCCGGGGCGAGGCCTACGGCGTTGCGCCCGACGGCACCCGCGAGCGCAGCCTCACCTGGCTGGACATGACGGCTCTCGCGGGGCTCTCGGCTGACGGGGCGCGTGTGGCGTTCACGGAGTGGGGTGAGGGGGGCGGTCCCAACTACTCTATATACGTCCGAGGGATGGACGGCTCCGCCCCCGTTCGGCTCGGAGATGCTTGGGCTCGGAGACTCTCGCCCGATGGGCAGTGGGTCGTCGCCGCGGTGGGCGTAACGCCGACGCATCTGGTCCTGTTGCCGACCGGCGCCGGGGAATCCCGGCCGCTCCCGAGCGGAAGCGTCGTCAGACATCATGGCGTGTACTTCTTCCCGGACAGCCGCCGCATCCTCTTCTGGGGTAACGAGGCGGACCGACCGGTCCGGTTGTTCGCCCAGGACATCCCTGACGGAACACCGAAGCCGGTCACCGCCGAAGGCACGGAGACCGGAGGGGTCATCTCCCCCGACGGTCGGCTAGTCGTGGCCTACCCGTCGCACGCGGGCGCCATCGCTGCGCTCTACCCGGTGGAGGGAGGAGATTCGCAACCGATTCCAGGGATCTCTCCGAATGATGGCGTCGTGGCATGGGCGGGCGACGGACATGAGCTGTACGTGCGTGAGAGCGGGACGAAGATGCCGTTGCGCGTGTACCGCCTCGACCTCCGGACCGGCCGTCGCGAGCTGTGGCGGGAGATCGCACCTCCGGACAGCTCCGGCGTCTTGGCGGTGCGCGCCTTGTTCATCACCCCCGATGGCCGAGGGTACGCCTACGACTACCTTCGCACGCTGTCCGATCTCTACGTGGTCTCCGGCTTGCGTTAGCCACGAAGCTGATCCCGACCCCAAGGAGTGGCGTGCGCCCTTCTGTCGGGACTCCCCGAGTGGCGGGGCCTGCTTTCCGACTGTGCGGGAATTGTGCGGTAACCCGTCGCGGGTGTCGCGGGTGAAGGACCTTGTAAATTACACGCTATCCGTGTAGTGTGGAGTTGAGCGCGGACCAGTGATCCGATCGTTTGCCGACGAGACGAGCGCCGACCTCTTCCGGGAGCGGAACAGTCGCGCCGCCCGCCGCATCCCTCGGGGCCTCTGGCGCGCGGCGCAGCGAAAGATGAAGGCGATCGACGTTGCGGCGCGCCTCGACGACCTGACGATCCCGGCCGGCAACCGGCTGGAGAGGCTCCGGGGAGATCAGGCAGGCCGGTACAGTATCCGGATCAATGACCAGTTTCGGGTCACGTTCCGATGGGAGGAAGGCGATGCGCACGAGGTCTGCGTCGAGGACTATCACTAGGGATCCCGACTGGCTCGGCCCGGCGATCCCGCCGGGCGAGATGCTGCTCGAGGAGTTCCTCAAGCCCATGGGCCTCGGTCAGGTCAAGGCGGCGCGGCGGCTCGGAATGTCCCTGAATCGGCTCAACGAGATCGTCCTCGGCAAGCGCGGAATCTCCGCCGATACCGCCCTCCGGCTCGGGCGCCTGCTGAAGACGTCGCCCCAGTTCTGGATGCGGCTGCAGGCCGACTGGGACCTGTACGAAGCCATGAAACGCAGAATTCGAGCCGTCTCTTAGAAGGCCGCGCGCCCACGCAGGGAGGAGATCCGCAACCGATTCCAGGGATCTCGCCGAATGATGGCGTCGTGACATGGGCCGGCGACGGGCATGCGCTGTACGTGCGTGAGAGCGGGAGGATCCTGTAAGATCGGCACGCCGCTGCAGCACGGCGGCCAGCTCCATGCCGTCATCGCGGATCACGCGCCCGCCTTGGACCGGGGAGACGCTCGGGCTTGTTCTGCTCGCCTGCGCGATCGCCTTCAACGCCTTCTTCCTGGCCCCAGAGCTGCGGATCGGCCGGGCGCCGCTCAACGACCTGGTCTTTCACCGCGCAGCCTCCGAGCGGCTCGAAGCCAGCCTGGAGCGCGGGGAGCCCTTCCTGGATCCGTGGGTCTCCGAGTGGTCGCTCGGCTATCCGGTTTGGAGGAGCTATCAGCCGCTGGGGCATCTCCTCGGCGCGCTCGTCCTCCATCTCGGCCGACCCTTCGCAGAGCCCGCGGCCGTCTTCGCCGCGCTCCTCTACGTCCTGCTGGTCGGCTTCCCGCTGAGCGTCTACCTGGGCGCGCGGCTGCTGGGACTGTCGCCGCCGGCCTCGGGCCTCTCCTCTCTGCTCGTGCTCGCGTCCAGCTCCGCCGGCGATCTCGACCGCTACGGCCTCGACTACGGAGCGCTGACCTGGCGCGGCTCGGGGCTCTTCACCCAGCTCGTCGCGCTCCATCTCCTGGCCCTCGCGATCGGCGTCGTGGCCAGGGCCTTGGACGCGCGCGAGCGTCGTCCGCTCGCCTCGATCCTGCTCAGCCTCACGCTGCTGGCCCACATCATTTTCGGCTACGTGGCTTTCGTCTGGAGCGCCATCCTCGCCGTCGTTGGGTCGCGGGGGCGGCGCTCCGAGCGGCTCGTACGGCTGGCGACGATCGCCGTGCCGGCCCTGGTTCTGGCGGCCTGGTTTCTCGTACCGCTCGGTCTCGCGGGGCCGGTCGTCAATCACAGCCGCTGGGAGGACGCACGAAAGTGGGACTCCTACGGCGCGCCGTTCATTCTCGGCGAGCTTCTCTCGGGACGGCTGCTGGACTGGGGCAGGCCGCCCGTGTTGACTTCCCTGATCGGCTTTGGGGCCATCGGCGCGCTGCTCTCGCTCCGCGAACCCCTGGCGCGCCGGCTGCTCGCGTTCGCCGGGGTCTCGCTGGCGCTCTTCTTCGGCCGCGAGAGCTGGGGCCATCTCCTGGCTCTCGCGGGTGTTCCCGCGGATCTTCACCTCCACAGACTCCAGGCCGCCTTCCAGCTCGGCGCCGTCCTGCTCGCCGGTTTCGGGCTCGCGCGCCTGGTGGCGCTCCTCGCCCGTCGTCATGGCGCCCTCGGCGCCCTCGGCGCGCTCGGCCTCGCCGGGGCGCTCGTGCCGATCGGCTCGGATCGGGCGCGCTACCTGCAACAGAACGCGGCTTGGGGGCGCGAGAGCTTCGCCGCCTGCGAGAGGGAGCGGCCCGACCTCGAGGCCGCGTTCGAAGACGTGCGCGCGATCCTGGCCGAGCGGCCGGGCCGGGCCTCGGCAGGCTTGGCGGCTTCCTGGGGCGGCGCCTTCAAGGTGGGCGCGGTGCCCGTCTACGCCTTCCTCTCGCGGGATCACATCGACCAGGCGAGCTTCCTCTACCACGCGATGTCCAAGACTTCCGACGTCATGGTGCTCCGCGACGAGAGAAGCGGCGCCCACGACGTCGCCTTCGGCATCCGCGCCGTCGTGGCAGCTGCGGACCGGCCGATGCCCCCGCATCTGCGCCGGCGCTCGGTGCACGGAAGGTTCGCCGTGTACGAGGCCTCGCCCGAGGGTTACTTCGGGATCGTCGACGTGGGCGGCCATTACAGCGGGCCGCCCGGGACTCGTCACGAGCCGAGTGCGAGCTGGCTCGCGAGCCCGTTGCTCTTGCACGGGATCGTCCTCTCGCTCGACCCGCGCGCTCCCAGCGGTCCCGCCATCGGCCGCTGGCAAGCCCTGCCGCCGCCGGATCCCGCCCATCTCGAGCCGCGCGGCCAGATCGTCTCGGAGACGAAGGCGGACGAAACCTACCTGGCGCGCGTCCGGTTGGATCGCCCGAGCCACGTCTTCGTCAGGATCACCTGGAGCCCCGACCTGGCGGCCAGCGTCGACGGTCGGAGCGCGCCGCTCATCCACGTCACGCCCGGGTTCGGCGCCGTGCCGGTCCCGGCCGGAGAGCACGACGTCGCCGTCGTGTATCAGCCGGGGAGGCTGAAGCCCTTGCTGTTCTTCCTGGGGATAGGCCTGTTCGGCTTGACCGCGTACGCTCTGGGCTCGCCCCGCGCGGCGCAGGCCGAGGCGGCTCTCTCCGCCCGCCTGGATGGCCTCGGCGCGCGTTGGGCGACGCCGCGAGCAGCGACCGCGGCGGCCCTCGTCGTCCTCGCGCTCGTGGCGCTTCATCCCCTGTTCCGTGGACGGCTGATCGAGGGGCACGACGCGCTCGAGTACCCACCGCGCCTCGTCGAGATGGCCAAGGTGCTCTCCGAGGGACACCTGCCACCGATCTGGGCGCCCGACCTGGGGGCCGGGCACGGCCAGCCGCTCTTCGAGTTCGCGCCTCCGCTCGTCTACCTCGCGGCCCTGCCCTTCCACGCGTCGGGAATCCGCCTCGCCGATGCGCTCCAGCTGGGCCTGGCGTTTCTGCACGGGCTGGGGGCCCTCGCCGTCTATCGCCTCGGGCGCCGGCTCGTGGCTGCGCGGGGCGCCGCTCTCGGGGGCGCCGTCGCCTGGCTCTTCGCCCCCTACCTCTCGCTCGACCTGTTCGTCCGCGCCGCCTTCGCGGAGGCGGCTGCCGTCGCGGTCGCTCCGCTCGCCCTCCTGGGGCTTTTGTGGGCGCTGGATCGCCGGAGCGCTGCGGGCGTCGCCCTGGGCGCGACTGCGGTGGCGCTCGTCCCCCTCGCGCACAACGCGGCCGCGCTCCTCCTCCTCCCCTCGCTCGCTCTTGTCACGCTCCTCCTCGGCGTGGCCAAGGTTCCGGCAGACGAAGGCGCCTCGCCCTTTCGCAACTCTCGCCTTGCCTGCCTGCTCTCGGGCGCGGCGACGATCCTGGGGGGCCTCGGCCTCGCGGCTTACTTCTGGGTTCCCGCGCTGCTCGAGAAGGAGTTCGTGCACACGGACCGCCTGCGGGAGGGCTTCTTGCACTGGAGCAGGCACCTCGTCTCCCCGACACAGCTGCTGTGGTCGCCCTGGGGGTACGGCTTCTCCGCGCCCGGGTCCGCCGATGGAATGTCCTTCGCCGTGGGTCCGGCGCACCTCTTGCTGGGCCTCGCCGGCTTTGCCCTCGCCCTGCGATCGGAGGACCGGAGGCGGCGTGCCCTCGCCCTGGCCTTCGGCGCCGCCGCCGTGGCGGGAGCCTGGCTCTCCACGGACTGGGCCTGGTTCGTCTGGTCGCGCCTCGAGGCGCTCCAGTACCTGGCCTACCCTTGGCGCGCGCTGCTCCTGCCGGGGCTCTTTCTCCCCCTGCTCACGATCTTCGCCTTCGAGCGCGTGGGGCCGCGCTGGACGCTGGCGCTCGTCGCCATGCTCGTCGTGACGAACCTCCCGCACACCGAGGCGAAGGGGTTCCTCACGTTCGACGACGAGTACTACGATCCGCCATCCATCGCGGCCAAGGGGCTGAACACCAGCACGCGCGAGGAGTACGAGCCGCGCTGGGTCGAGCAGCGACCCCCCTACGATCCCAGGCGCATCGTGGGCCTGGAAGCGCCCCTCGCCGTGACCGAGATCTCGCGCCGTGCGGCTCGCGAGGAGCTGTCCATCCGTGCCCAGGCGCCGACGACCGTCCAGGCTTCGACGTTCTACTACCCGGGCTGGAGCGTCGCGATCGACGGCGTGCCGGCGACCGTCTCACCCGCTCCTGTGTCAGGGACGATGCGTTTCGAGCTGCCCGCGGGCGAGCACCACGTCGTCATCGAGCTGGCCCCGACGCGCGTGCGCCGGGCGGGGCAACTCCTGACGGGTCTCACGGCGCTGCTGCTGGTCGCCGCGGCCGCGGCCGGGCGTAGAAAGAAGCAGCAGGGGGGCTCGCGCGCCCCTGCATCTCCTCATTCGCCCGGGTGGTAGCGTCGCTCGGTGTGCCCGGTCAGTTGGGAGGCGTAGAAGTACACGTCTCGCAAATCGCCGGTGCTGTAGCGCATCGCCTGATCGTCGAAGTGCGGGGAGTTGGGGTGGCCGCTCTCCCCGCCGGCCGTGACGGCCTTCGCCCGCACGCTGTCGCCGAATTCGACTACGGCCACGAAGCTGTTTCCGCTGGTGCCGTATCGCTTCTTGGCGCCGTCGTGCGGGTCCGTTTCGAAGGCGGCCAGCGAGCCCCAGTCGGCGGAGGTGAAGCCGACGGGGATACTTTGACCCGCATCGTCGAACGGGTGGGCGATCTCCCCGGTGAGCCGCTGAAACCGATTGATCTCTCCCCACGGCGTGTCCCATCTCCCGAAGTCGGCCGTGAGCGAATCGCTGGCCGTCGAGAGGGACTCGAGCCGGTCTCGCGCCGTTGCCTTCGTGACGATGTAGTCCTCCAGCCGCACGCCGGCCTCGGCGGCGTCGGCCTTCAGCCTGCGGCCAAGCGCTTCGCCGAAGTAGACGGCCAGCGACGTCGACACCGACGAGACCGAGCACCGGAAGTCCCAACCACGGAGTAGCTCGATCGGCTCGGCCAACTTCGCCCTGAGCGGGTCGCTGGCCGCGCTCTGGTCATAGGCATCGACCAGGGAGGGGATCAGCGCTTCGAACGCCGGGAGGTAGCTGTCGTAGGCCGCGCTGATGAGGGAGGCCAGCGTGAAGTCTCGTTTCCCGCTCAACACGCCGAGCGCGTGGATCCCCCGGAAGTTCTGGCTGCCGGTTTCCACGTAGCTCGGATAGTCCGTCTGCTTCGGGCTGCTCGGGCCCGCCGCCGACCAGGGCGCGTTGTTCGTGTTGTACAGCCAGCCAGTTGAAGGGTTGAGCAGGCCGGGCGTCTCGTCCACGGAGAGGACCGCTTGCCAATCCGTCGCCGGGTTCGAGCCGTCGACCGGCTGGCTCCAGTCGAATCGGGTGTCGCGCCTCGGGATGAAGTTGGCGTGGAAGTACGCGATGTTCCCCTCGCTGTCCGCGAAGATGGTGTTGTTCGAGGAATTGGTGTGCAGCTGCATCGTCTCCTTGAACGCCTGGTAGTTCCTCGCCTTGGTCCGCGTGTACGACTGGGTGAGCGCCTTCACCGGCTCCTCCATCAGCGTGACGCTCACCCACTTGCCGTCCGCCTCGCGGACGACGGGCCCGTGGTGGGTGCGGTAGACGGTGAACTCTTTCCGTGCCAGGCCGGCGCCGCTCTTGTAGGGCACGCTGATCCTGGTCGTCGTCACCGGCCGCTCTTGCGAGCCATGGCGGTACGAAAACCCGTCGCCCTTCTTCACGACCGTCTCCGCATATTCGTCGATGTTGTCGACGCCGCTCGAGGTGTGCATCCACCCCGCGTGCTCGTTGAACCCCTGGTACACGAAGAACTGCCCCCACGTCACGGCGCCGTACGCGTTCAGCCCTTCATCGCTCGCCACTTGTACTTCGGCTCGGAAGAAGAACGAGGTGTGGGGGTTGATGAGCAGCAGGGCGTGCTGCGACGCGCTGTTCGCGGGCGCGATGGCGAAGCCGTTCGAGCCGGTCGGCTCAGGCCGTGGGGCTTTCTCCGGCTCCGTCGCGACCACTTTGGGCCCCTTGCCGTAGAACGCCTCGAGTTGACGGAGGGAGATGCTCTCGATGTCCCCGCCGATGCTTCCCTCGCTGAAGGTGAGCGCCATCCACGGTTCGAAGCGCGTGATGACCTTGGGCTTCACGTCGGGGTGCTTGTAGAGGAAGAAGTTCAGTCCATCGGCCCACGCGTTCATCAGCTTCTTGAGCCAGTCGGGGCTCGCCGCGTACTGCGCCTTGATCGAGTCGGGGGCGATGAACAGCTTCATGCGGAGGTCACGGTACACGGCGGACTCGCCCTCGGCTTCCGCCAGCCGGCCCATCGCGCTCAGGTAGTTGGTCTCCACCCGGTTGAAGTCGTCCTCGGCTTGCGCATAGATCAGGCCGAAGACGGCATCTGCGTCGGTTTTTCCGTGGATGTGGGGGATCCCGTAGTCGTCCCGTGTGATGGTGATGTTCCGGGCCTGTTGCTCCCAGGCCGCCGCGTTCGTGTTCGCGGGCGCCTGCGGGGCACAGATCAGGCAGGTTGCGAGGATGGCAACGAAGCTCACCACGGCGGCGCGAAGGCCGGACGCCCGAAGGGCGCTCAACGCTCCGGGCCGGGCAGCCCCCACACAGCGCCAAGCTTGCGCTGCACCGCCTCGGGAAGCTGAACGAGCACCGGCCGAGCCGCCGGATCGAGCCAGGCGAGCAGCTCTTCCATGCGACCCTCGTCGAAGGCAGTGCAGCCCGCGGTCACGTCCTGCGGGGTGTCGCGGAAGTGGAGAAAGATGCAGCTCCCGCTTCCGGCTTGCACGGGATCGTCGTTGTGTCCCACCCACACCAGCAACCGATACAGGTCGTCGGGCCGGCGCATGTCCTCGGCCGACGTCCAATCCTTCGCCACGCCTGCTTCGTCCACGAGGCGATTGTAGTGGGCCGAGCGAGGATCGTCGACGCAGCGCAGGGTGGCGGTGGCCTGCCGGTAGGGAAGGCGCGTGCCGGGGGGCGCCACGGCCGCGTACCCGGTCGCCTCCCGCAACCGAAAGACCCCGGCCGGCGAGCGCTGGTCGCCCTCCTTCTTCATGGGGCCTTGGGCCGCGCCCCGGTGCAGACCGCGGCCCCAGGCCAGACCCGCCTGGCCGAGGGATGCCGCGAGGGGCGCCCCCACGCGCTTCCACCTCTGGGTCGCGCTGGCGCGCTCGTAGCGCCCGACCGTGGCCGCGGTCTCGTCCCATCCCGCGCTGACCGACAAGAGCATCTGACGGCTGTCGGCGGGCACGGGCGTGGCGCCCTGGGCGGGAAGCGGCGCGAACACGGCGAGCAAGAGCAGGCGCGTGGAGCGGAGCATGCGCCGCCAGTCTACTACCTGTCGATGGGCCATCGAATCCGTAGCAGCGATGGCGGCGTTCAGACTCGTCAGCGGCCCCGGCCGTAGCGGCGCAGCATCTCGCGCAGGCGCTCGATGGGAATCGCCGGGGCGGTGTGCCCGTTGCCCTGGACCGTCGTGGCCTGGAGTAGCGCGTTGTAGACGGCCTCCTCCGTAGCCTCGAGGGTCGCTTCAAAGAGAGGGTCGAGCGCGTCCGTGGGCAAGAGCGCCCGGGCCCGCGGCAGCTCTTCGCCGTGGCGGAAGCGCGAATCGCTCGCCGTGGAGAACGCGATCGCGTAGTCGCCGCTGCCGTTGCTGAACGACGAGCCGGTGCGGGCCAGGCCGAAGATCGCCCGGGCCGCCACGCGCCTCAGGTTTTTCGCGTCGAGTGGCGCATCGGTGGCCACCACGATGAGACACGAGCCGTCACCGCCCCGGCTCCCCGCAGCCGTCGACGCGAACGCATGCCGGCCCAGCTCCTTGCCCACGGGGACGCCGTCCATCACCAGCACACCGCCGAAGTTGGCCTGGACCAGGACGCCCAGCGTGTGCGCGCCGCCGTGCACGACTCGCGACGAGGTGCCGATGCCGCCCTTCCAGCCGAAGGCCTCGGTGCCCGTGCCCGCGCCGACCGAGCCTTCGGCCAGCGGTCCCTCGCGCGCACCGCGGATCGCAGCGGTCACGTGATCGCGGGTTACCGGCAGCGAACGGATGTCGTTCAGGCCCCAGCCGTCGTTGGTCTCTCCCACCAGCGCGTTCACCGACCGCACCTGCGCGTTGCCGGGCTCGGCGAGGGTGTAGCGCACGATCGCGTCCATGGCCGTGCCCACGGCCAGCGTGTTCGTGAGCACGATCGGCGTCTCGATCGTCCCCAGCTCCTCGACCTGTGTTGAGCCCGCCAGCTTGCCGAAGGCGTTGCCCACGAAGACGGCGCCCGCGACTTTCTCCTGGAAGAGGTTGCCGCCATGGGGAAGGATGGCGGTAACGCCGGTGCGGATGGTCTCGCCCTCCATGATCGTGACGTGGCCGACGCGCACCCCCGCGACGTCCGTGATCGCGTTCAGGCGGCCGGGCGGCAACACGCCCGGGGCCAACCCGAGATCGCGGGCGTGCGGTCGCGATTCCTGCGCGAGGCTCATCCCAGCGGTCAGCAGCACGGCGAGAGCGGCGCCCGAGACCGCGAGGCTCATGGCTCTCCTCCAGTAACGGCGCACAGGGCGTCGAGCCCGCCGGTCGGCGCCTGGAGCATTCGGAGGCTTGCGTTTCGGGTGGCTTGACTGCATCTCCCGATTCTACTGGGGCCGTCCCCCAGCCGCGTTTCGATTTTCTCCTCCCACGCGTCACCCGTTTGTGATAAGCTCGCCCCGTTTCACATTACGGGCGGCGCCCCACCTCCCTCCGGCGCCGCGAGACACGGGTGTACCTGACCGAGGGAGGATCAATGCCAGCCACGCAACAGCAACCGCAGGATGAACGGCGGGGGGCCCGCGACGAGACTGCCGCACCCCGGCTGGTAGTGTTGGATCAGGACCCGTGGTGCCGAGCCCTGGCGGATGGCGCGCTCCGAACGCAAGGCTACCGGGTCGTGTGCACCGGGGACATCGACACGGCGACGCGCGTGGCCCAGGAGCTGGCCCCCGACTTCGTCGTCGTCGACGTGGACACCCCGAGGCTCGAGAAGGTGCCCACGGGCCAGTGCCGCAACACGGACCGGGCGCAATCCGAGGTCTTCCCCCTGGTGAGTCCCGGGTATTGCATCCTGCGCCCGCTGGCGCTGGAGCCGTCGGGCGTCTCGCGTTCGGTCGTGATGCTGAGGCACGATGCCGACGGCGACGAAGCCTCGCGCAGTCCGCGCTTCGCGGTCCTGGGATACGTCGAGAAGCCGTTCACGCCCTATGCGTTGATCCGCTATATGCAGCCCCTTGTCGTGCGGCTGCGGGGGCGGGCCCAGGCCCGGGCCAGCGTCCCACCCGCCCCATTGACCGATCGGGCCAAGAAGTTGGCTGCGTTCGAGGGCGTGGTCGAGGCCCTGGGCGGCGCCCCCGCGATCCTGGAAATCCTGCATTTCAACCAGCTCACGGGCGTGTGCGCCTTCGAGGCGCCGGGAACGCCACGGGCGGAGGTCGACTTCCAGAGCGGCGAGGTCATCGGCGCTCGCACCGAGGACGGCCTGCACGGCGCGGACGCCATCTTCCGCCTCGTCAGCTGGGCCGAAGGGCGCTTCGTCTTCCACGTCCGGTCCGTCGGCGAGGAGGGGCGCACGCCGCTGCGCTTCGAACAGATGATGCTCGAGGGCATGCGCCGCCTCGACGAGGGACGCACCTTCCCCTTCGAGATGATGCTCGGGCACTCGGCGCGGATCGGCAACTCGTAGTCGAGCGGCGAAGGGTCACGCACCAGGGGTGGGGCTTGCCCGGCGCTGGCGTGGGGGTGTGCTAACCTGCGACCACTGGTTCCTGCAAGAACTGACTTGTGAGATTGGAGGGGTGAATGAATCGCACAGGAATACGTGTGTCTGTCGCTTTCGTCGCGGCGCTGCTGATGGGCGCGTCGCTGGTCTCGGCCCAGTCGTGGTCCGCCGAGCAGCAGGAGGTCTGGAGCTTCGAGCTTTCACAGTGGAAGAAGTCCGCGGCCAAGGACTCCACCTGGATCGAGGAGATGGTGCACCCGGCGGCGCTCATCTGGAGCAACGCCGCGCCGGGTCCGCAGAACAAGGCCTCGCTCGCCCGCTGGGACCGCTACAACTCGGGCAACTCGACGACGCTGGAGCAGGAGATCTTCCCGCTCGGGATCGTGGTGACGGGAAACGTGGCCGTGGTCCACTACCGCTATACGACGGCTACCGAAGACGTCAAGAAGGAACGCAAGACTGTGAATGGCCGCTACACCGACGTCCTGATCAAGGAGGGTGGTCGCTGGCAGTTCATCGGCTGGGCCGGCGGCGAGGACCCCGAGAAGGACTAGCCCTCCGGGGCGGGCGGCGGGGTGCCTGGTCCAACCCAGGTGCCTGCCGCCCGGTGCGGATGAAGCTCCGCACAGGAAGAAAAGCGCCCGTTCCAGAAAAGGGTCTTGACTACCAGCGACGCGTTGTTTATAGTCGCGTCGAGCACCTTGAGCATCAAGGGGGCTTGGTCGGGGTTGGCTATCCCTCCGGCTCGTCTCTGAGCCGCGAATCCCACTAGGTCTTCAGTTGTTTCGTCTGGATCTGTCGCGCCAGAGATGCGCTTCGAAGATCAGTGTGTGATATTGGGAAGTGTCAAAGCACAGGAGAGTCCGATGAAGCTCAGTCTGTTGGGAGGCGTTTGCGCACCCCTAGCCTTGTCGTTGCTCGGCTTCGCCGTCCCCGCCGCCGCCGCCCAATCCCCGATTTCGACCTGCTTCAATCGGACGAACGGGAACTGGCGGGTCGTTTCGGGGCCCGATGCCTGTCGGGCCCACGAAACCTTTATCGTCCTCAACCTGAGCCGATGCGTGGGCGACGACGAGGATGACAAGGACGGCGACAAGGATCATCACGATGGTGACAAAGATGATCGTGATGGTGACCAAGAGCGTCGCGCCAGAGCTCGGAAGGACGGCGACAAAGACAAGGATGATGACAAAGACGGCGACAAAGACCGCGACAGGGACAATGACAAGGACAAGAACGACAAAGATGATGAAGAGGATGACGACGGCTGCGACCCGGGAACGCCAGGCGGAGGAACGCAGGGGCCTTCAGGGCCGACAGGGCCGACAGGGCCAGCAGGGGTAGGGCTTACAGGGCCGGCAGGGCCAAGCGGTCCAACGGGAGCGACAGGGGCAGCAGGGTCAGGAAGCAGCGTGGCCTTGAGCTGCGCCCAAGGCGTGTTTGCTGTGGACCTACCGGCCGGTGGTTGCCAACTTGGCCCGTACGACATCGGAAATCTACTTCTCGGCAGGCTGATCAACCTGCCCGCAGGAGCGTACTTGTTCGCGGCAAAGACACAGCTCGCGCTGCCGCCGGGTACAGACCCCAACACCGTAGCCCCGCTCGACGTTGTCTGCGTCCTCACGGCTACGGGCGCTCTGCCGGACCAATCGGCCGTCGTGGTCCTCGGTTCGGACACGCTTACGATAGCGTCGACGATACCGTTGTCGCTCGCCGCATTCCTACCGACTGGTGGGGAAGCCAATCTGGTATGCACTGGAGCTGGCGTCGAGGCGAGTAACACCCAGCTGACCGCACTTCAGGTCGGGACTTTGACCATTCAGCCGTAGCGGTCGCCGGTTCGCCGGATCGAGCAAAAGGGGGCGCCTCGAGGTTCGGGGCGCCCCCGCCCTAATTTCCGCCTTCGGCTCCGAGGTCGATCCGTCGGGCCGGGGAGCCTCTGAGTCCTGCCGCCCCCGGCACCCGCCTCGTCACGCTACCATATTTATGGTAATATGTGCTCCCATATGAGGACGACGATCGATCTTCCCGACGACCTCCTGATCGCGGCCAAGAAGCAGGCGGCCGAGTCGCGCTCGACGCTGCGCGAGATCTTCGAGCGGGGACTCCGCCGCGAGCTCGCGGGGAAAGGCGGCGCCCGGCGCGGCCGTGCCCCGGCGATCCGCTGGGTCACGGCGCGTGGAGGCCTGCCGCCAGGTCTCGACGTCTCCGACCGGGCGGCCATGCACGACTGGATAGGGCGGCAGCGCTGATCGCGCTCGACACGAATCTGCTCGTCTACGCCCACCGCTCCGGGCTGGCGGAGCATCGCGGCGCCCGGCGGGCGATCGCGAGCGCGAGCCGCGATGCACGCGGCTGGGGCATCACACTCGCGAGTGTGGCCGAGTTCTGGAGCGTCGTGACGCACCCCGAGAGCCGGGGCGGGCCCTCGAGCGCCACCGAGGCGAGCGGCTTTCTGGGGGCGCTCTCCGCTGCCGGGGCGCGGCTCTGGTTGCCGGGCGAGGGCTTCGCGGGCCGCCTGCTCTCGCTCGCCGGTCGCCTCGGCGTTCAGGGCCCTCGGGTCTTCGACCTCCAGATCGCGCTCACGGCGTTCGACAACGGCGCGGCCGAGCTCTGGACCCACGACAGCCGCTTCGTCGCGCTGCCGGGCCTCCGGATCCATGATCCGCTCACGAGGCTTCCTTGAGATGACGCTCTCCGCCGGAGCGAAGCTCGGTCCCTACGAGATCCTGTCGCCGCTCGGCGCGGGCGGGATGGGCGAAGTGTACCGGGCGCGCGACACGCGCCTCGAGCGTGACGTCGCGGTCAAAGTCCTGCCGGACGAGGTGTCGAAAGACGCCGAGCGCCGCGCTCGATTCGAGCGCGAGGCCAAGGCCGTGGCGGCGCTCTCCCACCCGAACATCCTGGCGATCCACGACGTCGGCGACCACGACGGCACGAGCTTCGCGGTGATGGAGCTGCTCGACGGCGAGACGCTGCGCGATCGCCTTTCGGGTGGAGCTTTGCCGGCCCGCAAGGCGGGGGAGATCGGGGCGCAGATCGCCCACGGTCTGGCCGCCGCCCACGAGAAGGGCATCGTCCATCGCGACCTGAAGCCGGAGAACGTCTTCGTGACGGCAGACGGCCGCGTGAAGGTCCTCGACTTCGGTCTGGCACGGCAGCAGCCGTCGGCGCAGGACGGCACCCACTCGCCGACGCAAACACGAGAGACGGACCCGGGCGCCGTGCTCGGGACGGTGGGGTACATGTCCCCCGAGCAGGTGAAGGGCCAACCCGCCGACTCGCGCTCGGACATCTTCTCATTCGGCGCGGTGCTCTACGAGATGCTCACCGGCCGGCGCGCCTTCAAGCGGGACACCGCGGCCGAGACCATGACCGCGATCCTCAAGGAAGACCCGCCGGAGCTGCTGAGCGCGAGCGGCGCACTGCCCGCCGGCCTCGAGCGCATCGTGCGGCACTGCCTGGAGAAGCAGCCTGCCGAGCGCTTCCAGTCCGCGCGCGACCTGGCCTTCGACCTCGAAGCGGCCTTCGGCTCCGGGGCAAGCGGCCCAGCGGGCCCGGCTGCGGCCGCGTCGCGCGCATCGCGCTGGTGGCCGCTGGCCGCGGCCCTGGCATTGCTGGCTGCCGGCTTCGCTGCCGGTCGTCTCGGGCGCAGCAACCTGGCCGCGAACCCCACCCCGACTCTCTTCACCCAGGTCACGGACCTGCCCGGCCTCGAGCGCCAGCCGAGCCTGTCGCCCGACGGCCGAAGCCTTCTTTACGTGGGCGACGCTCGCGGGAACGACGACATCTACCTGCTGCGAATCGGTGGAAGGAAGCCGATCAACCTCACCGAGGACTCTCCCGACGACGACAGCGCCCCGGCCTTCTCGCCCGACGGCAGCCAGATCGCCTTCCGCTCGGAACGCAAGGGCGGCGGGATCTTCGTGATGGGCGCCACCGGCGAGTCGGTTCGACGGGTGACGGACTACGGTTTCGACCCCGCCTGGTCGCCCGACGGCCAGGAGCTCGTGGTCGCGACCGAGCCGCTGCGGGATCCCATGTCCCGGAAGGGCGGCAGCCAGCTGTGGGCGGTGCGGACGACCGGTGAAGGCAAGCGCCTCGTCAGTGAAGGCGACGGCATGGGCCCGAAGTGGTCGCCCGACGGCCGCTTCATCGCGTACTGGGCCGTGCGCCCGTCGACATGGCAGCGCGACCTGTGGACGGTGGCCGCAGACGGCTCGGGCGCCAAGAAGGGCGCGATCGCGCTGACCGACGATGCAGCGATCGACTGGGGCGTCGAGTGGTCGCCCGACGGCCGCTTCCTCTACTTCTCGAGCAACCGCGGCGGGACGATGAACCTGCTGCGCATCCCGATCGACTCGCGTTCCGGGCGTGCGCTGGGGGCGCCGGAGCCGGTGACGACGCCGTCGGCGTGGGCCGGCAGCCCGAGCTTCGCCAGGGAGGGGAGGCAATTCGCCTTCGGAACCCGAGATTGGCGCGCCGATGCCTGGAAGGTCGGCTTCGATCCCGACCGCGAAGCACTCCTCGGCCGCCCGCTCCCGATCCTCCGCGGCCAGCCGCTGCAAGAGCTGGACTGGTCGCCCGACGGGACCTCGCTCTTGTTCGCACGCCGCGGTCTGCCCTGGGAGAGCCTGGGCGTCGTTCGAGCGGATGGCAGCGGCTACGCCCAGCTCACCGACGCCTCTTTTCAACATCGAAGCGCACGCTGGTCGCCTGATGGCCAGCGCCTCTCGTTTCAATCGCAGCGTGGCGACGTGAAGACGTGGGTGATGCGCACGGACGGCAGTGTTCTCCAGCAGGTGTCGGGGACCGAGCCCACGAACACCCCGGTGTGGTCGCCGGACGGCCGCCGGATCGCCGTCGGTGTCAGCGGTGGGGTGGCCTTCCTCGATCCGTCCCAGCCCTCGCCGGGCGAGCCGATCGAACGCCACGCGATCGAAGGGTTTCAGGGCGCCGGCATCGTCTGGTCCTGGTCGCCCGATGGTCGGTGGCTTCTCTGTGCGCCCCAGCAAGTCCCGGGAGGTCTCTTCCTCTACTCGCTCGAGGCACGGAGCCTTCGCAAGTTGGACGAGTCCGAGGAAGCGGCCCGTTGGCTCCCGGACAGCCGGCGGATCCTCTTCAACAAGCGCGGGGCACTCCTTCTTCTCGACACCGTCACGGGCCGACGCAAGGAGCTCCTGCCGCCGGGAACGCTCCCCGTCGAAGGCGGCTGGACGACTTTCAGCGTCACCCGCGACGGCCGCTCCATCGCCTACCTCGAAGCACGCCGCGAGGGCGACATCTGGCTGGCCGACCTCGGCGCCGCGAACGGCAGACAACCCTGATGCCGATCGACGCCGGGACCAGGCTCGGGCCGTACGCGGTTGTGGCGCCCAGCGGCGCCGGTGGCATGGGCGAGGTCTACCGCGCGACCGACACCAAGCTCGGCCGCGAGGTCGCGATCAAGGTGCTGCCGGCCGAGTTGGCGCGGGACGCGGAGCGGCTGGCCCGCTTCGAGCGCGAGGCCAAGCTGCTCGCGTCCCTCAACCACCCGAACATCGCGCACGTCTACGGCTTCGAGAACGCGACGCTCGCCGATGGCTCGTCCGCTCACTTCCTGGCGATGGAGCTGGTGGAGGGCGAAGACCTCGCTCAACGCCTCGCCCATGGCGCGATTCCGGTGGCCGAAGCGCTGCCGTTGGCACTCCACGTCGCCCTGGCGCTCGAACATGCGCACGAGAAGGGCGTGATCCACCGCGACCTCAAACCCGCCAACGTGAAACTCACGAGCGGCGGCCAGGCGAAGGTGCTGGACTTCGGGCTCGCCAAGGCGCTCGAGGGTGACGCCAGCCGCCCCGCGTCGTCGGCGGCGATGTCGGTGTCGCCCACCATCACGGGCCACATGACCGGCGTCAACGTGCTGCTGGGCACGGCGGCCTACATGGCACCCGAGCAGGCGCGCGGCCACGCGGCCGA
>CAYTWT010000201.1:0-2077 GCA_964442185.1 uncultured Acidobacteriota bacterium
TTGAAGACGGGCTGCAGCGGGTAGTCGCGCGTATCGCCCCGGTAGAAGACACGCTCCAGGAACAAGCCGGAGGGCGGCGCCGTCAACTCGGCGGCCATCGTCCTGGGCGCTCGCAGGAAGCCCTTCACGTCGTCCTGGCTGAGCCGGCCCCTCCCGACCTCGGCCAGAACGCCGACCAGGCGCCGCACCATCTTCCAGAGGAAGTGCGAGCCCAGCACGCGCAGCAGGATCAGGTCGCCGGTCTCGGCAATCTCGAAGCGTTCGACCAGGACGCGCGTCGACTTCTGCTCGGGATCGTCGGCGGTGAAGGCGCGAAAATCGACGTTGCCCGTGAAGAGCTCGGCAGCGCTGCGTATCGGCGCAGTCGCGAGCTCGTCCTTGATCCACCAGACGTAGGGCTTCGCCAGCGCCGTGCGCCGCCGTGAGATCTGGTACAGATAGCTGCGGGCCTCGGCATCGTGGCGCGCGTGGAACTGCCGCGGCACCTTCTGCGCCGAGAGGATGTGGATGTCCGGCGGGAGTTGGTCGTTCAAGGCGAAGCGCAGCGCCTGGGGTGTGAGCGTCGTGTTGAGGTCGAGATGGGCCACCTGCGCCAGGGCATGCACGCCCGCATCGGTGCGGCCCGAGCCGTAGAGCTCGAAGTCGGTGCGCTCCGAGACCAGTCGCACAGCCGCTGCGATCTCGCCCTGCACGGTGCGTGCGTTCTTCTGGATCTGCCAGCCGCGATAGCGCGTCCCGGCGTACTCGAGAACGAGCTTGAATCTGGACATTCAGACTTCCCGCTTGCGGCGGTCGAGCGTGGCCCTGGCGGCTTCGGCCGCGCGCTCGACCTCGGCAAGTGCGGTGCCCGCCTGGCGCGCCTCGAAGCCAAGCTTCTCGGCGGCTTCCGTGGCACGGCGCGCCTGTTGCGCGGCCTCGTGGAGAACGCGCTCGGCGTCTTGCTGCTGAAGCCGCGCGGCGTCGGCCCGCGCCGACGCTTCGGCCACGGCCTTGCGCTTCCGCCGCACCTCGGCTTCCGCGCGCGCGACCAGTTCCTTCGCTTCCTCGATGGCCTCCCGGCGCGCCTTCGCTTCGGCCACGGCCTTGCCGGCAGGCGCCGGCTTCGGGCTTGCGGCCGCGGGCGGAGCCTGCGGCGCGATTGCAAGGCCCGCGAAGGCATCGAAGCCCGGCGGCTCGAGGTCTGCGGTGAGCCGGCCCAGCGTCATCCCCTCCGGGCTGGCGCCGCGGGCCGCCAGCGCCTCGAGGGTTCGGGAGATGCGGTTGAGGGTGGCCGGGTTCGCAGCATGACCGGCGTCCGTCAGGATCGCCTCGGCCCGCTTCATGAGGGAAAGCAGCGACTCGCGTCGTTCGCGTTGCGCTTCGCGAAAGGCCTCGGGTCCGCCGGAACGCTGCGCCGTGGAGAGTCGGGCCGCCGCGGCGAGCCAGGCGTCGAAGCCGGCGCGCGCGGTCGAGAAGATCTGGTTGACCGCCCAGGCCGAGGCCGCGGGTTTCTGAAGCGCCGTGACACGCGCGGCCTCGTCTCGAGCTCCCTGCTTGCGCAACTGCGCCGCGAGGGCGTTGCGCGCGGAGGTGAACTCGGCCAGCGGGAGCCGGTAGAGGGTGTCGATCTCGTCCTCGCCCTTCAACACGTCCAGTATGGACCAGCCTCGCGCTTCAGAAGATGTGGGGTGGGTCGCGGAGGAAGGCCACGATCTCGCCGATGTCGTCGAAGGCGCGCACGCGGGCCTTGAATGGCTTGCCGCCGGCGTCAGCCAGCTTCGCCAGTGTCGCCACCACCGGGATCGTGTCGGTCCAGTAGGCGCGCGGCCAGAAGGCCATCGGCAGGATCTCGCCCGGGCGCGCGGCGTAGTAGTTCTGGACCGCGTCGGTGAAGGCCTCCTGGCAGGTGCCGGCCTTGCCAGGTGCGAACACGAGGCCGGCGTTCGCGATCGTTACCAGGCCCTCTTCGCGCACGCTGTTCTGGAACAGTTTCGCGACGTGGCTCGAAAAGAGGTTGGACGGCTCATGGCCGTACGTCCAGGTGGGAATCGCGAGGCTGATGCCCGCGTCGCTCGCCTCGG
Source organism: uncultured Acidobacteriota bacterium (assembly GCA_964442185.1). Taxonomy (GTDB): domain Bacteria; phylum Acidobacteriota; class Vicinamibacteria; order Fen-336; family Fen-336; genus CADEEV01. The sequence goes on from CAYTWT010000201.1 coordinate 2,061, forward strand.
CCGTTTGCCGAAAACCC
>CAYTWT010000202.1:0-3059 GCA_964442185.1 uncultured Acidobacteriota bacterium
CGCTATTCCCATGAACAGCGTGGGAATGGCCGCGGGCCGTGCTACGTTACGACCACCGTAGTCAAGGAGGCCCACGTGGACTTGAGCCTGAAGGGACAGCGCGCGCTCGTGACCGGCGCGAACTCTGGCATCGGAGCCGGCGTCGCTCGCGCACTTGCCAAAGCCGGAGCCGCCGTGGTCGTGAACTACGTGGCCAACCACGAGGTCGCCGACGCGATCGTCGAAGAGATCGAGGCGCAAGGCGGCACGGCCATGGCGATCCAGGCCGACGTCGCGAAGGAAGACCAGGTCCAACTGATGTTCCGCAAGATGATCGACGCCTGGGGCTCGATCGACATCCTGGTCAACAACGCGGGCTTGCAGAAGGACGCGGCCTTCCACGAGATGGCGCTCAAGGATTGGCAATTCGTGATCGACGTCAACCTCACGGGCCAGTTCCTGTGTGCGCGCGAGGCGATCCGCGAGTTCCTGCGCCGCGGGCCGAAGCCGGAGCTCTCCGTGGCGCTCGGCAAGATCATCTGCATGTCGTCGGTCCACGACGTGATCCCGTGGGCCGGCCACGTCAACTACGCCGCCTCCAAGGGCGGAGTGATGCTGATGATGAAGTCGCTCGCCCAGGAGTACGCGCCCAGGAAGATCCGCATCAACAGCATCTGCCCCGGCGCGATCAGGACGCCAATCAACACGGAAGCCTGGGAAACGCCGGAAGCGCTCAACGACCTCTACAAGCTGATCCCTTACAAGCGCATCGGCGAGGTGGAGGACATCGGCAAGGCGGCCGTGTTCCTGGCCTGCGATGCCTCCGACTACATGACCGGCGCGAACCTCTACGTCGACGGCGGCATGACGCTGTACCCCGGTTTCGAGGCCGGCGGCTAGGGCGCCCATGAAGCGACGCGACGTGATCCGAGGAGCCGTGGGGGGAGCGGCAGCGCTGGCTGCCGGTCGCGGGGCGGCGGTCGTTCCTGCCCAGAGCGACGCTGCGACCGCCGTGCTCCGCGACGACGGGTTCGATGTGGCGGTGGTGGGCGCCGGCGTCTTCGGAGTGTGGACGGCTGAGCACCTGTTGCGTGCGGGGCGCTCGGTCGTCCTGCTCGATGCTTGGGGACCCGGCCACAGCCGCTCCACCTCCGGCGGGGAGACACGCCTGATCCGCATGAGCTACGGCACGAATGCACTGTACACGCGCTGGACGCTCGGCTCGCTCGAGCAGTGGAAGGCGCTGGCGGCGGAGAGCGGCGAGCCGCTCTTTCAAGCCACGGGCGTCCTGCGCCTTGCGCCGGCAGGTCACCGTTACGTGGCGGAGTCCGAGGTCACCTTGCGCGCGCTCGGGATTCCCTTCGAGCACCTGGACCACGACGCGCTGGCGAGCCGCTTCCCCCAGATCGGCCTCGAGGGCCTGGGAGTGGGCCTCCTGGAACCGGGCAGCGGCGTCCTGCTCGCGAGGCGCGGCGTACAGGCGGCGGCGGAGCGCTGCCGCCGGCGCGGCGCGAGCGTGCTGATCGATGGCGTCACGCCTCCGGCGGGGGGCGGTCAACTCGCGCAGGTGACCACGACGTCCGGCGCCAGCGTGCGGGCGCGAGCCTTCGTCTTCGCTTGCGGGCCATGGCTGCCAAAGCTCTTTCCCGACCTGCTCGCTCCGCTCATCACGGTCCCCCGCGCCGAGGTCTTCTTCCTCGGGCTGCCCGGCGGTGACCGCCGCTTCGCGCCGCCCGCGATGCCAGCGTGGATCGACGAAGCCGACGACACCTACGGGGCGCCCGACGTCGACTACCGGGGCTTCAAGATCGGCATCGACCCGCCCGCGGCGCCCTTCGACCCCGACACCGCCGTCCGGGTCGTGCCGCCCGAGTCCGTGGAGCGCCTGCGGGCGTACGTGCGCCGGCGCTTCCCCGCGCTGGCCGATGCACCAGTGGTGGAGACGCGGGTCTGCCAGTACGAGGAAACCGCCAGCGGCGACTTCCTGATCGACCGCCACCCCGGCTTCGGGAACGTCTGGATCGCGGGCGGCGGTTCGGGGCACGGCTTCAAGCTGGGACCGGCCGTGGGCGAGTACGTGGCCGAACGGGTCATCCGCGAGGATGCGTCCGACGCCCGCTTCACGCTCGCGACCCACCGCCGGAGCCCGGCCCGCTCGGTCGAGTAGGCGGCATCCGGGCCCAGGCTCGCGGTCAAGGTGCCGAGTCTCTCTGTCGACGGAGAAGCGCCGTACGCACGTTTGGCGGCTCGGCGGCATCGCGCCAGGCCAGGACCACTTCGCCACCCGACTCGACCATCCGCGGGAAGCCGCTCGAACGCGCGGCACTCGAGCCGGCGACCATCAGCGCCTCGCCTCGCGTGCCGTTTGGAACCATGGTCCGAACGCGCAACTCAACGCCCTTCGTCGCCTGCTCGAGCCAACTGACGAGCGCCACCCCATCGCCCAGAAGGACGACGTCGACCCGTCCCAGCGGACGCCCGTCGTCCACGACGCTCGGCGCTCCGAAACTCGCGCCGGCGTCGGAAGAGAACGCGACGTTCACCTGCGGTTTGTCGTTGGCCGCGGTGAACCATGCCACCGCCACCCTGGCGCCGGTGGCGGCGATCGCCGGCCCATTGACCGGACAGCCGTTGATCTCCCAGCCGTCCCGCGCGAGCGCTCGCGGCTCCGACCAGCGCCCGTCGGCGAAACGCACGACAGACATGTCGCGCACTTCCTTCTCGGAGCGGTCCCGGTAGACGACGACGGTCGCTACCTCGGCTCGCACCGCATCGGTCTGGCAGCAGTCGCACACCCGGCCATCGAGGACCGTCTCCGGTCCGAGCCGGCCGTCGCTGTCGATCGTGCTGTGGAGCAGCGACATCTCGGCCTGGCCCTCGCCGTGGCCCGCATGCGTCGCGCCGGCCGTCTTGCGCCCGTCGAGCCAGACGAGACCCATCGCCTGGTCGCTCCAGGGAGTCATGGAGACGAACCCGTGCTCGGTCTGGGTGCCGTCCCTGTGGGGAATCACGGGGGCGCTCCAGGTCTTGCCGGCGTCACGAGAAGCGCTGACGCGCACGTCGTAGGCGTAGCCTTCCGA
>CAYTWT010000203.1:0-4398 GCA_964442185.1 uncultured Acidobacteriota bacterium
TCGCTACTTCCCGACCGAGCTTCGGGTCGCGCGCGCGGTAGACCTCGCCCATCCCCCCGGCGCCGAGCGGGGCTATTACCTCGTACCCACCGAGACGTGTGCCGGGAGCGAGAGTCAAGCTGGGCGAAAGGATAGCCCCATCCCGAACCCGCCGCTATACAACTGTAAGCGGGGCTATTCGAAGAGGGCGGCGACCGCCATGGTCCAGCCCGGCAGGGCAGAAGCGGCCTCGGCCGTCTCGCCCCGCCGGTACACCAGGGGCTCTTCCGGCCGATCCGCGGCATACGCCGAGATCTGCTCTTCGCGGAGGACGTCCACGTCCCAGACGACCTTCGTTCCCGCCGCGAAGTAGCCGGCGCGTTTCTTGGCCATCCTCTTCTCCGCCGCCGGTCCGTAGTCGCCTTCGCTTCTCACCTCGGCGGCGAACACCGACGCTCCCGTCATGAACTTGCCGCCGGTGGGAGGCCCGACGTAGAACGAGGCGTCGGGGCTGAACGATTGTCGGTCCGGGAGGTTGACGACGTAGGCGGCGTTGTCCGCGATGGCATAGCCGGACCGCGTCCGCCCCTCGTAGGCACGGAGGCTCAAATAGATGTTGCTGCTCGCACGAGAAGGCAGAAAGCCCGTCGGGGACATCCGAATCAGCTTTCCGTTGACGATCTCGGCCTTGCCGTCCTCGGGAACGCGGTAGAGATCGTCCACCGTGGCCGCACGCCCCCCGGGGAATCGCCCCGCTGATTTCCGCTACCGTCGTCATGTGAGAAAAATACTCCTGTCTTGTGCAATCGAGCAAGCTGCCGGTCCTCGTCCTGTCCGGCTAACCCCTCTTGGTCGGCCCAACACCGAGTTCCGCTGCGAGGGCCGCGCTCCGCTGTCCCGGGCGCGGACCTCGTCAGCTGCATCTCGTTGTTGGACCGCGTCACGAGGATGCTCGCGTCTGAAACGTGAACGCCACCTGCTGCGTCCACGAAGAGCGCCGAAATACTGGTGCGGGATTTCGCTAGTGCCGGCAGCCGCTCCCATAGACCCCGAAATTGCTTCATGTCTGGAAGTGCGATGCTGTGTGTCCTTGCGGCAAGCCTGCGTGACTGACGAGGGGTGGAATTCGTAGGCTGAGCGCGGAGGCTGAGATGCGCTCAAGACAAGGCGACCTTGATGGCGTGGTGGCGAAGTTCGAAGGGTGGCGTGTGCGGAGGGAAGGCCGAGCGATTCCGGACGATCTCTGGGACGCGGCGATCACATTGCTCGGCAGGTACACGGCGAGCGGGATTTGCCGAGCCCTTGGGCTCAACCCCACGCGGTTCAAGCAGGTGCGCGAGGCGCGGGGGGTGAGCGTGAGTGGGCGTGTTGCTCGGCGCCGGGCGGCGGGCTTCCTTGCTCGGCGTGAGGGCGGCGGGTTTGTCGAGTTGGCCCCGCCGAGGCTCGCGCTGGGCGGCGGGATGGCGCCGAGCGCCGAGCGGACGCACGGCGCGAGGGGGTGCCGGGTGACCCTGGAGAGCACCGCCGGGACGCTGAGTGTGGTGACCGCGGGGCCGGGGCCGGAGTTGGTCGAGGCCGTGTGCCGGTTCGTGCTGGGTGCGCTTGGGGATGGCCCTCGCCCGTGATCCAGATCGTCCCGCACCTGAGGGTGCTGGTCGCGCTCGAGCCGGTCGACTTTCGCAAGGGCATCGACTCACTGGCGGGCGTGTGCCGGCTGCAATTCCAGGTTGACCCGTTCACGGGCACGCTGTTCGTGTTCCGCAACCGATCTGGAACCGCGCTCAAGCTACTGGTCTACGACGGCCAGGGGTTCTGGCTATGCCAGAAGCGCTTTTCCAAGGGGCGCCTGCAATGGTGGCCGCACTCGGACGGCGTCACCGAGCCGTTGCCGGCCGAGCAGTTGGCGGTTCTGATCTACAACGGGCTGCCCTTGCAGGCGAGCATGGCCGAGGCTTGGCGCCCGCTCAGTTGATCGCGGAGAGCTGTTGCTCGTAGTTCCAGGGGAGCCACTCCTGAGGGCTGGCCCGCACGCTGGCCTTGTGCGTGGCGAGGGCACTGAGATAGCGCACCGGGTCGTGGCCATTGATCGTGCAGGTGCGGATCACGCTCAGCAGCACATCGCCGACCGCCGCGCCGAGCTCGTTTTTGAAGAACAGGGAGTTCTTGCGATGGCGCTGAGCGGGCTTCAGCTCGCGCTCGGTCTGGTTGTTGTCCAGTGGCACGCCCGCCACTTCGAGGAAGCGGGTTAGCCCGGGCCAGTGGTTCTTCACGTAGGCGAAGGCTTTGCCGAGGCGGCTGTTGGGCTCGATCAGGCGCTCTTGAAACTGCTCGTCGATCCAAGCGCGCAGCGTGTTCAGCAGCGGCCGGCTATGTTCCTGGTGATAGGCGAGCCGCGCACCGGGATCCAGGTCTCGGGCCGCGTGATCGTGCTGGTAGATCGTGGCGATGTCCGACAGCACGCGCTCACAGTGCTCGGGGAACGCCACATAGATCTCGATGAAGTAACGGCGCGCATGCGCCAGGCATTTGGCCGTGATGCAATCGAGATGCGGCGCCATCGACGAAGCGTCGGCCATGTGGATCGGGCTACCCGCCTCGACCGCGCGCCGGCTCAGCAGCCGGTCAAGGTTCTCGCCCGCATGCCGCCGGCCACTCGCGTACAGGACGATGGTGGGCAGCTCGTCGCCGACGCCTTTGGCCACGATGCCGGTCGTGAACAGACCGGTGCGCTCTTGCGCTCCGCGAGTCTGGTTCTCCAGCTGCAAGCTCAGAATCCGCGCGCCCGTGTCGTCGCTTTGGAGCAGTGGCCGGTTGGCGGCAAGTTGCTCCAAGTGCCAGACCACCGGCGCCGCCGCGTTGGCCATGACCTCGACCCGCTCGAACTGCGTGGAGGCGGGCAGGGGAATGCCCGCCCGACGCTGCCATTGCTCCAGCCGGTTGTGCGGCAAACCCAGGTCATAGCGCGCCACCGCCAGCGTCGCATCCACACTCGCGTGGTACTTGGTGCCGGTGGCCTCGGCCGGCAACGGCGCCGTGAACGTCTCCTGGCAGTCCGCGCAGCGCAGCACCTGGCACTCATACCGGGTGGCCACCACCGGTGTCCCGCCTTTGAGCTCCACGTGCGTGGCCGGAGCGCTCATGGCGTAGACCTTGCCGTAACAGCCAGTCTCCGGACACTCGTCGCCCACCTTCAGGTCGGAGTGCGGCACCGCGACGCGACGGGCTCCGCTGTAGGTGTCGGCCCCGTTGCGGCCGTGCCCCTTCGGCTGGTTCTCCTTGGAGCCACGCTTCCTGCGACGCTCCGTGCTGGTCGTGACGGCGCCTCGGCGCTGGCCGCAGCGCTGCATGTGCCGCACAGATTCGAGCAGTAGCGGTAGCGCTTCCGCGGACACCTGGCCCGCGAGCAATTGCGCTTCCACACGTAGCAACTCGCCCCGGTCGAGCTTCAACGCGGCACCTCGAGTGCTTGGCGAAAGTTCCGCTGCAGCGGGTAGACCAAGCACAGCTTGACCGGCTCGGCCTTGCGCTTGGCGCGATCCATGCGCCCACGACCCGCGGTCGTACCCACCTCCACCCAGTTCGCCGCCCGGTAGCAGGTACCCTCGAACCGTTCTTGTTCGACGAACGTCTCTAGCAGCGCAGGCCTGACCCCGTAGGCTTCTTCCCAATCCTCGACCATCACCCGCGCCGCCAAGGACAGCACGTGGCTCGCCAGACCCTTGATCTCGAGCCACGGCAGGATCAGGAAGCGACTGTTGTTGACCACCCGCGGAAGGTTCTTCTGGCGCGTGGCCTCGTCCCACCCGATGAAACGGTCACGTGCGACAAGCCAGCGGGCGGCCGACGAAAACTGCACGCATCCGGCAAGCTCCAACCGCGGCCGCGTCAGCCAGACCAGGTACCGCAGGTGAGCGCCGTACGGGACCTTGTGCCCCACGTAGTGGTAGCGCTCGATCAGCTCCCGCCAGAGCGCTCGCTCCTGCGCGTTCGAAACCAGACCCAGCTTCACCGGCGACACGTCCTTAAGCTCGCCGCCGCGCCACGCCTGCTCCTTCCCGGCGTCCGTGAAGACGATGCTCGTCGGCCCCCGAAGGCGTTGCTCCCGCCGCGGGGGTAGTTTCACCAGCCCGCGCGCTTCGAGCAGCTCGATGTACTCGTAGCACTCCCGCGACTTCAACCGCCCGTTCGGACGTACCCACTGAAGCGCTTCGCAGATCGTGCTCGCCAACTCGTGCCGCGACAACCCGCACGAGTCGATGATCTCCAGCAGCACGCTCCAGCCGTCATCCCCGACGGGCGTGCCGCAGAACCTCGGCCGCGTCGAACCGTCGCACATCACCTCACCTGGCTGGGCCACCAACCCTCCCAACCTCAGGCTACACAATCGGCGTCGGTTTGTCCAGCCCCAGCCCGGCGAAA
>CAYTWT010000204.1:0-8168 GCA_964442185.1 uncultured Acidobacteriota bacterium
ATTCCCCCATCCGGCAGCCGGACTATGCGTTCCTCGCGGGCCACGTGCTCGTCCTGGATCTCGCCGACGATCACCTCGAGCAGGTCTTCCAGGGTCACCAAACCTATGAGCGAGCCGTGCTCGTCCACGACCAAGGACATCTGGAAGCGCGCGCTGCGCATCTCTGCCAGCAGCGCGGTGGCCGGTTTGCTCGCCGGCACCACCATGGCCGGGCGAACGAGCGTCTTGAGATCGGGGCGCTGGCCACGCCGGGCGGCGGCATAGAGGTCGTGGGCGTACAGGAACCCAATCACGTTGTCGGGGGTGCCGTCGTAGACCGGGTAGCGGGAGTGGCCGGACTCGGCCACGCGGTCCATGGCCGCTTCGACGCTCACGCCGAGCGCGATGAACTCGATGCGGTTGCGTGGGGTGAGGACCTCGCGCACCTCCCTGTCGTGGAAGGTCATCGCGCCGCTCAGCAGGTCGCCGTGGACGATGCCCTGGTCCTCGGCCTCGCGCACGATGGCCTTGAGGTCGTCGAGGGTGTGGAAGGGATTCGGGGCCTGGCCACGCAGACGCAGCGGGCGCAGGACGAAGCGAGAGGAGGCCGCGAGGACCGCCAAGACGGGCCCGCTCACGCGGCCGAGCAGCTCGATCGGCCGCGCAACCCGCATGGCGATCGTCTCGGCGTAGCGTAGGGCCAGGGACTTGGGCACCAGCTCCCCCACGACGAGCGACAGGTAGGCAATGCCGAAGACGACGGTCCCCACGGCCAGCGGCTCGGCGAGGTCGCGGAGCCACGGCAACGGCGCGGAGGCCAGTAGCGGCTCCAAGCGCTCGATCGCCGCGACGCCGCCGACGGCCGAGGCCATGGTCCCGACGAGCGTGACACCGATCTGGACCGTGGCGAGGAATCGGTCCGGATCGGCCTTGAGACGCAGCGCCGCGGCTGCGTTGTGGTCGCCTCCGTCCGCCCGCGACTGCAGCGTGCTGCGCCGGGCCGAAACCACTGCGATCTCCGCGCCGGCAAAGAAACCGTTGAGCACGATGAGGATCGCGACGAAGGCGACCTCGGCGAGAAAGCCGTCCGCGCCCATAGACACTCCCTTGCTTCAGTTCTGGGAAACAACCCGAGAAGACTCGAACCGAGAGCGCCCGCCGGCGGCCCGCCTCAACGCACGATGAGCGCCGTGACGTAGTGACTGACACCGCTCGCCGCGAAGCGCGCCTGCCCGATGGTGGAGGAAGTCGCGGTCGCGCGGACCGCCCTGAGCAGATCAAGGGCCGGCACGCGTCCTCGGCCGCACAGGCGTTTTGGTGACACCACGGTCATCGCTCGCACTATAACTTGTCCGACCATGGTCACGACGCACCTCCGCGACCGACGCCGCCGACGGCGGCCGCCGGGACCAGCGTGTAGTTCCGCGGGGACGCGGAGCGCCCTATGGAAACGCGGCCCCCGCCCGCCTCCTTCGCTTCGTAGAGCGCGCCATCGGCGGCAGCGAGCAGGTCCTCAACCGACGCTGATCGAGCAGTGTCGAGCTCGGCGACACCTACTGAAACAGACAACGACGCTCCCCGAGCATCCTCGCGCCACGCTACCTCACTCGCGATTCGCGTTCCCGCGGCCACGGCCTCGGCCCTGGTCGTCTGCGGAAGCAGGACCGCGAACTCGTCGCCGCCCACGCGTGCCGGAACGTCGTTGGTTCGCGCGCATTCTAAGATGCTACGCGCGACCGTCCGGATCGCCTCGTCCCCCGCCCTGTGACCGCGCGTGTCGTTTATGGCCTTGAGTCCATCGAGGTCCACGACGAGCAGTGACGGCGGCGTCCCGTACCGCCGGGCGCGCTCGACTTCCTCGGTGGCTCGCACCTCGAGGAAGCGCCGATTGAAGAGGCCGGTAAGCGGATCGGTGATGGAGAGGCGATGCAGATGATCCGACCAGCGACCGACGAAGTATCCAAGGATGGCGAGGGCCGTCATCGTCGACCCCGTGACGTAAGCGTACGTCGTGGGAAGCTTGGCGATGTCCTCGAGAAGCCACGCGGGCGTCGGGAGGACAGACTCCGAGATCGCATGGGCGAGCGCCAGACCAACCGGGGCTGCGAGGCCGAACAACATGCCGACCACACAGTAGACGCGCTGGCGTGGCGCGCGCCGCCACCGGCGGCGCATCCAGGGCGTCGCCTGGTAGGCAGCCATGACGAAGGCGCCACGAAGCCTAATGGCGACGCGGCTCAGCGTACTCAAGTACCACCCCCTGGTTCGCGGAGCGCTACGCGGGAATTCCTGTCGGCCCGCAGGTTCTTCCGGACAGGCCTGCTCGGCGAACCCGCCACCGTCGGCGCGTCTCTGCATAAGCCAGACCCCTTCATACCAAGGATGCGGAAGATGTCCATGACGCGTTCCACCTTCCTCGTGGACGTTCGGCCTCAACCTGGGACCTTCGACAGGGACCTGTAGACGAAGGCGCCCGCCGCCACGGTGACGAGGGCAGCGGCCCAGAGCGGTGTCCCGACGCTCACGATCCACACGGGCGCCAAGAAGGCGAGGAAGACGAGAGCAAGGATCCCCAGCCAACTCGTGGGCTGGCTGAGCGGACTCGGACCCGGCGTCTTCACCTGCTGGCCGATCCAGCCGCCCACCAGCGCCAGGAGGAACCCCGTCATGACGATGACCAGCCATGGCGCGGCGGCCATCTGTGCCGCGGTGCGCGGGGGCAGGAGCACGTCGAGAGCGATTGCGGCAAGGGCCGCGATCCCTGGCTCGGAGACGGCCTTGCCAGGGGAGAGCAGGGCGACGCCGAACCCGCCGAAGAAGTAGCTGGCCACCGTGTAGGTCAGGAAGAGGGCTTGCATGACCCGGAGCTCGTCGAGCATGGTCCCGAAGGGCTGAGCGAGGAAGGGCATGATGAGCTGCGAACCGTAGATGAACCCTACGCTCGCGAGGACCCAACGCCACTGGATGCCGCGCATCGTGGAACGACTCCTTTCTCCGGCGAAGCACCGGCCGGGGCGGCATGCGTGAAGCGGTACCGGGCTGCCCCGGGGGAGCCGAACGGCTACTCCAGCTTCGCCAGCTCCTGCTTGGCGATCTCGGCGGGGAGGGAGAGGTAGCCGTCCTTCACCACGACATCCTGGCCTTCCTTGCTGAAGATGTACTTCGCGAATTCCTTGACCAGGGGATCGAGAGGCTTGCCGGGCGCCTTGTTGATGTAGATGTAGAGGAACCGATTGAGCGTGTACTTGCCGGCCTTCACGTCCTCGTAGTTCCCGTCGGAGAAGGCGCTGCCGTCCTTGTCGGCCAGGGCGACGACCTTCACCCCCGACGTCTTGTAGCCGATGCCCGAGTAGCCGATGCCGAAGCGGTCCTCGGTGACACCCTGGACCACGGAAGCCGACCCGGGCTGCTCCTTGACGGAGTCCTTGTAGTCGCCGTTGCCGAGGCTGTGCTCCTTGAAGAAGCCGTAGGTTCCCGAGGCGGAGTTGCGGCCGTAGAGGCTGATCGGCCGGTTCGCCCAGTCCCCGGTTAGGCCGAGCTGGCCCCAGGTGGTGACGTTCTGCCTGAAGCCCTTGCGTCGGTGCTTGGAAAAGACGGCGTCCACCTGGGCGAGGGTGAGCTTCTCGACCGGGTTGTCCCTGTTCACATACACGGCGAGGGCGTCGTAGGACGTGCGCAGCTGCGTCGGCTTGAAGCCGTACTTGCTCTCGAACTGGTCGATCTCGCTGGCGCGCATGGCCCGCGACATGGGGCCGAACTGCGCGGTGCCCGCGATGAGAGCGGGCGGCACGGTGGAGCTGCCCTTGCCCTCGACCTGGACCTTGACGTTCGGGTAGAGCTTGAGGAAGCCCTCGGCCCAGAGGGTCATCATGTTGTTCATCGTGTCGGAGCCGACGCTGTTCAGGTTCCCGGACACGCCCGAGGCCTTCTGGTACGAGGGCAGGCCCGCGTCGACCTTGATCTGCGCGGAGGCAACGGAAGCACCCAGGATGAGGGCGGCCGCTGCGTCGAAATGACGGTTCATGAAACCAAGCTCCAATCGAAGGGGTCTTCCCCGGCGGATGGTACAAACCGCCGTGAAAGACCCGCTACGTCTCTGTTAGCAGTCGGTCAATCCCCTTCTCGCTCTCACTCCATCGGGTATGCCGACGACCGGCCGGGCCCGCCAGGGAGCGCGCTTCGGCGCGCGAGTTCCCGACCGATAGCGCCACCAACCCTTTCTGCGGCACGGTCGACGGCCGTCTCGAGATCGGGGGCGCTTTCCCCGAAGCCCATGCCTCCCGACGGCTGGAGCTCTACCAAGATGTGGCAACTCGTCATGGTGTCTTCTGTGCCTGCATGGACCCGAACGGTCGTGCGAGTAACGCGCCTGCCAAAGCGCCGCAGGGCGGAAAGCACCCGGCGTTCGACGCGCGAATAGAGGTCCGGCGTCATCTCGACGTTGTGACCGTGAATCAGGAGCCGCACCGCCGATCTCCTTTCAACCCCGCCTTCAAAAGTGCCCATCGGCAACCTCCCCCCGGGGCCGTGCCGGGCTGTGGCGGACCGACTGGCGGGAGGCGCCCTCTGAAGGCTTCATCATTCTTCTCCCCGTCGGACACGACCCGAACAACCCGGCACGGCCCCACCACTGCGTCTCATGCACGACTTTCAGGCCACCTGGCGCCACGTCCCTGCGGCCATCGCGCGGAGTCGGCGCACGCGCTCCTGGATGGGCGGATGCGTCGAGAACAGCTTGAGCACCCCGCCGACGCCGGCGAGCGGGTTGACGATGAACAGGCTCGCCATGGCAGGCTGCGCCTCGGCGGGGATCTGCTCGGCGCTCTTCGCCAGCTTCTCTAGGGCCCTGGCCAATGCCTCCGGATCGCCGGAGATCCGCGCCCCCGCCTCGTCGGCGAGGTACTCCCGCGAGCGGGAGATGCCGAGTTGGACGACCGTGGCCGCCAGCGGGGCCACGAGTGCCCCGAGCAGCCCGCCGGCCATCGATCCGTACGCCCCCTCGCCCTCGTCTTCGCGCCGCGCGCCGCCGAAGATGGCGGAGAACTGGACCGCGTGGGCGACGTACATGATCGCCGTGGCCAGCGCCGCCGCGATGCTGCAGACCAGGATGTCCCGGTTCCTGACGTGGGCGAGCTCGTGGGCCAGCACTCCCCGCAGCTCCCGCTCCGTCAAGAGATCGAGCATGCCGGTGGTCACGGCGACGACGCCGCGGCTCGGGCTGCGTCCCGTGGCGAAGGCGTTCGCGTGAGGGTCTTCGATGACGAAGACGCGCGGCTTCGGAATCCCGGCCCTGACGGCCAGCTCCTCCACCACGGCATGAAGGCGTGGAGCATCGTCGGGGGCAACCTCCCGGGCCTGGCGCATGGCCAGGACGATCCGGTCGGAGAAGAAGTAGGCTCCAAGATTCACGAGCACCGCGAGGCCCGTGGAGAAGTACAGATAGCTCGGGCCGAGCATCCCGCCGAAGGCCACGAGGACCGCCGAAAGCACGCCCAAGAGCAGGACCGTCTTGACCTGGTTCGTCACTGCAGTGTCTCCTTCTCACCGTGCGTCTCAGGGTACAGCCGCATCTCCCGCCGACGTTCCGTCTCACGCGCCACGGCGCGGTCCAGGCGGTCCGCGGCGCGTGAGATGGCCGCGTAGAGATCTCCGTCCATCTCCTCCACCCGGACCTCCCCCCAGGGCGCGAGGCGGGCGGCGATCTGGCATCGCTTGTCCGCCCCGCCACGTTGGCCATTCACGTCGTCTATGCGCAGCATCACCGATTGCACCCGCCCGCCGAAGCGGCCGAGAGCGAAGAGAAGCCGCCGCTCCGCGTGCGCGCGCAGCGCTTCAGTCAGCTCGAATCCCCGGCTGCGAACATGGATCCTCATGTGCTCTCCATCTGGTGCGCCGCACGGCTGATGCCCGTGAGCCCCCGCGACCGGCCGGCCGCGACCGCGCCTGGTCGGACCTGTGCGAGGCGAGCCGCCGGCGTCATCGCCGGCCGGGCCAGCTCGAGCGCCACGCCATGTGCCAGCCGCTCCGCGGCCCGGTCGATGGCGGCGTAGAGGCCGGGATCTGTCTCATCGACGCAGACTTCCCCCGAGGGAAGCAGAGCCAGCATGCGGCACCGTTTGTCGACCCCGCCCTCCGGGGCGTGGGTGTCCGCGAGGCAGACCGTGACGCCATCTACCTGCCGCACCAGGTGGTCGAGGACCGACATGAGGCGAAGCCCCACGTAGTTCCTGAGCGCCTCAGTCGGCTTGAAACCCCGATCCCTCACTTCGATCCTCATGGGCACCCTCATGCGCTCGTGCACACGCGCACGGCACACCCCCAACCTAGGGCGCATGGCAGCAATAAACAAATACATAGTTTGGAGTTGACCCATAAGGATGATGAATGTATGGTCCTGCCGTGGAGTGGCTGAACTACCATCATCTGCGCTACTTCTGGGCGGCGGCCCGGGAAGGGAGCGTGACGCGCGCGAGCGAGAAGCTGAATATCTCGCAGCCCGCGGTGAGCGCGCAGATCCGGGACCTGGAGCAAGCCCTGGGGGAGAAGCTGTTCACGCGCTCTGGGCGCAGCATCGCCCTGACCGAGACGGGTCGCGTCGTCTACCGGTACGCCGAGGAGATCTTCGGCCTCGGCAGCGAGCTCATGGAGACCCTGAAGGGCAGGCCTACGGGGCGCCCGGCGCGGCTGACTGTGGGGATCTCCAACGTCATCCCAAAACTGATCGCCCACCGGCTGCTCGAGCCGGCCTTGAAGCTGCCTGAGCCCGTCCGCGTCCAGTGCCTCGAGGACAAGCAGGACCGGCTCCTGGCGGAGCTTGCGATTCACGGCCTGGACCTGGTATTGGCGGACGCCCCGCTGGGACCGGCAGCGAAGGTCAAGGCCTACAGCCACCTGCTCGGGGAGTGCGGCGTCTCCATCTTCGGCGCGGAGCCCCTCGCCAAGGCCCATCGCCGGGGCTTCCCGCGCTCGCTTGACGGCGCGCCTTTCCTCCTTCCCACGGCCGACGCCACGCTGCGTCGTTTGCTGGACCAGTGGTTCGAGGCGCAGGGTATTCGCCCCCAGATAATCGGGGAGTTCGAGGACAGCGCGCTCCTGAAGGTGTTCGGGCAGTCGGGTGCAGGCCTCTTCGCGGCGCCTTCAGCCATCGAGGCCGAAGTGCGGCGGCAGTACGGAGTCCGGCTCGTGGGGCGAGTCGAGGTGCGCGAGCGTTTCTACGCGATCACGGTAGAGAGAAAGCTCAAGCACCCCGCCGTTGTGGCGATCACCGAGGCTGCCCGGAGAGAGATCTTCGTCTGAAGAGGACCGCTCCCCACGAGAGGTCGAGCCCCCGCCGAGGCTGCCGGAAGAGCCATGTTCTTCACCTCGCTTCGGCTTGGGCCTTGGCGCTTTTCAGTCTCTCGGCCACCCCCTGCTCGATCCGGCCGCGGATCTTGCCCAGGACCAATCCGGAGAGCATTCCCGTAGGCGGGTCGATCCGCACGCGGTAGAGGTCCAGCAGGTAGAAGGCGCCCTCGCCCGCGTCCAGGAGGGCGCTCAGGTCGAAACCGGCCCGGAAGTAGTGGCTCGCATAGATCTGCTTCGAGGAGACGATGGCCCAGTTCGCGTCCTTCGGATTCTTCCAGATCGTGACGTGGTACACGGAGATCGTCGGCTTGGGGCCGAACCTGGCCTTCTCCCAGTAGAAGAGGTTCTCGGCCCCGACCAAGGTCCCCCTCGGGTAGTCCTCCAGGTAGCGATGGAACTCGGGGACGTACTCGACGAGGTAGGGAGAGGCCCCGAGCAGCTTCCGGAACTCGGCCGGCATCTCCTGCGGCCTGTCCCTGTTGTGATACGTGGCCATCGCCGGCGTGCCGCCCTCCATGTAGGCGGCCGTGTACTCGACGAGCATCTGCCTCATGAGCGCGGCGGCCTTCGTCTTGGCATCGGGTGCGGACCATTCCATCTCGCTCCGGATCCTCTCCATGGCCGACCGGGACAGCTTGAGGCCACAGTCCCCCGGCCTGCACCGGCGGGCGGCCTCGAAGTCAGCGTCGTCGAGGGAGAGGCCCCGGAGGTCTTCGATGCTGGGAGGATGGCCGAGGAGGCCGATCTCGAGAGTGGAGGGGCCCCTGCGGAAGCTCTCCATGTCCCGCAGCTTCCCGAGGAAGGTCTCCTTGTCGGTGTGAACGCGTACGACGCCGAAGGCAGCT
>CAYTWT010000205.1:0-2611 GCA_964442185.1 uncultured Acidobacteriota bacterium
GCAGTGGTCCGTGGAAACAACCTGCAGGTCGTTCTTCTGCAGGCCCTTCCAGAGCGCCTCCTGGTTCCACTTCTCGCGCAGCGGCGGCGACATCACGTAGCCCGCGCCCTCGAAGCCCGGCTTCTCGTAGTCGTCGTAGGAAAGGAACAGGTACTGCGGGCAGGTCTCGGCGTAGGCCGGCAGCCCCATGTCGCGCGCCTGCTTCACCTTCTCGAGCGCGTCGGAGCAGGAGAGGTGGACGATGTAGATCGGCACGCCCGCCATCTCGGCGAGTGCTATGGCGCGGCCGGTCGCCTCGCCCTCGGACCGCGTCGGCCGTGTCAGCGCGTGGTACTTCGGCGCCGTGTGCCCCTGGCGCAGCGCCTCCTTCACCAGCGTGTCGATCACGCCGCCGTTCTCGGCGTGCATGCAGATCAGCCCGCCGTTGTCGCGCGTGCGCAGGAGCGCCCGGAAGATCGTCGCGTCGTCCACCTGGAACACGCCCGGGTAGGCCATGAACAGCTTGAACGAGCTGATGCCCTCATGGCGCGTCATCTTGTCCATGTCGTGGGAGGCCTGTTCCGACAGCTCGCGCACGATCATGTGGAAGCCGTAGTCGATCGCCGCGCGCCCGTCGGCCTTCTTCCGCCACACCTCGTAGGCCGGGTAGAGCCCCTCGCCGAAGCTCTGGATCGCGAAGTCGATCAGCGTCGTCGTGCCGCCGTGGGCCGCGGCGATCGTTCCCGTCTCGAAATCGTCGGCCGAGTTCGTCCCACCGAACGGCATGTCGAGATGCGTGTGCACGTCGATCCCGCCGGGCAGCACCAGCTTGCCCGAGGCATCGACCACCACGTCGGCGGGGATGTTCAGCCCCTGCCCGATCAGTGTGACGACGCCCTTGTCGATGAAGATGTCGGCGACGTACTTGTCGGCGGCGGTGACGATAGTCCCGTTCTTGACGAGCGTAGTCATCGGACGCTCCTCTGAGGTTGCGGTTGTTCGGGCAGGTTACCACGCGTCAGCGGTCTACTGGCCGAAGCAGTACGTCCCTCAACAAAGAACCCCGGCGTGTGGCCCTTTCGGACCAGACCCCGGGGGCATAAGGGCCGGTGCCCCGTAGGGCTCCGGCACCCAAAACATGGCCCAAGTCGGAGGCCAAGGCAAGTGAAGGGATGTCAAAGGCCGAAGGAGGTATGTGAATTGACTCGCTCCGGCGCTGTCAACGGGATCGGCTGGACTGGTCTGGAGGTCAGCAGGCTCGCCCACGTATCCGAGTGGCGTAAGGTGCTACGCTTGGTTCGATCGATGCCAGCCGCCTCCACTGCGCTGCAGGTTCCTGCGTTGCCGGCAGGCGTCCGCCGCCTCGTCGCCGGTCTGAGCGCTGAGCCGTCGGTACTGCGGGTGATCCTGTTCGGCTCGCGCGCCCGGGGTGACGCTGAGCCGCGCTCCGACGTCGATCTTGCGGTCGAGGCGCCGGGCCTCTCAGAACGCGAGTGGCTGCGGCTCTTGGACATGGTCGAAGCAGCTGACACGCTGCTGCTGATCGATCTCGTGCGCCTCGAAGACGCACCCGAGGAACTGCGCGCGCGCATCGCCTCCGAGGGCCGAACGCTCCATGAGCGATAGCGAGGACGCCCGCGCCCTGGACGCTCTCGGCCGCGCCCTGGATCGGCTGCGCGAAGCCCTGGCCGAGCCCGAGGACAACCCTCTCGCCATCGACGGGAGCATCCAGCGCTTCGAGTTCGCCATCGAGCTGTCCTGGAAAGCGCTGCGACGCCTTCTGATCCGGGAGGGCGTCACGACGACGACCCCGCGCGAAGCGCTGCAGGAGGCTTTCCGCGCCGGCTGGCTGGCCGACGAGGCCGCCTGGCTCCAGATGCTCCGTGACCGCAACGAGACCTCGCACACCTACAACGAGGCCACTGCACGCCGGATCTACGCGAACGTGCGCTCGAACTTCCCGGAGCTGGAGCGGACCTACCGCCTGCTGCGAGCGCGTTTCCCCGGGTAGTCGCCTCGCCGCCGCCGAACGGCATCTCGAGCTGCGGGCCTCGCCACGGCCATTCACGAGCATTGTGAGTTTGTTCTAAGCTGTATGGCCAAGGATGGGCTTGAGACCTTCGTTACCTCAAGGGTTTTCCTCTGACGGAGAAGCGCGGCATGGCTGAGGACAGAGACGAAATGCTCCGACGCTTGGCCCAGGGCAATCCCGTGGATCAGCGACAACTGCAGCTGCTTGAACAGCAGCTTGAAAGGCTGAAGGGCGCGGGCATGGCGACCGTCACGTCCGGCTTTGGGGTTCAACGACCACTGGCCCATCCGGCCAATCCGCAGCGGCTGGAGCCCCTCCGTTCCAACGCGGTGAATCAGACCACGCGCGACAGGTAGGTTTACTCCGTCGGTCTTTTCCCGCGTCGTCGGAGCAGTTCTTCGGTCTGCTCCAGGCTGATGGGTGCTCGGGAGGCCGGGGTGGGGGAGTGGTCACCGGCTGGAAGGTTGCCAGAGGCAGCCCCCGCGAGCAACCGGGCCGGTCTCAGCGCACCCTGCGCCTCTTCCTCCGTTCGCGCCGCCATGCTCGAATCACGTCTTCTAACACTTGAACACCTCCCGAGCGCGAGACGCGGGCGATGAG
>CAYTWT010000206.1:0-8658 GCA_964442185.1 uncultured Acidobacteriota bacterium
TACGCCATCGTCGACGGCAACTGGAAGCTCATCCACAACGTCGCACGGCCACCCGAAAGGCCCGAGTTCGAGCTGTTCGACTTTTACAAGGATCCGCTCGACCAGAAGAACGTCGCCGCGGAGCACGCCGACGTCGTCGAGCGTCTGGGGAAGACGCTAGACGCCTGGCACCGCATGGCGCTCCAGGCGAAGCTCAAGCCCGACAGCGAGGAGACGAAGGGGATGACCGCCGAGCAGCTCGAGCGGCTACGCAGCCTGGGCTACGTGAAGTAGGGTGGGTCCGGACCGGTTGCGATAGAGCTGGACGTCCACGACCTGCGCCATCTTCTCCAGGTCGAGCGGCTCTCCGAGGAACCCCGCGATCCGGAGCGCCTGTGGCCGGGCACCTTGAAGCATCTCCATCGACTGCACGCCGGCGTCGACCGCGAATGGCACGAAGCGAGCCGCGTCGAGCGACACGCCCGGGCCGGACCTGCCGCCCAGGGCCAGCGCGGCAGCGACGACTACGGCGGCCGCGGCCACGACCGTGGAGACGCGGACGAGCACGGACCGGCGGTGTGGCACCGGGCGCGGCTCGGTCGCGTCCTTAGGTTGGCTCGGGCTCGTCGAGAGCCAGGCGCACCTCGCCGATGTCGCGCAGGCGCTTCCGCGGATCGCGTTCGAGGCAGCGGCGGAGAAGCCGGTAAGCGGAGGACGGCATCCCGACAGCCAGGAGCGTCCGCGGTTGGGGGCCGCAGCGGCCCCCTTGAAATTCGGTGGCGCCGTCTATGGCCGATCCTCGTCGTCATCTTCCGCTTTCGGGTTGACCAGATCCTGGCGGTGGCCGCGTTGTTCGACCGATCAATCAATCCTTTCCCATCGGGCTGATCATCTCGGCATAGTTGCGTGCGAGCAGTGCGGCATCACTCCGATCGAATTTCACGCTCGACAGCGCCGCCATGTCGACGGTCGCGTGCCCGGTGAACATCTTGAGCAGGTCCACCCGAAAATTCAGCTTCGCGCCTTTGGTGCCCAAGAGCTCCGCATCAAACTCGGTCGAGATCCGCTTGTAGTTCTCGTCGAAGCCCACGTGGTAGACGAGCGGCTTGCGCACGCCGCCACGCACGAAAGCCCCTTCCAGGAGCACGAACTTGTAGCCGACGTCCCAGGTCCAGGCCATGCGGCCGTTCGGGTCCAGCTCGCCGCGTGACTCGATCGAGCGATTGGCTGCCGGATCCACGCCGATGGCGAACTCGATGCGCTTGTAGTCCCTGCGGGGCACGTCGTGCAGCGTGACAAGAGAGGCGGCTTGCGCGCCGTCGAACCGCACCAGGTGGTAGCTGTCGGGCTCGGCGTAGGCGCCGGTGTCGCCCGCGAACCGGATGTTGCTCAGAAAGAACTGAAAATCGCGCACCTCGAAGCGGCCCTCGCCACCCGGATTGGCATAGCGCATTTCGTTCGGGACCAGCGGCTCGGCGCCCACGAAGGCGTGAAACTGCAGCGTGAGCGCTACCGGCTGGGCCGCGTGGTCGAGAAACCTGGCCGCCGCATAGAGCACTGCTGCCGCCGCCAGCACGGCCACGACAAGCGTCGTCCTGTTGATTCGCATCACTTCCGCACGAACGGGTCGGAGAACCGTTCCGCCGTCACGAAATCGTCGTCCGTCAGCGTGTGCAGGAAGGCTATGATCGCCCCCTGTTCCGCTTCCGTCAGGTGCAGGCTGATTCCTTCCTGCGAACCTGCGCCCTGGTTGTCCGCCTCGGCGATCAGTGGACTGAGCGTGCTGCTCTTGCGGATGCCCCCGTTGTAATGATGCAGCACCTCCTCGAGGGTCGCAAAGCGGCCGTCGTGCATGTAGGGCGCGGTAAGCGCGATATTCCTCAGGGTTGGAACCTTGAAGCTTCCGCGATCCGCCGGGTCGCCGGTGACGGACTGGAGGCCGGGTTGAAGGTGCTCTTCGCTATCGAGGCCGTTGTTGGAAAAACCGTCCAGGCGTGCGCTGAACCCGCTGGTCAGGAATTGGCTGTGACAGTCGATGCAATTGCCGCCGCGCAGGCTGACCTTGGCGTCCGGGTGGGCCATGAACAGTTTGCGCCCCAATTCCTCCTGCGCGTTCAAGGTGATCTCGCCGCGCAGGAACTGGTCGTAGCGTGAATTCGACGAGATCAGCGTGCGCTCGAATGATGCCAGCGCGCGGGAAATGGCCGCTGCGCTTACCTCGCCGTAGGCTGTCTCGAACAAGGCTCGATAGCCGTCGTCAGCGCTCAGTTCAGCAACCAACTGCTGCAGATCTTCGGCCATCTCGTCCGGATGCTGGATTGGCACCAGCGTCTGCGCCTCCAGCGTTGCCGCTCGGCCGTTCCAGAAAAAATGCTGTGCGCCCCACATCAGGTTGGCCAGGCTCATGCTGTTGAACGCCAGCGGCTTGCCGGACACGCCGATGCCGGTCCTGCGGCCGTCGGTGAAGGCGAGCCGCTGCAGATGGCAGGTGGAGCAGGACACGCTGTCGTTGCCGGACAGGCGCCGGTCGTAGAAGAGGCGGCGGCCGAGTTCCACCGATTCCTCGGTCAGCGGATTGTCAGCGGGTACCTCGAAGCGGCCGAAGACGAACGGCGCCGAAAAGCCCAAGAGCGGCGTCGGCCCTCGGCGCCACGCATCGCAGCCGCCTGCAATCGCAGCGAACAGCACTGCGAACGATGCCGCCGCTGAAGCGAGGCGTCGCAAACGGCATGCGCCTCAGTGGTGATGCACGAAGCCGGAGCCGAACAGCGCCTCCACGTTCTCGACGCCTTTCTTGTAGCGATCCTTGAAGCCGAGCTGCGCGAGGCGTTCACCGCTTTGCAGATCGTGCACGGTGATGGAATGGTCATTGACCTTGGCGATGAAATCGACATCGGTCGGATCGTTGTCGGCCTTGTTGCCGAGATTCAGCAGGTTGTTCTGTATCGCGATGACCTTGCGGCCGGCGGCGGTGGTGAAGAAGATCATGTGGTGTGCCCCGGCCTCGGCTTTGATGTCCGCGCCCGAGGGAACGAGTTCAGGCAGACTCGAGAGCTTGTACCGCTTCACGATGCCCGGCAGAGCGTGGCTGACGAACAGTTCGGTGTCATTGCCATAGAACTCCAGCGGGACGCCCGTGCCCGCCTTGGCGCCGTCGTAGGCCTTCGCGGGAGCACCGAAGCTCTTGGCGGCCTCGTTGTATGGGATCTTCCAGGTCTCGAATCCGAACATCGTGTTGACCAGCACGGCCGGCGCAACGCCCGGCACGATGCTGGGCCGCACGAACAGCACCTCGACCGGAGACGACGGAAAGCCCACCGGCTTCGCGTCCTCGACGACGATGTTCTGGATCGGCTTCAGTTCCTTGAGGTCGATGACGGTGAGCGCATTGCCCACGCCGGTGGTGAGATCGGGGTGAACCGTGGAGCTGACCACCATGCGATCCTGGTACGCGGACATGCCGTGCGGATACATGAGGAACGGGGCACCCTTGGCCAGCTTGCTCTTGCGGGCCTCGATGATCTTGATCACCGCGTTGCTCTGCGGGTCAAACACGCCGATCGAGCCACAGTCAGCCTGATCCAGACCGGTGCCACCCATGAAAGTGACGAACATGTACTCCTTGCCGTCGACGCTGTGCCAGACGATGTCTTCGCCAATCTGCTGGCCCTGGGTGTTCAGGCAGGTCACGCCTTTGATGACGGCGGCCCCCTCGGCGTTGCGCGACAGGCCGACCTCGGCCAGGCTGCACTTGGGATCGAGACCCGTCGCGTACAGCCGTCCGGTGGGACTGTAGTACAGGTGATGCAGGGGCGCCTGCAGATCCGGCAGCTCGAAGTCCTGCAATAGCGCACCGAAACTCGCGGCCTCCGGGTCCAGCTCGACGATGGCAACGCTGTGCACGGTGCCGAGCGTGGGCAGACCGCGCAGCAGCACCATGCCCTGAGCCGCCTCGACATTGCGTCGCGCGGCGGCGTCCGGTCGCGCGGTCGCAGACGATTCCGGACTGCGCGACTGTGTCCCGGGGCCCTCTTGCTTGCCGGAACAGGCAGCAAGACTCAGCAGCAGGCCCACGAACATGGGTAGGAACGCAACCTTCATTGACTGGGTCATGGCGGATCTCCAATGGCGAACATGCCAAGGGCATGCGTCAGGCGGCGAGTATGAGCTTCGCACACGACATGTCAAGAGTTTCCCGATAGGGCCGAGCGCCTCGAACTCACACCCACTCCGGGCACGGGGAGCGACAGGGGCCCGCAGCGAGGCGCGATGCTGCGGCGCGGATTATAGTGCCCGGCTGGTTTGATAAGCTTGCGCGCTCATGACAGCGGTCGCGGCCTGTCCCGTCTGCCACCAGGAAGTGCCCGAGGCCAGCCTCTCGGTCGCCCTCGACGACGAGGTCCGCTCGCTCGTCGCCAGTAACACACCCGGCTGGGACGCTCGGACGGGCCTGTGTGGCGACTGCGCGCGACGCTTCTCCGAGGCCCACGCCTACCTGCGCACGCATCACCCGTTGCTGGCGGGCAGCGAGCATCCGATCTTGCCGACGCCCGTGCGACTGGGCGCCCTCGACCGCTATCGCGGCCGCGGCGTGACGATCGCCTTTCTCGACGCGGGCTTCTACGCGCACCCCGACCTGGTGCAACCGACGAGCCGGATCGCCCTGTACGTCGACATCACGAGCCGCCGCACCGGCCAGCTTGGCCTCACGCAGCCGAACGCCTCGAGCTGGCATGGAATGATGACCTCGGTCGTGGCCTGCGGGAACGGCCGGCTCTCGGGTGGTCTGTACCGGGGTCTCGCCTCCGAAGCACGCTTGGTGCTCGTGAAGTGCGGCTCGGTGAGGCGCGTGACCCACGACGACCTCCGCCGCGGCTTCGACTGGGTGGTGCGACATCGCAAGCGCTTCGGGATCCGGATCGTGAATGTGAGCTGCGGAGGAGACTACGAGGCGTCCTACCTGAGCGACGCGCTTTCGCAGGCCGCGGAGCGCGCGACGCGCGAGGGGCTGCTCGTGTGCGCAGCCGTCGGCAACTCGGGCCACCTGCCGAATCACCCGGTGCTGCCGCCGGCGTCGGCGCCATCGGCGCTCACGGTCGGCGGCCTCGACGACAAGAACAGCCTGGCCTTCGCGGGCTACGACATGTACCACTCGAGCTACGGGCCGACCCTCGACGGCCTGCAGAAGCCCGAGGTGATCGCGCCCGGCATCTGGGTCGCGGCGCCGATCCTGCCCGACACGCCCACCGCAGCCCAGGCCGAGTTGCTCACACGCCTGACCGCGGCGCCCGACGTGGAGCTGGACACGCTGCTCGCAGACAACGAAGGCATCGATGCCGATCTCGACGCCGCGCGGCCGCTGGCCATGCCGCTGCTGCGCGAACTGATCGCGGCCAAGCTGCGCGACAACAACGTCATCTCCGGGGCCTACAAGCACGTGGACGGCACCAGCTTCGCGGCGCCGATCGTCGCCTCGCTGGCGGCGCAGATGCTCGAGGCCAACCCAGAGCTCACGCCTGCGCAGATCAAGCGGATCCTGATCCGCACCGCCCACCGGCTCGCCCACATCGCGATCGATCGCCAGGGCTGGGGCGTCGTGGACCCGCAGGCCGCCGTGCTCGAGGCCGTGCGCCTGGCAAAGACGCTCAGCCCTTCCAAGATGAGGCCAAGGCATTGAAAAGGCTTCGCCGCTCGTCAAAAATGACCCGCTTGTGCTCTCCAAAAGGGGACCACCCAAGATCCGTGCCTGCCAGTGAGCTGCGGCGGGGGGCTGTGGGCCGGCCCTGGAGGCCCCCAGAAGAGCGCCGTCGCCGTTGCGGCCGAAGGCCGGCGTTCAAAAGCGCCGTTGTACCGATCGTCGCTCCTGCGGTCTTGGCGCGCGCCACAGCGGTGGGTCACTTCTGACGAGCAGACCAGGGTCATTTCTGCGTAGCGCCGAAGGAAAAGGAGACCAAGACGATGAACACTCGCGCCCTGTCGTCTTTCTTGAACCCGTCGATGACGCGGCGTGCTTTGGACAGGTCCGCCTCTGTTCCGACGGAACACGTTGTTCATCATCAGCGGGTCAAGACTCCGGCACACTTCGTAGAGAACAGTGGAGACTCAAGAAGCCTAGGTCTGTCGCTCCCTAGACCCAATCAAAGTCAGAGTATCTATAGTACGAGGCCGGCAGGCCGTGGAGGGCTAGGTGGTCCTCGAACTGCCAAATGGAGGAGCGCGCGCGCCCCCCGACCTCGGGTCCACGAGCTGCCCGACCCACGATCTGCTCAAAGAGCACAGCGGAGCGCACGG
The DNA here is from genome assembly GCA_964442185.1 of uncultured Acidobacteriota bacterium. Taxonomy (GTDB): domain Bacteria; phylum Acidobacteriota; class Vicinamibacteria; order Fen-336; family Fen-336; genus CADEEV01. The sequence goes on from CAYTWT010000206.1 coordinate 6,271, forward strand.
GGACGGTCAGGACTACGTTCCGGATCCCCGGAGAATCGTAGCCCGTAGCCAATAGCGACTTACATGAGAGAACCTGCAATCGGTCAGCTCGAAAGTCTGCGAGAAGGCTGAGCCGCCGAAGCGGGCTCGTGTTGGCCGAGATCGCCTCGGCGGAGATGCCATTACAGCGGAGGACGGCAGCCACGGCATGCGCATGCCTAATACTGGCGCAGAACACAAGTGTGCCGCCACTCCGAACCCTTTTGGTGACACCAGGCCGAAGAAGGTCTCGGAGTGCCCGCAGTCGACCGGGATCAGTCGCCAGGCGCTGCGCATCACCGGAAGGGACGATTCCCTCCGCCTTTGTGCTCAGCACCTGAAAATCCAAGGAGGCCAAGATCCCTCGTCGCTCCAGTACTCTGATCGCGTTTGGTTTGAGAAGGCCGCTACGGAGCAGCCTTCCTCCAAAGAATTCCACGAGGCTAGTCGTTTCAGATTCGTCGGCCCGACCTGGCGTCGCGGAAAGGCCTAGGAGACCCGGCGCTCCCTTCCTCCGGAGCTCTTCCGTAGCCTCACGAAACGCAGGGGCCCCTAGGTGGTGCGCCTCGTCGAATACTACGACCCGTGGGTCGGGAAGCGGAATCTTCCGGCGAAAATGTGCGTGAAGCATCTGCGGCGTCATGAAGACGACGACGGAGCGCTCCAATTTGCGAGGAGGCTTTCCCCCCAGGTCGGCACGGACAAGTTCGAGGTCCGGGGCGGACCACTCCGCGTGCCACAAGTGGCGCGCCGCGTCAAAAGCCTGGCCGAGAAGTTCGCGCGTGGGGGCGAGCCAGAGCACAGCTACCGGTTGGCTAAGCGACTGAAGGAACCGAATCACCGCCAGCAGGGCCGTACGGGTCTTGCCAGCCCCGGTTGGAAGACTGAGAAGAGCTGTGTTCTTCGGCGGTGGCGCCCGCAGGGTGCGGAGCGCCTGCTCTACAAGATCCTCTTGGTAGTCGAACCCCTTGGCAGAGAGATCAGCTTTCCGCAGAACATTGTGCCTGTCCTGAGTCGGCTCCGGTCCATCCTCTTCGTCAGCCTCGTCCTCTACAGCTGTCTGACCGTCTCGTCGAAGGCCTTCGACGTATTCAGCGATCACACCGGGAGAGTCCTGCTCCAGGACTCGAAGCGGACCGCCGCTGAAAGCATCTAGCAGCATGCACGTCGAGATGACGCGACGCTTAGAACCCTAGCTTCTTCCACAGCCACTCCATGCGCCTACGTGCTTCCTCTCGGCAAGCCGGCTCTTTGACTTCCTCACTCTTTGACTTGAGGATTCGCACAGCCGCTGAGGCCTTGCTGCTATCCGAGAAGCGTCCGACGGCCCGGCTGACTCGTCGGGTCAGATAGGCGTCCTTCGCGAGAACTCTGCTCCAGAACTCATCGAATCCGGATTTCTTCCCGGGCTCGACAAGGCTGTCAAACAGATTCATCGAAGCGGCCCAAGATAGGATGTCCGCCGCACGCATTGACGCTCCCTGAGTGAAGTCAATCCCACCTTCCGCCTTCCGAAGCGAGCCCAGCCAGAAAAGATCCTCCCGATCGTCTTCGTCCCTGTAGAGGCAGTCGACATTCAACAAGTCGGGCCATCCCGCCACAAGGTCATTGAGTGCCTCAACGTATTGCACTGCTCTTTCTTCGCACAGTTTCCCGAGGAGGTTGCTCTTGGTCGGCGACGGCGACTCCAAAGCAGCTGTCTCAGCATCATCCTCTGCCGAATCAGCCTCCGACTCGAATTCCTCGTCTGGGTCCGGAACTTCAACGTCCGTCTCCGCGAGCTCGTCGGTGTGCGCGGTTGTGATCTGGCGAAAATCTAAGAAGGCAACGACGTACGCCCTTTGAAAGACAACGTTGAACGCGAGGTTGTCCCGTTTCACCGCATCAACCTTGCCGAGACGCTCCGTCAGCTTTGTCTCCGTCATGGCCCCGACTTGTCGTTGACTCACCCGCCCTATGAACTGTTTGTACTCATCGGAGGCTCTGCCTGCGAAGGCGTCTTTCTTCTTCCGCTCCAGAAGCTGATACCAGTTGGAGAACTCGACACTGAACGTTCCGCTGGTCTTGCGGACCTCAACGAGCTCTCTGTATGGCGCGAACTCCGACAACAGGGTCACGAGCGCTTTGTTCCAGACGACCTCGAAAGCATCAGCGATCGCGGTCACTTCGCCAGCGCCATTGGCATCCTCGGCGTAAGAGAACGGCTGAGGGATCTGCTCAACCTCTTGCAGTCTCTGGCGTGCCGACGTCAGCTCTATCCCGAGCGACTTCTGAAAGGCCTTAAGTTGGCGACGAATCGAACCGTAGTCGGTGTAGTCGGCTATTGGCTTGGCACCTAAGGCCTTGGTCACGATCCAGTCGAGCCCGAGA
>CAYTWT010000207.1:0-1659 GCA_964442185.1 uncultured Acidobacteriota bacterium
CGTGATCCGCGACGGCAGTCTGCTCAGTCTGCGTCCGCGGTGAACGATGCGGGAAGGCGGCGGATTGCGAGACGTGGAATCGCGGCGGGTTTGTGAGAGGCATCATCGTCCGCGCCGAAGGCGCGCGGCTTGACGTGCTGACGGATTTGTAGAGACTGCACGGTTTCAAGCAAGGAAGGTGGGCCCGCCACGTTCGAGGCGTGCGGGCCCGTGGCCGGTGCAGCTGCGTCACGACACGACGCTCACCAGCGAGCAATACGTTACCCAAGAAGCCTGGCGTCAGGCAAGGCTTAATCGCTGCCCGAGCCATCCGGGCGCCGAATGTGGATTTGCGCGTCATGGCACGTATCCGAGGCTCGAGCCGCCAGGGATGCGGGTGGCCCGCTGGTACTGCCCTGAAGCGCGCATGAGCTTCAGCCTGCTGCCGGACTGCCTTTCGTCGCGGCTCGGGGGCAGCCTGGACGAGGCCGAGCGTGTGGTGGCGATGTCGGAGTCCATGGGCGTGGAGGCGGCGGCACAGGCACTGCGCGTGGAGGAGATCGAGCTGCCCGGAGCCGTACGCTGGCTGCGCCGGCGGCGTCTGGGTGTGCGGGCCGCCGTGCTGGCTCTGATCACGGCGATGCCGGGGCGTCTGGGTACGGCGCCGGAGGTGAGGGCTCTGCGCTCGGTGCTGGGCACGGAGCGTGCGCTGGTGGCCTTGCGCGAGATCGGGGCCGCGTACCTGCAGGCGCTGCCGCCGCCGGTCGGATTTCGCCCCGCGGGCGCTCGGAGGGCGCAGGGTGAGCCGCCGCTCCAACACGAAACGGGGCCTGACCCTCCGAGCGGATAGGCGTATTTCTCCTCGCGCCGCCCCAGGAGGCGGCAGATAGGAGAGAACCGATGATCGACGACAAGATTCGGGAGCAGATCGCTTTGTTTCGGTACGGCCTGATCGCCGACCTGGTGCATCGCGAGGAGAGGGCACGCGGTCTTTATCCCTTGCTGCGTGAGAAGGCGGAGAGGGTCTACGAGATTCCCGGCTCGCGACGCTCTCGGGTAGCGGCCGAGACGATCCGGGACTGGCTGACGGACTACCGACGGGGTGGCTTCGAGGCGCTGCGGCCGCTGGTGCGGCGTGACCAAGGGCACGCGCGCGCGATCCCGCAAGAGATCGCCGACATGCTTTGCCAGCTCAAAGACGAGACTCCGGCGCTCTCCGTAGGTGCGGTGATCGAGCAAGCCAAGCTCACAGGTGGCATCGGGGAAGAGCTGCACCTCGCTCCGGCAACCGTCCACCGGCTGCTGTCCCGCCACGGGCTGATGGACAAGAGGCCGAAGGAGCCGACCAGCAAGGATCGGCGCCGCTTTGCCTTCGACAAGGCGGGCGAGCTGTGGATGAGCGACGTGATGCACGGACCGGCGGTCGCGACCGAGAGTGGGCGCAAGCGCAAGGCCTACCTGATCGGCCTGATCGACGATGCCACCCGTGTCGTTCCCTACGCGGCCTTCGCGCTTTCGGAGTCAACCGCCGCCTTCCTACCCGTCCTGCAGCAGGCGATCTTGCGTCGCGGAGTGCCCAAGCGGCTCTACGTGGACAACGGCGCCGCCTACCGTTCGAACCACCTCTCGCTCGTGTGCGCCAAGCTAGGGATCACGCTCATCCACGCGCGGCCGTACCAG
>CAYTWT010000208.1:0-10667 GCA_964442185.1 uncultured Acidobacteriota bacterium
ACCTCGGCCAGGTCGTGGACCAGGCGCGCAGGTGGCAAGCTTGCGAGAAAGCGCCGGCCGTAGCCCTTCTCGATCAGCCGGCTGTCGAGGACTGCGAGGATGCCACGGTCGGCCGCCGAGCGGATCAGCCGGCCGAGCCCCTGCTTGAGCATCAGGATCGCGACCGGCACCTGGTAGTCGGCGAAGGCGTTCTCGCCCAGCGTCTTCATGTGGTCGATGCGGGCCGAGACGACCGGGTCCGCAGGCGAGGCGAACGGCAGCTTGTCGATGATCACGCACGAGAGCTGCTCCCCCACCACGTCGACACCTTGCCAGAACGACGCCGTCGCGAGGAGCACGGCGCTCGGGGTGCGGCGGAAGGTCTCGAGCAGGGCGGCCTTTGGCGCCTCGCCCTGAATCAGCAGCGGCCAGGGCACCTCGCCGGCGATACGCTCGGCCACCGCGCCCATGTTGGCGTAGGAGGTGAAGAGCACGAAGGCGCGGCCGCGGCTCGCTTCCAGAAGCGCCATCACCTCGAGGGCGGCGCGTTCCACGAACAGCTCCGAGCGCGGTTCGGGCATGCCACGGGGAACGTAGAGAACGGCCTGCTCGCTGAAATCGAAAGGCGACGCCAGCAACAGCTCTTCCGTCGAGCGCACCCCGAGTCGCGACCTCAGGTACTCGTAGCTGCCATCGACCGCCAGCGTGGCCGATGTCAGCACGACGGCCCGCGTCTGCTCGAACAGCAGCTCGCGGAGCCGGGATGACACGTCGATCGGCGTCGCCTTGAGATGGACGGCGCGGCCCCGGACTTCGACGAAGTAGACGTGGCTGTCGTCGTCGGCCTCGAGCACCAGGCCCAGGTCCTCGCGCAGGCCCTGGGCGCGGCCCGCGAGCGCGCTCAGCGCTTCCGGCCGTTCCGGCAGGACCAGGATCGCGGTGCGCAGGCCGTCGAGGCGCGTGAGCAGCGCGGTCGCTTCCTCCGAGAGCGCGTCACCCATCCACCCCGGCGAAAGGCGCCGGCCCGCGCCGGCCGCGAGCATCTTGAAGACCCGATCGGCGCGGTGACGCAAGCTGTCGAGCTCGGCCAGCAGCTCGCGCGCGTCGAGCCGCGCCGCCTTCAGCTCGCGCTCCACGTCGCGGCTCAGCTCCTCGACACGATGCGACGAGACGCTCACGCCGAAGTACTGCGTCGCCACGTCTTCGAGCAGGTGCGCCTCGTCCAGGATCAGCGTGTTGTAGGGCGGGATCACCTCGCCGTAGCTGCCCTCCTTGACGGCCAGGTCCGCGCACAGCAGATGGTGATTGACGACTACGAGATCGGCCTCGACGGCGCGCTCCCGCATGCGCGTGATCCAGCAGGGTCCGAAGTCGGGGCAAGCCTGGCCGATGCAGTTCTCGCTCGCGGCCGAGATCTCGCGCCAGAAGTCGGTCTTGTCGGGCATGTCGTCGATCTCGGCCCGATCGCCCGCCTGCGTACGTGGCGCCCAGTCCTGCACGGCGCGAAAGATCGGCAGCTCGCCTTGACGCCGGAAGCTGCCGGCTTCGGCGAAGGAACGGAAGCGGAGCAGGCAAAGATAGTTGCCGCGCCCCTTCATCACCGCGACGCTCAGGTCGCGGCCCAGCGCCCGAGCCAGGAGCGGGATGTCCTTCGAGACGAGCTGCTCCTGCAGGTTCTTGGTGCCGGTCGAGACCACGACGCGGCGGCCGAGCTCCACGGCCGGGAGCAGGTAGGCGAGCGTCTTGCCGGTGCCCGTTCCGGCTTCGGCCAAGAGCGTGCCGCCGTCTCGGAGCGTGCGGCTCACGGCCTCTGAGAACTGCGCCTGTGAAGGTCGCTCCTCGTAGCCGGGGAGCGCGCGGGCCAGGAGCCCGCCGGGGCCGAAGAAGGACAAGCGACGATGTTAACCTACTCAGGCCGGTGCTTCGCTGTCGACGACCAGATCGTGAATGCTGAGTGCGAGGTTGGTGCGGTTCGTGGCGTAGGCCAGCGCAGTCGCCACGGTCACAGCCTTGTCGCGGGCCAGGCCCTCGAGCACCTTGTCGAAGGACTGCATCCCGTCCAGTTCGCCATCGTTCATCGCGTCCACCAGCGACTTCCCGCCGGACTCGCCCTTGACGATGTACTCCTGGGTGCGGCCGTTGGCCTTCAGGATCTCGATCGCCGCCACGCGACCCTTGCCGCCGGTCCGGCTCAGCAGGCGCTGCGAGACGATGAACCGAAAGGTGGCCGCAAGCCGCGTCCTCACGATGCGCTCCTCGCTCTTCGGGAACACGCCGATGATCCGGTCCACGGTCTTGGCGGCATCGATGGTGTGGAGTGTCGAGAGCACGAGATGGCCGGTCTCGGCGGCCTCGAAGGCCGTCTCGATCGTCTCGACGTCGCGCATCTCTCCGACCAGGATGACCTTGGGGGCCTGCCGCAGCGCCGCGCGCAACGCCAGGGCGAAGGTGGGCGTGTCGCTGTGCAGCTCACGCTGGTGGATGGTGGATTTCTTGTGTTTGTGGCTGAACTCGATCGGGTCTTCGATGGTGACCACATGGTCGGCGCGGGTCTCGTTGATCAGGTCGATCACCGCCGCAAGGGTCGAGCTCTTGCCCGAGCCTGTGGGCCCCGTCACCAGGACGATCCCGTTCTTCAGCTCCGCGATCTCCTTCAGGACGGGCGGTAGCCCGAGCTGCTCGAAGCTCGGGATCTGGGTCGGGATCACACGCAAGACCGCGGCGAACGTCCCCCGCTGCCGGAAGATGTTCACGCGGAAGCGGGCCTTGTCGCCGATGGCATGCGAGAGGTCCGCGGAGCCGTTCAGCCGAAGTGTCTCCGCGGCGAGCGTGTTGTTCTCGGTCAGTACGCGCGCAAGATCCGCCGTGTCTTCCTCGGTCAGGAGCTCGAGGCCCGGGATGCGAGCGCCCCGGAGTTGGCTGTTGAGCTCCACCTGGGCGGGTTTCCCGGGCGAGAAGATGATGTCACTCACGTTGTCGGAGATGCCGACGAGCGCGACCAGGACGCGGTTCAGCCCTTCGATCGTCGCGAGGCGGCGCTGGCCCGGCGCGGCGGCTTCCGTCATGCCCGGGATTCCTTCATGATCATCGGCTTCGGTCGTAACCCGCGAGACGCAGTGCGTAGAGCGGGAAACGCTCGCAGAGCCTGGCGACCTCCTGCTTCACCGCCGCCAGGTTCGCGGTGTCGTCGGGTTTCGCGAGAGCGCGCGCGATCAGGCGGCCGATCGTCTCCATCTCCGCTTCCTTCATCCCGCGCGTCGTCAAGGCTGGCGTGCCGATGCGAATTCCCGAAGCAACCATGGGCGAGTTCGTGTCGTACGGGATGGTGTTCTTGTTCACGGTGATTCCCGCGTGGTCGAGGGCCGCCTCCGCGGCCTTGCCCGTGAGGCCGCGCGCGAAGACATCGACCAGGACGAGATGGTTGTCGGTCCCGCCCGACACCAGGCGGAAGCCCTCTCCGGACAGCGCGGCGGCGAGCGCCTTGGCGTTGGCCAGCACCTGCTGCTGATAGCCCTTGAACTCGGGTGCCTGCGCCTCCTTGAAGGCCACGGCCTTGGCCGCGATCACGTGCATGAGCGGGCCGCCCTGAACGCCAGGGAAGACCAGCCTGTCGACCTCCTTCGCCCACTTCGCCTGGCAGAGAATCAGGCCGCCGCGCGGGCCGCGCAGCGTCTTGTGGGTCGTGCTCGTCACGAACTCCGCCTGCGGCACCGGACTCGGGTGCAGGCCGGTGGCCACGAGGCCGGCGATGTGGGCCATGTCGGCCATGACCACGGCGCCACACGCGTCCGCCGCGCGCCTCACCGCGGGAAAGTCGATGATCCGCGGGTAGGCCGAGGCGCCGACCACGATGAGCTTTGGCCTGTGCTCGGCGGCAAGCCGCGCCAGTTCGTCGTAGTCGAGGCGCTCGTCGTCTTTGCGGACGCCGTAGGCCACCACATTGAAGTAGCGGCCCGAGAAATTCAGCGGGTGGCCGTGCGTGAGGTGGCCGCCGTGCGAGAGGTTCATGCCGAGGATCGTGTCGCCCGGCTTGATGGCGGCCATGTAGACCGCCATGTTGGCCTGCGCGCCCGAGTGTGGCTGGACGTTCGCGTGCTCGGCGCCGAACAGCTGCTTGGCGCGGGCGATCGCCAGCTTCTCAGCCACGTCCACGAACTCGCAGCCACCGTAGTAACGCCGGCCCGGATACCCTTCTGCGTACTTGTTGGTGAGGACCGAGCCGAGCGCTTCGAGCACCGCCTCGGAGACGAAGTTCTCGGATGCGATCATCTCGAGCTGCGAGCCCTCGCGGCGGGTTTCGTTCCGAATCGCCTCGGCGATCTCGGGGTCTGTGTGGCGCAGGTTCTCCATCGTCACTCGTCGATCTTCCGGACGCGACGCTCGTGGCGGCCGCCGGCAAAGGGTGTGGCGAGAAAGACCTCCAGGATGCGCTCGGCGGTCTCGGGGGGAATCGTCCGGCCACCGAGGGCCAGCACGTTCGCGTTGTTGTGCTCGCGCACCAGGCGTGCCGTTTCTTCAGTGCAGGGCACGGCCGCGCGAACACCGCGGTAGCGGTTGGCCGTCATCGCCATGCCCTGGCCGGTGCCGCACACCAGCAACCCCCACTCCGCCTCACCGCGACCGACCGCTTCGGCGACCTTCCGCGCAAAGTCCGGGTAGTCGACGGACGCGGCCGAGCCAGGGCCGAGATCCTCGTAGGGTACGCCGCGCTTCTCGAGCGCCTTCTTGAGACGCTCCTTGAGCTCGAAGCCGGCGTGGTCGGAGGCAATCAGCAACGGTCGTCTGTTCATGATCCAGGCGGAGTATATCCCGCTGGCGGATATGGAATCCGCGCGGGCGCTTCGCGTCTAGTAGCGGTCGAGGTCTTTGGGTGGGGTCCGGAACGGGTCCACGACTCGCATTCCCTCGACGTTTTGCCCCGCGCCCATGTCTTCACTCAGGACGAAGCCGCAGTCCATGGTCTGGGCGGCGCCGAGGATGAGAGCATCCCAGAAGGAGAACGAGCCCTTGGCCTGGAAGTGCCAGGCGGTTTCGAGGACCAGCTTGGCCTCGATCGGCACGAGCCAGTGGAACAGGGCCCGAACGTCGGTGCGGGCTTCTTCCGGCGTGAGACCGGGTTTGAGGTTCCGGGTGACGGTCTCGTAGTACTCGTGCAGCACCTGTGGGCTCACCCGGCCCCGCTTGGCGTCCCAGAGGAACTCCATCCACTCGTGGGCACGTTGCTGCTTCGAGGCGTTGCGTGCGTCGCGGGCATAGACGACGACGTTCGTGTCAACGAAGACGAGGGCGGTCATGCAGTTCGTCTCGGGAGGGGTAGGCGCCGTTGCTGAGGACCCGCGCCGTCGTCCCCAGGAAACGTCGCTTCGCGTTTTCGTACCCGCGTTCCTCCTTCATGTGCTCCCTCAGCAGGTCACCCACCAACCGAGCGACGCTCGTGTTCCCCTCGGCGGCCCTGATCCGGGCCCAGCGGAGGACCTCTTCTTCCGCGGTGATGGTCAGGTTAGGCATGGTTCCTCCACGAGACTAGTGTAACACGAGCCCTGTGGCCCGAGCGGGCGGGCCCGTATTCCCCTGTTCTCAACGAGAGCCGGGTCGATGCCAGGAGCCGTACAAAGCTTGTATTTTAGTGGCAACAACGCTATTCTTCGCATATGACGGTCGTCGATCGTGGGAGCTATCGTCGGCAGATCCATGACTCCCTGGCCCGTTTCAGGGTCACTGCTCTGCTCGGCCCCCGCCAGTGCGGTAAGACCACGCTGGCCAGGGAACTGGCCACCAGGCCAGACGCCTACTTCGATCTCGAAGATCCCCTGGACCTGGCCCGCCTGGAGGCCCCTCGGCAAACGCTCGGCCCACTCACGGGGCTCGTGGTCATCGATGAGATTCAACGCCGGCCAGACCTGTTCCCCCTGCTGCGTGTGCTGGCGGATCGCCCGGGCACGCCGGCCCGCTTCCTCATTTTGGGCAGCGCCTCGCTGGACCTGGTCAAAGGCGTGTCCGAGTCGCTGGCCGGCCGGGTGGGCTTCATCGACCTCAGTGGTTTCGACGGCACGGAAGTCGGCTTCGATCGACTGGACACGCTGTGGCTTCGCGGCGGGTTCCCCGAGTCGTTCCTGAGCGATTCCGACGAGGCGAGCCTGCACTGGCGGCAGCAGTTCATCCGCACCTTTCTCACCCGCGACATTCCGCAGCTGGGCATCACCGTCCCGTCGGAACAGCTGCGCCGCTTCTGGCTGATGGTCGCCCACTATCACGCCCAGACCTGGAACGCCTCGGAGATCGCCGGCTCGCTCGGTGTCAACTACAAGACGGCGCAGCACTACCTCGACATCCTCACCGGCTCGTTCATGATCCGGTCGTTGCCGTCCTGGACCGAGAACCTCGGCAAACGCGTGCGCAAGGCGCCGAAGATCTACTTGCGCGACAGCGGCCTGTTTCACGCCCTGCTGGGGATCCGCTCGCAGCCGGAGCTCCAGGCACACCCCAAGCTCGGCGCGTCGTGGGAAGGGCTGGCGCTCGAGCACCTCCTGCGCGTCCTCCGGTTCGAGCCCGGCGAGGCCTTCCACTGGGGCACCCACGGTGGCGCCGAACTGGACCTGATGCTGGCTCGCGGCGGCCGGCGCTGGGGCTTCGTGCTCAAGTACGCCGACGCGCCGCGCACGACGAAGTCCATGCGCGTGGTGCTGGATGACTTGAAGCTGGAGCGCTTGTTCGTGGTCTATCCAGGGGAGAAGGACTACACGCTGGACGATCGGATTCAGGTGCGGGCGCTACGGAACGTCGGAGGGCTGCCCGACACCCTGGAGGGCGGCGACTGAAACGCCCTGCCGTTGCCGACGTCGAGCTGACGGCGAACCACTCCGTCTTGATCACGGCCAGCGGATATAGTCAGGATGGGACGACCGGCTCCTATCGCGAGTGCGTGGGTTACGCTCGCGATCGTCTGACCGTAGCGCAGAGCTACGAACGAAAGGAGCCGGTCTACGGGGACACCGGTGGTCGGTGGCCCGCTGCTCCAAGACCTCAGCAGGTCCGAGCCCAGGTCCGAGCCCGCAGGGCCGCCCCCTCCCCGCTAAGGCAGCCAAGGAGGCTTGCGGAGGCCGCGCGAGTAAGGGCCGAAGCCGGGTCACGCAGCCCCGAACCCCACTTCACAAGCGAATCGGTCTTCGCTGCCATGATGAAGTCATTGCGATGAAGCCCGTGGATCTTGTGGGTCCACCAGGTGACCGTCACCCGCCCCCACTCGGTGAGGAGGGCCGGATGGTGGCCTTCCTCCTCGGCGAGGGCGCTGACCCGATTCGTGAAGGCCAGGGCCCCAGAAAAGCCGGCGAAGCGGAACACCCGCTCGAGTCGCATCCCGTCTCGCTCCAGCAGCTCCCAGTCCGGGATCTCGGGCTTGAGCTCCGGGATCTCCGCCTCGGTCACTCGCGGCGAATCTCGGCGGCAGGCGACACACTTCTCACTGGTCAGACGACCCATTGGCCTACCTCCACACCGATGGAAACAGCCGGCATTTGCCCGAGTGAACTGAGGACGGCGCCTGCGTTCTCAGACTCCACCGATGCCGTGGTCGCGGCGCTCGATGATGTCCACGAAGCCCAGCTCGGCCGCCTCCCGGATGAAGGAGACGATGCGCGGGTGCTGCGACGACTCCCCGCCGCGGTAGTTGAGCTTCATGGAGCTGACGCCCATGTCGGCGCACTGCTGGATGCGCCGGCCGTAGAGCACCAGGTCCATGTAGCCGCGCTGGTAAGTGTGCTGGTCGAAGCCCTGGGTGCGGACGTGCTCGTGGGTCCAGATCTGGCAGAAACCCTGCGGGTCCTCCTCCGAGCTGCCGCAGCGCAGGTCGCAGACGGCCACGCTCTCGATGTCCACGTGGACCGGATGATCGGCGGGGTCCCACTCCGCCTCCCGGCGGTCCCATTCCGGTAGGCCTCGTAGCGCTCGCCGCGGGTGGGCGCCTCTCCCAGCACACGGAAGGTCGGATCCTTGCGCATCGCTTCTCATCCCTCATGGTCGAATTCACCCAGCCTGCCCGATCCGCCGCTGCGCAAATGGGTGCCCGGTGGCGCATGGCTCGCTCAGCACCCCGGGAAGCAGGCGGTGCCCAACTTCTCCGCGGCCTGGGCTCGCGCGGCGGTGGCGATCTCCTGGACCCTTCCCACCACGTCTCTGGCTCTCTGCTGCAACGCCGGTTCCGTCGCGTGCTTGGCGAGGAGCTGCCGGCCGAGCTTCTGGTGCCGCTGCTCGTCGGGTTGGATGTACTCACGGTAGATCCGCACAGTCTCGACGTCGGCTCGCCGCTCGCAGAAGGCGATGAAGTTCTCGTTGACCGCGTAGGCGATAGATTCCAGCGCGAAGAGCCCGGCGGCGACTCGCTCGACCGTCGTCGAAAGCCTGCGTAGGTAGTCGAAGAGCGGGTTGGCACCGGGTGACCGAAAGCCCGCAATGTCGAAACCGAGGGCCACCAGCCGGTCGGCCACAAGCTGGAAGTGCCCAGCCTCATCCCCGGCCTGTCGAGCGAGCGCGATCTTCACATCCACCTCCGGCGTGCTCGGCATCCAGGCCGCGGCCAACTCGCTCACGCTAATCTCGTTGGCAAGCGCGACCTGCAGCATCTTCTTCGCGTCGCCAGGGGCGCCGCCCAGAAGCGACGTCTGGCCCACTCCGACGATCGGAGAGAGACGCTCGGCCTTGAACGCGTCCAATTCCTGCACGAAAGCGGTAGCATCCATCTCACTCCTCCTTACGGCCAGCGCTCCGCCCTGGAGCCGCGGCGAGGGAAGCGGTCCGGATGAAGGAGCGAGGCCAAGATCTCGGCGCTGTCAGCGATTCGCGGGCCTGGCCGGTTGAAGTAGGCGTTTCCATCTGCGACGAACGTGCGCCCGGCACGCGTCGCGCGAAGCCGACCGACCGGTGGCCCGATTCGCTCGTCGCCCAGCTCCTTCAGCGTCCGGCGAATTGAGAAGCCGCAGGGCATGACCACCACGACGTCGGGGTCGGCCGCCTCGATCTCCTCCCAACCCACGGTCCGGAATGGCGCGGGCGACGTTACTAGCAGGGGGTTCCCGCCTGCGATCCGGACCAGCTCGGGCATCCAGCCGCCCGCCACCATCGGCGGGTCGAGCCACTCCAGGCACAAGACTGTGGGTTTCGGCTCACGATTCACTGCGTCCCGTAGAGCCTCGAGCCTCTGCCGAAAAGCGGAGGCGAGCGCCCGGCCTCGGTCGGGCACCCCTGCTGCGGCTCCGACGCGCTCGAAGTCGGCGTAGATGTCGTCGAGCGTGTGCGGCGTCAGCGAGCACAGGCGGACAGCCTTGTGCGCCAGCGTCGAGCACGCCTGTTCCACGTCGGCGAGCGAGACCGCGCAGACGCGGCACTGGTCCTGGGTGACGATGAGGTCCGGACGAAGCCGCTCCAGCATCTCGGTGCGCACGTGGTAGATGCTCGCCCCCTCGCGGACCAGCTCCCGCACCGCGCGGTCGATCTGGCCGCCCGACTGGCTGGGGTCGACCCGAGGCTCGGAGCAGACCGGAAGGTCGCGCACATCCTCGGGGAAGTCACACTCGTGTGAGATGCCGACCAGACGGTCGCGGAGCCCGAGGGCGCAGACAATCTCCGTCGCGCTGGCGATCAGCGAGACAATGGTACCGCCAGCGGACGCGTCACAGACGGGCGGGATGGCCGGTGAATCGGACTCGGTGTGCGTCACGTGGCGCGTCTCGCCCTTGTCGCGCCTACGCGGCGACAGGATCGTCGGGCGCCGGGCCGGGGCGCGCGCGTGTTGGAGTGGTCGAGGCCGCTGCTCGCGATGTTGCAGACCAAGGTCATGGTGAGCCTTTATGTCCCAGGACGATGATCGCCATGACGGTGACGGCGACCGCGCAGCAGCAGTAGGAAGGCCGACTTTCCTTTCCGGAGCCACAGGTGTGGCAGGTAGCACCCAATAATCTCGGCGACAGCCGTGACCATGAAGAGCACACCCGCGCGCAGCAGCGTCATGACCCTCCTTCATCACGCGGCATTACGAGGTTTGGTGCTGGGCTCCGGCTCTTTCGTCCCTGCGGGTAACATCGTCTACCCTCCGACGTAGGACATTTCGATCTTGGGAAGCGCGACTGTTTCCGCCGAGCGAACCTCCGAGTAGCGGTCGCTCCGGGCCCGCCACACGCCAGAAATGGCGTCCGTGATGTCGTCGTCGCTGGCGCCGCCGCGCAAGAGAGACCGCAGGTCGTGGCCCCTGGTCGCAAACAGGCACGTGAACAGCTGACCGTCCGCCGAGAGTCTGGCGCGACTGCAATCGCGGCAGAAAGGCTGCGTCACCGACGCAATGATTCCGATCTCGCCGCCGCCGTCGCGATAGCGCCACCGGCCTGCGACTTCTCCGCGGTAGTTCGGGTCGATCGGCTCAATGGGCAGCTCGGCATGGATCGTCGCGAAGATCTCCGCGGCCGAGACGACATCATCGAGACGCCAGCCATTCGAGTGCCCCACATCCATGTACTCGATGAAGCGCACGATCTGGCCTGTGCCACGGAAGTACCGGACCATCGGCAGGATGCTGTGCTCGTTCACGCCACGCTTGACCACCACGTTGATCTTGATGGGGGTGAGGCCGACCCGAGCGGCGGCGTCGATTCCGGCCAGCACTCGCTCGACCGAGAAATCGACATCGTTCATCGCCCGGA
>CAYTWT010000209.1:0-4729 GCA_964442185.1 uncultured Acidobacteriota bacterium
CGGCCTCGTCAACGTCTTCCAGGATGCTGGCCGGCAGCTCGTAGTAGCCCTTCATCACGTGACCCGGCCAGGGCTCGAACGGCTTCGAGCCGAGAGCCCCATAGCGCAGGGCCGTCGTTTCAGACACGCGGAAGTAGAGCCGTCCCTCGTCGATCAGCCCGAAGATCTGCTCCTTCCAATAGAGTCCCTTGCCCCCGAACATCGCTCGCGCCTCGACGACACCCAGGCCGCGAAGCTGGTCGATGACGAATGCGGTGAAGGAGTCGGCGCGCACCATCAGGATCCCTCTTGGTGTGGAATTCTACAGGGCCCTTGATCGGAGACGTGAGGTAGGGGAGGGTTGCCCGCGGGTGGCGATGGACCTAGGCTTCAGGCGTGGGTAGTGTGCACAAGGACCTCCGGTCGTTTGCCCGGCCCGGTTTCGAACCGAGCCCCGGAGAGGCACCGGCGTCGACCACCTGGTTGCGCTGTTGCAGCCCGGGGCCGCTCCCGACGCCGAGCCCGAAGTCGAGTATCAGATCGTCGATCCCCAGTGGAGTTCGTATCTGACGCAGCCCGTCCAAGCTGATCGCCAGCGGCACGAATGCGTGGTACCCCCACTACAATGCCGGCAAGCGCCGCATGCAGGATGGCGAGTTGTTGCTCATGGACTTCGCCCCCGACGTGGGCTACTACATGAGCGACATCACGCGTCAGTGGCCGGTGAACGGACGCTTCAGCCCGTGGCAAAAGGAGCTGTACGGCTTCTACCTCGGCTGCTACCGGAAGATCCTGGAGGCCATCCGCCCGGGCAAGACGGCCGCGACGATCGCGGCGGAAGCGGCTGCCGGGATGGACCAGGTGTTCGCCGCTTCCAACTTCTCGAAGCCGATCTACGAAGCGGCCGCGCGCGGCTTCGTGAAGGACTACCGCGAGTCACTCAAGAGCTATCCGCTCCTCGGCCACTGGGTCGGGATGGCCACCCACGACGATGGCTGGGACACGGGCCCGCTGCGGCCGGGCATGGTCTTCACAATCGAGCCCGCGCTGCGCGTGCCCGAGGAGCAGATCTACATCCGCCTCGAAGACCTGATCGTCATCACGCAGACCGGAGTCGAGCTGGTCTCGGCAGACCTGCCCATGGACATGGACGCCATCGAGAAGGTCATGGCCGAGGAAGGCATCCTCCAGCGCTATCCCCGCGACGCCGCCGCGGACGCGCTGCTTCGCTAGAGAGCGCCTTTCTCATCAGAACAGCCGGAGCTGCTTCCTGGCGCCGAGGATCTGCTCGAGGTCCACGCCCAGGAGCGTGAGCACCGGCTCGGCGACCGCGCGGATCTGCTTATCGACGTAGTGGTCGTAGTCGAGAGGATCGTGCCGGCCTTCGGCCGATTGCGGGCCGGCAGTCGTCATCACATAGGAGATGCGGCCGCGCCGCTTCTGGCCGATCTGTCTCGCGACGACGACATGCGGCGGAGTCGTGGTGGTGTAGGCCTCGGGCGACTTTCGCAGCACCTTGCGGTACACCAGCCGGTCGTCGAGTTGCCCGGCTCGGAGCGAGGCCAGGACCTCGCGCAGGTACTCCTCGACGGGCTGGTCCGCAAAGAGCCGCGCGTACAACTCGCGCTGAACCTCCTTCGCCAGCTCGGTCCAGTCGCTGCGCACGGCCTCCATGCCCGTGAACACGACGCGTTCGCCATCGCTCGAGTCGACCAGGCCGGCGTAGCGCTTGCGGGCCCCAACGGCGTCGTTCCGCATCATCGGCAGGCACAGGCGCAGATAGAGCCGATCGAAGACGAGCTGAAGCCGGCTTTCGACACGGAAGCGTTCCCGGATGTGCGCGGCAAGCTCGCCAGTGAGGCCGGCTGCGAGCGTCTCGCCAAGGCTGCGTGCCGCGGCCGCATCCGCCGCGCCGGATTCGACGAACAGGCTATCGGTGTCGCCGTACAGCACGCGCCGACCCGCATGCTCGATCCGCGTCTTGCACCACAGCAGCATCTCGCGCCCGAAGCCGGTGATGGCGTTGGCCAGGCGCGGGTCATAGAAGCGGCAGGCAGGCGTCCCGAGCACGCCGTAGAAGGAGTTCATCAGGATCTTGATCGCGTGGCTCTTGATTTCGTCGCCCGCGCGTCGTGCCTCTTCGCGGCGCGGCATGAGCTCGTCGAGAAGCCCGCCGAGAATGCCCTTCTTCCGAGCGAAGCCGGCGCCATTCGGCGCCACGACCAAGTTGGGATCGGCCAGGCCGGTCCCCGCCTCAGGCCGCACCAGGTTCAGCGGGTCGATCTCGAAGGTCCGGATCAGGCTCGGGTAGAGGCTCTTGAAGTCGAGCACGACGACGTTCGTGTAAAGCCCCGGGAGCGACTCGAGCACGTGCCCGCCTGTCTGCGGCTCCGCCTCTTGCGTCGCGCGCACGCTCGGGGCGACGACGCGGCGGCGTCCCAGCTCCGAGAGATACAGGAAGTCGAACGCGGCGATCGAGCCGGCGACGCGATCGGGCGGCAGACCCGTGAGCCGGCTGCGTTCGACCGCAAGCTCGACCAGCCGCTTCTTTTCCAGAATCTCGAAAGCGAGCCGCGCGTCGGTGCGGTTGTACTCGACGAACCGGGGCCGATCGTCCTCGAAGAGCCGCAAGATCTCCTCGGCCTTGCCCGCTGCGTGGAGCGTCTTGCCTTCACCCAGCACCGAGCGCGCCACGGCGTCGAGCCCGTAGTCGTCCATGCGGATGAACGCGCCCCGCAGGAGCTGGATTCCGTCGAGCACGACGCGCCCGGGGACGCTGGCTTGCGCCGCCCCGCGCGAAAACCCGGAAGCCCGCATGCGCAGAGCGCCCGGACCGCAGCCGAGTTCGAGCGGCACGTGCAGGCGCTCCGCGAGTCGGGCCAGGACCGACAGATCGAAGTCGATGACATTCCAGCCTGTGAGCACGTCGGGATCCAGCTCGCGCACGCGCCTCGCAAAGCCTGCGAGCAGCTCCTTCTCGGTGGCAAAGGGCGAGGCATCCGGGGGGCAACTCCAGCCGGCAGGCGTCAGGAGCAGCACCTCGGAGATGCCGCAGCCGTGAAGCCCCACCGCGAGTAGTCGGCGCGCGGAGGGATCGGTTTCGATGTCGAGCGAGAGCACGCGCAGCCGCGGCGTCCAATCGGTGGCGGCAAGCTCGGGTTCGTCGAAGACGAGGCCGAGCCCCGTGACCACGCGGCCCTCACCGCGGATCTCGCAACTGCCACGGATCCCGCGCTCGATCAGATAGCGCATGGCGAAGCGGACGTCGGCTTCATGTGTGGCGATGCCGGCCGCAACCAGGCGATCGCGCAGCGGGGGAGTGTCGGATGGGCAGTCCACTTCGATGCGGACGACGCTCTGGCCCGTGAGAGTGACCTTGTCGGTCGCCACCTGCCGAACGGCGCCGCGCCCCCGGGCCTCCTCGGCGTCCCTACTCTCGATGTAGAAGTGCGGAACGAGCCGGCGATCGCGGACGAGGAATGGCCGACCGTCCTCGAGCCGGCCGTAGAGGTGGACCACGGGTCCTGCGGGCTCGACGCGATATGTCGGCTGCAGGATGAAACCGCGATACGCAGGCACTGGGGACAGCCGGGGTGCTTCGCTACTTCACGGCCGAGGGCAGCGGGCCGATGTCCACGCGGCGAAACTCCACCTCGGCGCCTTCGGCCTGGAGCGCAATGCGTCCGTGGTCGGCGGTGGCGCCGAAGCCTTCGTTCACCAGCTGGCCGTTCACCCAGACCTTGAGGCCGCGGCCTCTCGCTTCGATGACCATGGTGTTCCACTCGCCGAGCGGCTTCTCGGAGCCGCTCGTGAGGTTCAGGATCCGGCGGGCGTCCTCCTCACGGCCGCCCCACTTCTGGCCGCGCTCGCGCGGGCGCCGAGTCCGCATCTCCGGGACCTCGATGTTCTCCTCGATGCACCAGAAGTCTCCCGCGTCGCCGCTCTCCATCTGCACCTCGATCGACTGCGGAAACATCTCGTAGAGGGCGCGCGGCCGCGAGGCGTGGACGAGCACACCACAGTTGCCGCCCTCGCCGGGGAAGCGGTACTCGACCTCGAGGCGATAGTCCCGGTAGCTCGTATCGGTCAGCAGGTGGCCCTCGGGTTTGCCGAGGCTGACGAGCACGCCGTCACGGACGATGAAGCTCGCAGGCGCTTTCGGATCGGTGTCGCGTGCTGGCGCGTCGGCCGTCCATCCCGACAGGTCCTTGCCGCCAAACAAGTGAACGACAGAGCGTGGCGTGATGGACGCAGGAGGCTGTCCGGTGGCGCCCACGGTGGTCGAGCACAGGGAAACGGCCAGAAGGGTTCGGCGAAGGATCACACGCATAGGGGCAAGCATACGCCGGGGGGACGCCGCCGCCGGCAGTAACTAGAAGCGCAGGCCCACGGCGACGCTGGCGGCCAGATTGTGGCTCCAGAAGCCGTCGAAGC
The DNA here is from genome assembly GCA_964442185.1 of uncultured Acidobacteriota bacterium. Classification (GTDB taxonomy): domain Bacteria; phylum Acidobacteriota; class Vicinamibacteria; order Fen-336; family Fen-336; genus CADEEV01. Next base: position 4,414 of record CAYTWT010000209.1, read on the forward strand.
GCGGCTCGGAATCGGCGTCGAGGATCGGGCCCGGGTACTTGACGAGGCGGTCTCCGACCTCGAATCGCAGCAAGCCCCTCTCGTTCTGGAGCTGCAGGCCGCCCGCGAGGTCGAGAGCGAACACGCTCTTGCCGGTGGCGAGGGTGCACGACAGCGGCGGCGGAAAGATGGCGATGCAGATCGTCGGCTCTTGGGGCTCGGAGAACTTCACGAAGCCGGGACGCACGGCCGCGTAGACGCCCGTGCGCGCGAGGTGTGGGCCCAGGCGGAACCCGAGCGCCCCTTCCGTCCGCGAGCCGCTGAAGGCGGGGTCGCC
>CAYTWT010000210.1:0-1792 GCA_964442185.1 uncultured Acidobacteriota bacterium
TCCTCGGTGAATCGGGGTAACCCGTGCACGTTGACAGCCACGGCGCCGAACACGGCGTAGCGGACCTGCTCCCGCTCCAGCGCCTCGAGCACCCTGACCACGGGATCGGCCTGCATCGACGTCAGGATAGCGCGTTCTCCCTCGCCTGGGCGCTTGATCACGAAGTCGTCGTGAAGGTCCAGGCGTCCTTCTTGGGCAATCCCGTGGACCGCTCCTCTTCCGGCGCCTCGGGCGGCGGCTCCTGGGCTCAGGCTCGCGCGGAGGCGATCAGGAGCAGGGTCACGCCGACGAGGCGGGCTGCCACCTGGTGAGACCATGCTTCTTCACTCATCCCTGCCGACGCTCCGCGACAGGCCCAGCCCCTGGCGGTCCTCTTCCAGCGCGTCCTTGCGGTCATCCCCGTCCTCGAAGGCCCGGCGGGTGCCGGTGTCGACCCGCTCCAGGTAGCGCCCCAGGGCCGGCCGCCGCTCGGGCGGGACGTGCTCCATCAAGCCCTTTAGCAGCGCCCGCAGGCGGCGCATGACCTGGATCGAGCTCGAGCCGTAGAAGCGGATCTCGTCGAAGGCCAGGACCAGGAAGTCCTCCCAGCTCGGGACCGGGAACGCGAGGCGGAGCTTGCCTCGGGCGTCGCGCACGCGCCCGGCCGACAGGCTGGTCCGGCCCAGCCGGAGCAGGAGGTCCTCCACCTGGTCGAGCGCCTGCACGGCGGTGGTGGGGTCGTTGATGGCCGGCGAGAGCGCCTTGATGGCGATGTCGACGAGGATGCGGATCGCATACTTGGGGTCCTGCTCGAATGTGCGCTCCGACCCGAGCCTGACGAGCCGCCGCAGCCGGCGCTCGGGAACGCTCCGCGCCCCGCCGTGGACGCGCACGAGCGGCATGCCGTCGATGACCGTGTCGCCGACCGCCCACGCCATCGCGACGACCGCCTCTTCCCGCGCCGCGAGAGCCACGAGGTGCTTCACGTCGATCGCCTGGATCACCGCGGGGCCGCCGCGGTGGACGAGGACCTGGCTGAGGGCCGGCAGCTCGTCGTCGCCGCTGTTCCTGGCGGCCTCCGCGCCGCCCTCGTGGCTTGCGAGAGGAGCGTAGTCCCGTTCGATCACGGTTCGCCCCTGGTCGCCGGCGTAGGCGAGGACGCGCGAGATCTGCAACATCCCCAGCTTCTCCACCAGCATCACGAAGAAGACGACGCTCACCAGCAGCAGGAGAATCGCGACCCACACCGTCAGCAGCGGCACTTTCCCGGTGCCGCCGCGGTCGATCCAGGCGAGGGCCGCCAGCGCGTAGATGAAGGTCGCGGTGAAGACGCCGAGCGAGTGGTGCATGACCCTGGAGCCGGCCAGCCATGCCACCAGGCGCGGCGAGTACGCGGTGGCGCTGAACTGCACCATCACGAAGGCCAGCGAGAAGACGAGGCCGGTGAGCGGCAGCATTCCGGAGGCGATGGCCGACAGGACGGCGATCGCCGAGGCGGCGGAAAGCCCGACCGTGAGGTCGGGAAGGAAGCGGGCCTCGAGGCGCGGGACGGCCATGCCGAGGACGACCGCGGCCGCCGCGTACAGGAGCGGCGTGCCGAACGCGCCCATGCCCAGGCTCGCCGTCGTGCGAAAGCGGGTCATCACCGCACGGGCGGCAACAAGTAAAGCGTCATGGCGAAGATCAGGTAAACCATCAGCAGCAGCACCCCCACGAACCAGGCCGAGCGCCCGCTGTTGGTCACGAACGTCGCGGTCAGCGTCGCGACCAGCATCATCGACACGGCGCCCGGCCAGAACTCCAGGGACATCGG
>CAYTWT010000211.1:0-16258 GCA_964442185.1 uncultured Acidobacteriota bacterium
GAACGTCACGGCCGGCGCCAACCCGATGGAGCTGAAGCGCGGCATCGAGAAGGCGGTCGCGGCGGTGACCGAGGAGCTGAAGCGGCTCAGCAAGCCGGTCAAGGGCAAGATGATCGCCCAGGTCGGCACGATCTCGGCCAATAACGACCCGACGATCGGCAACATCATCGCGGAAGCGATGGAGAAGGTCGGCAAGGACGGCGTCATCACCGTCGAGGAAGCCAAGTCGATGGACACCTCGCTCGAGGTCGTCGAGGGCATGCAGTTCGACCGCGGCTACCTCTCGCCCTACTTCGTCACCGATGCAGAGCGGATGGAGTGCGTGCTCGAAAATGCGCTCGTGCTCATCCACGAGAAGAAGATCTCGAGCATGAAGGACCTCCTTCCTGTGCTGGAGCAGGTCGCCAAGCTCGGCCAGCCTCTGCTGATCGTCGCGGAGGACCTGGAGGGCGAAGCGCTTGCGACCCTGGTGGTCAACAAGCTGCGCGGCACGCTGCACGTGGCCGCCGTCAAGGCCCCGGGCTATGGCGACCGCCGCAAGGCCATGCTCGAGGACATCGCGATCCTCACCGGCGGCAAGGCGATCACCGAGGACCTCGGCATCAAGCTCGAGAACCTCAAGCTCGACGACCTCGGCAAGGCCAAGAAGATCACCATCGACAAAGACAACACGACGATCATCGAGGGCGGCGGCAAGTCGAAGGACATCGAGGGCCGCGTCAAGCAGCTCCGCACGCAGGTCGAGGAGACGACCTCCGACTATGACCGCGAGAAGCTCCAGGAACGTCTTGCCAAGCTGGTCGGCGGCGTCGCCATCATCAAGGTCGGTGCGGCCACCGAGACCGAGATGAAGGAGAAGAAGGCTAGGGTCGAGGATGCGATGCACGCGACAAAGGCGGCCGTGGAAGAGGGCATCGTGCCCGGCGGCGGCATAGCGCTGCTGCGCTGCACGAAGGTCATCGACGCGATCAAGGCGAAGGGCGACGAAGCGGTGGGGGTCGCCATCATCCGGCGCGCGCTCGAAGAGCCGCTTCGCCAGATCGTGGGCAACGCCGGTCACGAAGGCGCGGTCGTGGTGGCCAAGGTCCGGGAGATGAAGGGCGAGGAAGGCTTCAACGCCCTCACCGAGGCGTACGAGAACCTGGTCGACGCCGGTGTCATCGACCCGACCAAGGTCGTCCGCTCCGCACTGCAGAACGCGGCGTCGATCGCCTCGCTGCTCCTCACGACCGAGGCCATCGTCTGCGAGATCCCTGCGGAGAAGCGCGCGAGCGCCATGGGCGGAGGCATGCCCCAGGGCGACGGGATGGACTGACGGCGCCATTCTGCGGTCGACACCGCGACGTACCTGGGTCAACCACGGCCGTCGATCGGCCAGACCCTCCTTCTTGACATCTGATGCTCACGACAGGATCATCAGATGATGCGAACCACCCTGGACATCGAGGGGCCGGTCCTCAAGGAGCTCCGCTCCATCCAGAAGCGTGAGGGCGGCAGCCTCGGCGCGCTGGTTTCGCGCCTTCTGGCCGGGGCCCTGGCGCGAGAAGGGCCACCCGCCAAGAAACCGTTTCGGTGGACCGCACGGCCGATGAGGGCCAGGCTGGATCTCGCCGACAAGGACGCCCTCTACGCGATCCTCGACCGGGCGGATCGCGTCGCCGAGCCGTGAGCTTCTCCTGCGACGTCAACGTCCTGCTCTATGCCTCGGACGCCGCCAGCCCGGTTCATACCGTCGCCCGACGCTTCCTCGAAACCGCCGCCGCCGGCGGCGACCTTTGGTGCATCGGATGGCCGACGCTGATGTCCTATCTCCGCATCGCGACGCATCCCGGAGTCTTCGGGGCGCCCCTCGCTCCGGCCGAGGCCCTCGGGAACGTGGAGGCGCTCGCCCGCGTGCCTCACGTGCGGCTGCTGAGCGAGGAGCCCGGATTCCTCGACGTCTACCGGGAGGTCTCCGGTGCGTTCCCCGTGCGGGGCAACCTGGTGCCGGATGCGCACCTCGCCGCGCTGCTTCGGCAGCACGGGGTCAAGACGCTGTACACGCGGGACGCGGATTTCCGGAAGTTTGCCTTTCTTGAGGTCCGGGATCCTTTCGCCTGACGTCAAGCGTCACGACCGCGCGCGGCGGCGAGCGATGTAAGATCCGGGACTCACCAGCTCGGCGGTCCGCAGGAGACAGACCCTGATCGGCCAGACTCTCGCTCACTACCGGATCACTGCCGCGATCGGGGCCGGCGGCATGGGTGAGGTCTTTCGGGCGACCGACACGAGGCTGGGACGCGAGGTCGCACTCAAGCTCCTGCCCAAGCCCTTTGCCTTCGATCCCGAACGACTGGGCCGCTTCGACCGCGAGGCCAGGCTTCTGGCTTCGCTCAACCACCCCGGCATCGCCCACCTCTACGGCTTCGAGACCGCGACCCTCGACGACGGAAGCAGCGTCCACCTCATCGCGATGGAGCTGGTCGAGGGCGAGGACCTCGGCGATCGCCTGAAGCGCGGAGCGATTCCGCTCGACGAGACAATCGCGATCGCGAAGCAGATCGCCGAGGCTCTCGAGGAAGCCCACGAGAAGGGCATCGTCCACCGCGACCTCAAGCCGGCGAACATCAAGCTCACGCCCGACGGCAAGGTGAAGGTGCTCGACTTCGGTCTCGCCAAGGCCTGGACAGGCGACGACGGGGCAGGCGGTACGCCCTCTCCCGAAGTCTCCCACTCCCCCACGATGACGCGCCAGGGCACCGAGGCCGGGATGATCCTCGGCACGGCGGCGTACATGTCGCCGGAGCAAGCCCGTGGAAAGGCCGTCGACAAGCGCGCCGACATCTGGGCCTTCGGCGTCGTGCTGTGGGAGATGCTCACCGGCAAGCGGCTGTTCGCGGGCGAGACCGTGAGCGACGTCCTCGCCGCGGTACTGACACGCGAGCCCGATTGGACCGTCCTTCCCGCGCGGACCCAGGGTCGAGTCCGGGAGGTGTTGCGGCGTTGCCTCGAGCGCGACCCGAAGCAGCGCCTGCACGACATCGCCGATGCCCGCATTCTGCTGGAGGAGGCGCTCTCCGGCGCAGCCTCGGAGGTGTCGCTCGCTCCGGCAGGTGGCCGGAGCCGCAAGCAAGGACTGCTGCTGCCTGCGTTCGCGGCACTGGCGTTGGTCGCAGCGGGCCTAGGCTGGGTACTCCTGCGGCGTCCCGCGCCAGCACCACGAATCCTCTCGTTCGCCCAGGTCACCGACCAACCGGGTGTCGAGACGACGCCGTCGCTCAGCCCCGACGGCAAGTCGGTGGTCTACGCGAAGACCGTGGGGACCGACACCGACCTCTACCTACTCCGCATCGGAAGCCGGAACGCGGTGCGCCTCACGCCGGACTCCCCCGCGGAGGACATCGAGCCCGCGTTCTCGCCCGACGGGGAGCGGATCGTGTTTCGCTCCGGCCGGGACGGTGGTGGCGTCTTCCTGATGACCGCCTCCGGCGAGTCGGTGACGCGCCTGACCGACTCCGGCTTCTCCCCGAGCTGGTCGCCCGACGGCGCGGAGATCGTCGTCGCGCCGGGTGCTTTCGGCGCCCCGACCGGCATCTTCGCCAACACGCATGGGCTCTCCGCGGTAAACGTCAAGTCGAGGCAGGTCCGCGCGATCGCGATCGACGAGAGAGCCCTGCAGCCAGCCTGGTCACCCGGAGGTGCGCGCATCGCCTACTGGGGGGTGCGCGGCCCGAGCGGCCAGCGCGACATCTGGACGGTCGCGGCGGACGGCTCGGACGCGGTCGGCGGAGGGGTGAGGGTGACGCAGGACAGCGCGCTCGACTGGAGCCCGACCTGGTCCCCCGACGGCCGCTACCTCTATTTCTCCAGCACCCGCGGCGGAACGATGAACCTGTGGCGGGTACCCATCGAGGAGCGATCCGGCCGCACCCTGGGCGAGCCCGAGCCGATCACCACACCCTCGACCTGGAGCGGCTTCCTCGCGTTCTCGCGCGACGGCACGCGGCTGGCGTTCGCGAGCCTGGACTACCGCTCGACGCTCCTTCGCGTGGCGTTCGACGCCGCGCGTGAGGCCATCCTCGGGCCGCCGGTCCCGATCCTGAAGGGCACTCGCGCGATCCGCGACCACGAGTTGTCACCCGACGGCGAGTGGATCGCCTTCACCGAGGCGGGCGTGCGGGAGGACCTCTTCGTGGCGCGCGTGGACGGCACGCAATACCGACGGCTCACCGACGACGCGTTTCGTGACCGCGGGCCGGCCTGGTCACCGGATGGCACCCGCGTCGCCTTCTATTCGGATCGCTCCGGCGGGTACGACCTGTGGGCCATCCGGCCCGACGGAAGCGGCCTCGTGCCGCTCACCTCGGGCACGGGTTTGTCGGGCTTTCCGGCGTGGTCTCCCGATGGCAAGGCGATCGCGTTCGGCTTCGACAGGTGGCTCATCGTGAACCCGAAGGCAACGTCGACCACGCCGCCGCCGGCCGAGGCTGCCATCAGCCCGACCGAGCGGTTCCTGCCGACATCCTGGTCGCCGGACGGCGGGCGGATCGCGGGTCAGGTGCTGAGCGCCGATGGCTCGGGTGCCGCGGTGGGACTGTACTCCCTCAAGGCAAAGGAGTTCGCGCGAGTGCTCGGGGAGTCCAGCCAGGCGCGTGGCTGGCTCTTTCCGGTGTGGCTGGCCGACGGCCGCCGCCTTCTCGTCCGGCGTCCCGACGGCATCGCCGTGGTGAACGCCGACACCGGCGCCGGGCGCCGGCTGATCGCCGTCGGCGGGGAGATGGTCGGCCGTAGCGTCGGCCTCTCGGGGGACAACCGCTGGATCACCTACACCGAGACCGCGACGGAAGGCGACATCTGGCTCGCGACCATCAAGTGGTAAAGAGGGCTCGTCCCCTGCGCACGGGCCAGCAGCCGTGGCTCTCGATCCTGGTTTCCGTGTGACCGATACCACAGCCATTCTGACCGGGGCCTTCGTAAGTGTCTGCCTGACAACGCTCCTTCGCTGGCATGGCTCGTGCTTCTGGAGAAGCAGGAGGGGAACCGTGCTGACGACGACGGCGCTGCTGCTGCTGGGTGGAATCGCATCGATGCTGGCGGCGCTCTACGAGACGTCGGTTGCCTTGACGCAAGCTGGGGACGTGGTGTTGGTGCTGGGCGCCACGGCCAGCCTCGCGTACTCGCGCAGCCCGAAACGGGTCTGAGGCTTGGATGAACCCGCGACTACTCCGCATCCTGGCCATCAGCTACGCCGTGAAGACGCTGCTCCTGGGAGTTGCCTGGATCTTCGTCCCGGACCTGCCCCGGCGAATGGTCAGCCTGTTGCGCTCGACCTTCTCGGTCAGCGAGACCCCGTAGCCCGAAGCATCGCGGCCCTCGCGGCCTTCTGGCTCGCGACCCTGGAGCCCTGAGCTACTTCCGGAACATCTCCTCGGCGGGGCGCAGCGGCCGGTCGAGCCAGAGCGGACGGCGCAAGCCGCCGGGGCCGGGCCCGGGGCGCGCCTTCGCCAGCCACTCGCGATAAACCTCCATCGAGCGCGCCGTATCGACGAAGACATCGGCGTACCGGTCTGCGGCCTCGGCCTTCGAGACCACGACCTTCTGGTGCCAGCAGTGCATCCCCGACACGGGATCCGGGTGCACCGGGAACGTCAGGTTCTGGTGCACGCCGCCGTCGGTCCACCAGATCCGCCTCGAATCCGGGTCCGGGCTGTCGAAGGGCCCGACGCCCTCGATCTGCCGCACGAACACGCCGCTCTCGCCCTTCTTCTCGATCGCCACCTTCGCCGTCGACCAGCGGCTGCCCTCGCCCTCGCGGAGTCGCCAGCGGCCCAGGTGATGCGAACACGCCACGACGCCGGGCGCGATCGATTCGGTGACCCAGGCGTGGTTGACCGAGTAGCCGATCTCGGTCGTGACGCGCACCAGGTCGCCGCTCGCGAGGCCAAGCCGCTCGGCATCGCTGGTGTGGATCCAGAGCGGATTGCGGTGCGAGATCTCGTTCAAGTACTTCGCGTTCCCCGAGCGGGTGTGAATCAGCGTCGGCAGCCGGAAGGTCGGGACGAGCACCATCTCGCCCTTGCTCTTGTCCATCGCGCCGCGGTGTACGTGGCTCTTCACGTAACCCGGCAGCGCCTGCTCCGGCCAACCCCAGTCGCGCATCGTGCGCGACCAGATCTCGAGCTTCTTCGACGGCGTCGGAAACTCGGTCTTGTCGTCGAGCTTCTTGCCCTCGGCCTCGATCAGGAAGGCGCCGGTGCGGCTCATGTAGTCAAGGGGCGTCTGGCTCTGCTTGGCGGCTGTCTCCGGCAGGCCCGGCACGGCGTTCTCGAAGATCCAGCGGTAGTACTCGCGGACCGTGAGCTTCTCGCCGGGGCGATACGGCGACTCGAACCACTTGCGGATCCCGAGCGACCCATCGGGATCGATGCGCCACGACAGCTCGATCCAGAACTCGTCTTCCTCCCACACCTCGCCCGGGTTCGCCTGGTAGGTGTACTGGAACGACTCGCCCATCCGCTCGCGGGCGACGCGCAACACCGGCTGCCGGAAACTCACCCACTGGCCCGAGTGCGTCTCCTGGCTCTGGATATCGTGGCGCTCCCCCGCCATGCCCATCGGCAGGACGTAGTCGGCGAAGATCGCGGTCTCACTCCAGGTCGGCGTGAGCGCCGCGTGCAGGCCCAGCCGGCTTTCGTCACGCAGCATCTCCATCCAGGTCATGCCGTCGGGGTTGGTCCAGAGCGGGTTGTAGACGCGGGTAAAATAGACGTCGAGCTTGCCGCGGCCTTCCTTCAGGAAGTGCGGCAGCAGGAACGACATTTCGTAGTGGCTGAGCGGCCACTCGCGCGGGAAGAGCAACTCGTTCCATTCTTTTTGGGGTGGCGGCTCCTCCCAGAAAGTCGGCTTGTACTTGTTCCAGGCGGAGGGCGCGGTGCCGCCGGCCGTGGCGAAGCTGCCGGTCAGCACGGTCAAGAGCTGCAACGCGCGCGCCACTTGCCAGCCGCCCAGGTTGCCGCTCGCGGTGCCACGCCACACGTGGGAGGCGAAAGCCCCACGCGCCGCGCCGATCAGCCGCGCCACCGTCAGGATCTTGTCGCGCGGAACGCCGCTCTCCGCCTCGGCATAGGCGGGCGTGAATTCGCGATAGCGTTCGCGCAGCGAAGCCAGGAAGGCGCCGAAGGTCGGCTCCTCCGCGGCGTGGTTGTCGGCCATGTACTCCCGCCAGTTCGTCCATTTCTCGACGAAGGCGAGATCGGCGAGACCCTCGTCGAGAATCACGTTCGCCATCGCCAGCAGCACCGCGGCCTCGCTGCCGGGATAAGTCGGCAGCCAGTGATCGGCCATCGAGGCGGTATTGGAGAGGCGCGGGTCCATCACCGCGAGCTGGGCGCCCGCGAGCTTGCCCTCGATGATCCGCTGCGCGTGCGGGTTGAAGTAGTGGCCTGACTCGAGGTGCGCCGAGAGCAGCAGGATGAAGCGCGCCCGCGCGTGGTCGGGGCTCGGCCGGTCGTAGCCGGACCACAACGCATAGCCGAGTCGCGCCGACGAAGAACACACGTTGGTGTGCGAGTTGTGGCCGTCGATCCCCCATGCCTTCAGGATGCGGTCCATCGTCCGTTCGTGGCCTGGGCGGCCGACGTGATACATCACCTCGTTCTTGCGGCCTTCGAGAAAGGCCTTCCGGATCCGCCCGCCGATCTCGTCCAGCACCTGATCCCAGGTGACGCGATGCCACTTGCCTTCGCCGCGGCGACCGGCTCGCCGCAGCGGGTACAGGATCCGCTCGGGGTCGTGGATCTGGTTGATGGTGGCGGGGCCCTTGGCGCAGTTTCGGCCGCGCGAGGCCGGATGGAGCGGATTCCCATCGAACTTGCGGATCCGCATCGTGTCCTTGTCGATCCAGGCGAGCATCCCGCAGGCCGCCTCGCAGTTGAAGCAGATCGTCGGCACCAGCATGTAGCGCTTCAGGGCGCGCCGCGGCCACTGCTTGACGTCGTATTCGTGCCAGTCGTCCCACTTCTCCTGCGGCGGGAACGGCTGGAGGCCGGAACCAGGCGACAGCCGCTCGACGCTCATGCGTTGGGGATCCTTTGCGGGGCCTGCACGTAGAGATGCTCCCAGAGCAACAGCCCCGTCAGGGCCAGGCTGCCCGCCGCGGCCTCGAAACTCGGCGTCAGCCACAAGAGCGCCAGGGGCAGCAGGTGGCCGATCGCCAGCACCCCGGTCCTGAAGCGGATGTCGCCTTCGATCAGATGTGCCGCGTGGCGGGCGTCCTCGCTCGCATGCCGGCCCCACACCTCCCCCGCGATCAGCAGGCCGTTGATGGGCAGCACAAAGCGCAACCAGGAGGGCGCAACGAGCGCTGCCCCCGCCGCCACGGCCTGCACGATCAGATGCGGCGCGAGCAGCGGCGACTGCCACAGATCGCGGCCTTTCGACTGGCCGAACAGGAATGCGGTGTAGAGCGCGGTCGCAGCGGCTGCAAGCATCGTGGCCATGATCAGAGCCCGCGGCGGCGTGCGGTCGAGCAGGCCCAGCGCCACGTGCAGTGTGAGCAGCAGGCCGTAGGCGGTGATCACGTACGCGCCGCGAACCAGCCAGCTCCGCCACTGCGGCCGCGTCAGCGTCCACAGGAACCGCTGCGGCTGGCGCAGGTCTGAGACCAGCAGGATACCGGTGACGGCCAGGAACACGAGCGCCATGAAGGACACGCCGGGACGCAGCAAATACCGATGCGGATCGTGGAGGCTCAGCAAGGCCGGTACCAGAAACACACCAGCGGCGATCGACTTCGTCCACAGGTAAGCCGAGACCTTCCAGCCCCACGAGTTCCGGTGCTGCTCCTTGACGCCGTACGTCCGGCGCGGGGCGCCGGCGTCTTCGGTGAGCGGCATCGCGGAAAGAGCGGCCGCCTGCGGCGCCTGCGCCCACATGTAGTCCGACGCCGGCGGGGCGGCCGACGGGACGAGCGACGCGGCATCGGCCTCGATATAGAAGACCTTCGGCTTCGTCCCTTTTTCAGGCTTGCGTACCTGCAACGGGATCTGGCTGGTCAACTGCACGATCTTCGAGCTCTTGTCGTCGAGGTCCCCCGCGACGATCGCCTGGGTTGGGCACACAGTGACGCATGGCGGCTCGAGACCCACCTCGACGCGGTGTGCGCAGAAGTTGCACTTGGCGGCCGTCTCGGTCTGGGGGTCGATGTAGAGCGCGTCGTACGGACAGCCCTGCATGCAGGCTTTGCAACCGATGCAGCGGCGCGGGTCGAAGTCCACGATCCCGTCGTGGCGCTTGAACAGAGCCGTGGTCGGGCAGATCTCGATACAAGGCGCGTCCTCGCAGTGGTTGCAGCGCGTGACGGTGAAGTTGCGCCGCGTTTCCGGAAACTCGCCCTTTTCAACGTACTTGACCCAGGTCCGCGCGACGCCCAGGGGCACTTCGTGCTCGGCCTTGCAGGCCACCGAGCAGGCGTGACAGCCGATGCATCTCCGGTTGTCGATCACGAAGGCATATTTCAAGGCGCCGGGATTCTAGCACCCGCCACAGCCGCGCTTGCTGCACGCAGCCAGTAGTCCGACCCCGGGCGCCACACGAAAGCACGCTCCACCCCCCAGAAGGCACCTCCGGGTAAGCAGTGGGTGGTCGAGTCCAGCGTTCTTCGCTAGGATCGCCCCGTGGGTTACAACGACGCGCGTTTGCGCCGCCTGAACGACGCAAAGATAGCCGCCGGCGGCGACTACGTCCTCTACTGGATGCAGCTCTACCGCCGGCTCGACCACAACCATGCCCTCGACTACGCCCTCCGGTGCGCGGTCGAACTCGGCAAGCCGCTCGTGGTGTACGAGGGCTTGCGCCTCGACTATCCGTGGGCCTCGCGCCGGCTCCACCGCTTCGTCCTCGAAGGGATGCGGGCCAACGCGGAGACCGCGAAGGACCAGGGCCTCAACTACTGGCCCTACGTCGAGACCCCGTCACTGCCGGCAAAGGGGCTGCTCCGGGGCCTGGCCGCTCGCGCCTGTCTGGTGATCACCGACGACTTCCCCTGCTTCATCGTCCCCGGCCAGAGCGCGGCGCTGGCCGGGTGCGTGGACCTGCCGGTGTTCGCCGTCGACTCGAACTCGCTCGTGCCGCTGTCGCTCCTGGGGCCTGCGGTGGGTGCCGCCGCCCATCTTCGGCCGCGAATCCACAAGGCGTTCGCCGAGGCCTGGGAGCATCGCGCGGTCGCGAAGCCCAGGTTGACAGTGGCCGCGTCGAAGCGGGTGAAGGCGCCGTTCGACACCTGGAAGGCCGAGGACCTGGGCGCCTTCCTGAACCGGCTACCCCTGGACGCCTCGGTGCCCGAGGTCGCCAGCATGCCCGGCGGGGCGCGCGCGGCGAAGTCCCGGCTGAAGCAGTTCCTGAAGAAGCGATTGCCGGGCTACGCCGAGGCACGCTCGAGCCCCACCGCGCCCGAGGCGGGCCACGCCAGCGGCCTGTCTCCCTACCTCCACTTCGGGCACATCTCGATCGAGGACGTCGCGGCCGCGGCCCTCGCCAGCACCGGAGAGTGGACGACCGGCGAGCTGCGCATCCACAACCGGGGGAAGCGGGAGGGGTACTTCACGGACGACGCGGACGTGAACGGCTTCCTCGACGAAGCCCTCACCTGGCGCGATGTGGGCTTCAACTGGCACTGGGGCCGGCGGCCCGACGCCGCGAGCCTGGAGCGGGCACTCCCGGGCTGGGCGCTCGCTTCGCTCCGGGCCCACGCGGGCGACCCGCGCGCCCATGCCTACTCGCTCGAGCAGTGGGAGGCGGGCGCCACCCACGACCCTCTCTGGAACGCCGCGCAGCGCGAGCTGGTGGCGACCGGCACCATCCACAACTACCTGCGCATGCTCTGGGGCAAGAAGGTCATCGAGTGGTCGCGGACTCCCGAAGAGGCCTATGAGACCCTGGAGCACCTCAACAACAAATACGCTCTCGACGGCCGCGACCCGAACTCGTACACGGGCATCCTCTGGTGCTTCGGCCTCTTCGACCGCCCCTGGGCCCCAGAGCGCAAGGTCCTGGGTGTGCTGCGCTACATGTCTTCCGACAACACGGCGCGCAAGTTCAAGCTGGGGCCGTACTACGAGTACGTGAACGGTCTGCCCAGCATCGAGGAGGTCCGCCAGGGCCGAGCTTGAGACTTCTCCCTTCACTCTCGCCCGGGCAGGGTATAGGATCGAGCCATGCATGACTTCGCGATCGGCTTGCAGGCGCTCGTTGCGGCATCGGTCTTCTTCGTTTGGGTGGTTCGCTACGCCAACATCGTTGCGGAGTTCAAACAGTATGGGTTGCCCGACTGGTTGAGGGACCTGGTTGGGATTCTCAAGATGACCCTCTCGCTGCTGTTGTTGATTGGGATCGAGCGTCGGCCGTTTGCGGTGGTGGGTGGGGTCGGGATCGCCATCCTGATGGGAGCCGCGGTCATCACCCATCTGCGGGTGAAGAACCCGGTCTTCAAGATCCTGCCCTCGCTGACCTTATTGGTGCTCTCGACCATCATCGCCTGGGTCAACTCCCGGTAGCTCCGCCTATCGCGACGGATCCTCTCGGCTCTCCCGCAGCAAATGGCCACGGCCACATCCCAGGCGTCCGAAGTAAAGGCCACGCCGTCCCGCGGGTCCGGGTGGTCTCTCCCGGGCCAGCCGCTGGGCGAGGCCCCCATGTGCGAGATCACGGCCCTCGAGCGGCGGATCCTGCGCGTCGAGTCCGCGCTGATCCTGCTGTCGATCGGCGCCATCGGCGCCGCCGATCGGCTGCTCGCGCCCGAGGCTTCCCTGGGGTTCCTATACCTGATCCCGCTCGGCTACAGCGCGCTCACCCACCGCTGGCCCTGGTTCGTCGGCCTGCTCGCGCTCTGCGTGGGACTCCGCCAGTGGGACACCCCGGTCCAGCAGCAGAGCTGGAGCCGGCTGGCCCTGGACTGGACACTGGTGGCCCTCTTCCTGAGCGTGGTGGTGCCGCTTCGTCGCCTCGGACGCGCGCGCTCGCTGCTCTTCCGCGTGGCCCGCGAACAGCGCGACGAGCTGGTGCGCGAGGTGGAGGTGGCGGCGGCAATTCAGCGGCACCTGCTCGACCAGCACCGCCCGCCGGCGGGACCGCTCGACGTCGCGCCGCGGACCGAGCCGGCACGCGTGGTGGGTGGTGACTACTACGACTTCGTGCCGATGCCGGGAGGACGCTTCGCGGTCGTAATCGCCGACGTCTCGGGCAAGGGACTCCCGGCGGCCCTGATCATGCCCGCCGTCAAGATCGCTTTGCGCACCCTGGTCGAGCGGCACGCGGCGACCGAGGATCTGCTCGCGGAGCTCAACCGCATCTTCCTCGACAACCTGCCGCCCGCCTCGTATTTCACCCTGATCTACGCGGTGTTCGACCCGGTTGCGGGGCGGCTCGTCCACGCGAACGCGGGCCACCCCCCGGCGCTGCACCTGTGCGCGGCCTCGGGAGTGGCGGAGTGGCTCACCGCCGAGGGTCCGGCGATCGGGCTGCTCCACGAGAAAGTCAGCTTCGAGGCGGTGGAGCGGGACTACCAGCCCGGCGACGTATTCGTCTTCTATACCGACGGGATCACCGAAGCCACCGACCCAGCGGGCCTGGAGTTCGGGCCGGACCGCATCGTGGAGGCGGTGCGCGGGGCCGCCGGCCGCTCAGCGGTGGCGGTGGCCGGGGCTTTGCACGACGCGGCCGACGCCTTCCGGGGCGCGCAGCCGCGCGGCGACGATGCCACGGTGATCGTCGTGCGCGTCCCCGCGCCTGCCCCGGTGAGCGCTCGGCTCTGCCTCGTCACCGGGGCCAGTGGCTACGTGGGGGGGCGCCTGGTGCGGGAGCTGGAGACACGGGGCGACCGTGTGCGTTGCCTGGCCCGGCGGCCGGAGTTCGTGCGCCCGAGGGTCGGCGCCGGAAGCGAGGTGGTCCGAGGCGACGCGCTCCATCCGGAGTCGCTGCGGGCCGCGATGCTGGACGTGAACGTCGCCTACTACCTGATCCACTCGATGGCCTCGGCGGGAGACTTCGAAAGCGAGGACCGACGGGCCGCCTTCAACTTCGCGGCGGCGGCCCGTGAAGCCGGAGTCGGCCGCATCATCTACCTGGGTGGCCTGGGGCGTGAGCCGGGGCTCTCGCGGCACCTGCGCAGCCGGCAGGAGGTGGGGCGCATCCTCCGGGAATCGGGAGTGCCGACGATCGAGCTACGGGCTTCGATCGTCATCGGCTCCGGCAGCCTCTCGTTCGAGATGGTCCGCGCCCTGGTGCAGAAGCTGCCGTTCATGCTCACGCCCCGCTGGGTGAGACAGCCCGCCCAGCCGCTGGCCATCGAGGACCTGATCGCGTACCTGGTGAGCGCGGCCGACGTCGATCTGAGCGGGAGCCCTGTCGTGGAGATCGGCGGCGCCGACCGCGTCTCCTACCTGGACCTGATGAGAGAGTTCGCCCGCCAGCTCGGCCTCCGGCGATTCATGATCCAGGTGCCGGTGCTGAGCCCGCGGCTCTCCAGCCTCTGGCTGGGCCTGGTGACGCCGCTCTACGCGCGCGTCGGGCGGGAGTTGATCGACAGCATACGCAACACCACGACCGTCGACGACGAGTCCGCTCGGCGGCTCTTCCCCTCCGTGCAGCCCCTCGGCATCCGCGAGGCGATCGCCCGGGCGCTCCTCCACGAGGATCGGGAGCTCGCAGTCACCCGCTGGTCCGACGCCCTCTCCTCCGGCGCCACCCCCCCGCAGTGGGGAGGTGCCGTCTTCGGCTCGCGCATCGTCGACTCGCGGAGGGTGCGCGTCACGAAGACGCCCCGGGAGGCCTTCCGACCGGTCCGTCGGATCGGCGGCGCAACCGGCTGGTACTACGGTGACTGGCTGTGGCGGCTCCGCGGCTTCCTCGACCTGCTGGTGGGCGGCGTGGGGGTCCGGCGGGGCCGGCGCGACCCTGAGAACCTCGTGCCCGGCGACACCCTGGACTTCTGGAGGGTCGAGGCAGTCGAAGCGGACGCCCTCCTGCGCCTCGGGGCCGAGATGAAGCTGCCGGGGAGGGCCTGGCTGCAGTTCGAGGTGGAGCCGGATGGCGAGGGCTCGATTCTGCGCCAGACGGCGATCTTCGACCCCCTCGGGCTCCTCGGCCTCGTCTACTGGTACGCGCTGTACCCGCTGCACCAGCTCGTCTTCGCGGGAATGCTGAAGGGGATCGTCGCGGCCATGGACGGCGGCGGTGCGGTTTCCCCGCAGGGGAAGAGCGCGTGACCGGCGGGAGGGGAAACGGCTTGCCACCGGGTCGGGCACGCGCGGCGGCGACGATTGCCGTGGCGACGGCGGTGACGGCGGTGAGCTTGCTGATCCTCGACCTGTTGTGGCTGGGAGTGGTCGCGCGCCCGCTCTACGACTCCGCGCTCGGCCCCCTGAAACGACCGCTCATGTTCTGGCCCGCCGCGGGCCTCTTCTACGCGCTGTACGTCGGTGCGATCGTGATCCACGCCGTGCTGGGGGCCGTGGGCGGGGGCGATGCCGCCCGGCGTGGCGCCGGCCTGGGGCTGGTCGCGTACGGGACGTACGAGCTCACGAACTGGGCGGTCCTTCGCGACTGGCCAGCGGTGCTCGTCCTCCCCGACATCGCCTGGGGCGTGGCGCTGACGTGCGCGGCGGCGGCGGCCGGAAAGGCGGCGCTCTCCCGGCTACGAGGCGGCGCGCCGAGATGACGGCGGCGGGGCACGAAGCTGCCGTGCCTGGGAGAACGGCATGAGCGACACCCGGCCGGCCGTGCCCCTCCTGCTCCAGGCCTTCGCCAGCTTCGCGATGACCGGACTCATCTGGTTCGTCCAGGTCGTCCACTACCCGCTCCTCCGAGCCGTCGGCTCGAGCGACTACGCCGCCTACCAGGACCAGCACATGCGTCTGACGACGCTGGTCGTGGCGCCGCTGATGCTGCTGGAGGCGGCCACGGCCCTCTGGCTCGTCCGCGACCGGCCGGTCTTCGTCACGCGCGCGCAGGCGTGGATCGGCCTCGGCCTTCTGGCCGTGATCTGGTCGTCCACGGCGTTTCTCTCGGTCCCTCGCCACGAGGCGCTGCGCCACGGCTTCGACGCCTCCGCCCACGCCGCGCTCCTCGCCACGAACTGGATCCGCACCGCGGCCTGGACCGGCCGCTCACTGCTTCTCCTGGTCACGCTTCGTGCCGCCCACCGCTGACCGCGAGGGCGTGGTCGTGGTGGGAGCGGGCCTCGCCGGCCTCGCCTGTGCGCTGCGCCTGCACGAGGCGGGGGTTCGGGTGCGAGTGCTCGAGGCCTCGGACGGTGTGGGCGGGCGCGTGCGCACCGACACCTTGGACGGCTTTCGCCTCGACCGGGGCTTCCAGGTCCTGCTTACCGCCTATCCCGAGACGCGTCGCGTCCTCGACTACGGCTCGCTCGATCTGCGGCGCTTCCTGCCGGGGGCGCTCGTGTGTCGTGCCGGCCGCTTCCACGAGCTGTCGGACCCCTGGCGTCGGCCCGAGCGGGCGTGGCGATCGCTCACCGCGGGCGTCGGTAGCCTCGCCGACCGGGCGCGGATGGCGCGCTTTCGGGGGCGCGTGCGGCGTGGCTCGCTGGATGAGCTGTTCCGGCGGCCGGAGACCTCCGCCGTCGAGCGGCTTCAGGCCGAGGGCTTCTCGGCCGACATGATCGAGTCGTTCTTCCGCCCCTTCATGGGCGGAGTCCTGCTCGATCGTTCGCTGTCGGCCTCGAGCCGCATACTGGAGTTCGTCTTCCGCATGCTGGCCGAGGGCGACACGGCCGTGCCCGCGGCGGGGATGCAGGCGATCCCCGAGCAGATCGCGCGAGCGCTTCCCGCGGGCACGCTTCGCCTCGGCGCGCGCGTCGTCTCGGCCTCCCCCCGCGAGGTGCGCCTGGAGTCCGGCCAGACGGTGGGCGGCGCTGCCGTCGTGATCGCGACCGAGGGTCCCGAGGCCTCGCGTCTCGCGGGCTTGCCCGCGCCCGGCTCGCGTTCCGTGACGTGCCTCTACTTCGCGGCGGAGAAGTCCCCGGTCGATGAGCCGATCCTCGTCCTCGACGGCGACGGCGTGGGGCCCGTGAACAATCTCTGCGTCCCGAGCTGCGTCGCCCCCTCGTATGCCCCGGCGGGCGCCGCGCTCGTCTCGGCGAGCGTCGTGGACGGGGCGGCGGGCGACGCGGGCGACGGGCTCGAAGCTGCGGTGCGCAGCCAGCTCGAGGGCTGGTTCGGCCCCCAGGTTCGCAGCTGGCGCCACCTGCGCACGTACCGCGTCCGCC
>CAYTWT010000212.1:0-22523 GCA_964442185.1 uncultured Acidobacteriota bacterium
GAGCGGCGCTCAGCGAAACCGAAGGCAGCATCGCCATCAGGACCGCCAGAACGATCGACAGGCTCTTGCGCATTTACAGACCTCTCTGCAGGAATCGCCTCGTCTGAAGTGTAGCGCTTGGGCCAGGCCTTTGCAAGACCCTGTCAAGGGGTTGCGGCGGTGGGGCTTAGGTCCTGCGCACGGGCCTCGGGCCGCGACTCGTCGCCGCCGGCCGTTGCAGCTCCGGGAGATGCGCCTGGTGGCTCCGCTCGGTATAGTAGCTTCGGTAATACTCGCCGTAGTACTGGCTGTAATAGTAGGAGTTCCGTTGCAGATCCACCTTGTTGAGCACCACGCCGACGATCTTGCTTCCCACGTTCAAGAGTTGGTCCACCGCGCGACGCACGGTCGGCCGCGACCCAATCTCCGCCCCCACAACCAGGACGACACCGTCCACCAGCGGACAGATGACGGGTGTGTCGGCGATCGCCAGGATGGGCGGCGTATCGATGAGGACCCACTCGTAGTGCTCGCGAAGCGCCTGGATCACCTCACGCATGCTCTGCGAACCCAGGAGTTCGGCGGGATTGGGGGGAACGTACCCGCAAGGGAGGACCTGGAGCCCCTTGGTGCGCGTGCCCTGAACGGCCTGCGAGGCCTGGCACTTGCCCACGATCAGGTCCGTGAGCCCCGGTGTCTTGACCAGGCCAAAGTACCGATGGAGAGCGGGGCGCCGAAGGTCCGCGTCGACCGCAAGCACCCGGGCGCCGTTGTTGGCCAGGGCCTCTGCGAGGTTCACGGTCGTCGTCGTCTTGCCTTCGCCGGGGTTGGCGCTCGTCACCAGCAGCACCTGCCCAGACGCTGCGGCTGACGAGAAGATCAGGTTGGTGCGGAGCACGCGATACGCCTCGGAGACGGCGGATTGCTGGCTGCGATGCGTGGCCGGAGCGGAACGGCCGATAGCGTGTGGCTCAGACTTGTCGGTCACGTCGGGCACCACTCCCAGGAAGGGGAGACCGAGTTGTGTCTTGACGTCCTCCGGCGTCTTGAAGGTGTTGTCCAGGTGCTCGAAGAGCAGGCAGAGGCCGATCCCCAGGCCCAATCCGAGCAGGATCGCGATCTGGTAGTTGCGCATTCGCCGCGGGAGGATCGGGGCCGTCGGGGTCTGAGCCTTCTCCACAATCCGAATGTTGGTGGAGCGCAGCTCCGTTTCGAGCCCCGTCTGTTGTGTGCGGTTCGTCAGTTCGCGAAAGACCTGCTGGTTGGCCTCGCCCTCACGCCTCAGGATGTTGTAATCAATGGTCTTGCGATTCAACTCGAGCGCTTCCTGCTTGATAGCGTCCAGGTTGGCCTGGAGGTTCGCCTCCTGCCGGGCGGCCGTGCGATAGTCGGTCTCCACCGACCGGACGACGTTCTGCATTTCGGCCCGGAGTTTGTCCTCCGTGGAACGGATCTCGCTGCTCACCCGGAGCATCTCGGGGTGCTTTTCGCCCAAGGTCTCGCCCAGCTTGTCGCGCTCGCGCTGCAACTCGGAGAGGCTCTGCCGCAACTGCTGGACCACCGGGCTCACGAGGATCGCGGGGAACGTTTCGAGCTGGGAGGCGGGCAGCGAACGCATCTGGCTGAAGAGGGTTTCCTTCGTGATGCGCTCCGTCCTCGCGTTCAGAACGGCGGCCGTGAGCGTCGACAGCTTCTGATCGATGAGGCCTTGTCGCTCTTCGACGTTCACGAGCTTCTCGCGCTCACGGTACTCCTGGAGCGCCTTCTCCGAGGCCGCCACCTTCTTCCTCTGCTCCTCGGCGCGCTGTGAAAGCCAACCCGTGGCCTCGTTCGACGTGGTGAAGCGGAATTCCAGGGACTGCTCGATGTAGGTCTGCGCGGTGGCATTCGCCGCCTCGGCGGCGAGTTTGGGGTCGTAGGCATTGACGCGCAGGTTCACGAGCCGGCTTCCCTTGATCGGTTGCACCGTGAGCCGTGAGCGGAAGGCGGCGACCGCCGGTTGCAAGGGCAGCCCATCGCTATCGAGCGTGGACGCCGGCTCCTTGCCCAGGAAGCTCCGCTGGAAACTCTCCCACGGCGACATCAGGGGCCCCGCCTGGAGCTCGGGATGCTTCTGGAGATTGAGTCGTTCCACGACTTTCTCGGCGAGCATCCGGCCCCGCAGCAGTTCGAACTGGGTTTGGAAGTAGTCCGCCCCGCGGTCCCTGCCTTCCAATAGCTCCTTGGTCGGCAGCACGTTGGGCGTGTCCCGATCGATCAGGATCTGGACCGTGGCCTGGTAGACCGGCCGCGTCGTGTAGTTGTCCACGACGGCACCCAGCAAGCTGACGCAGAGACACGTGACGACGCTCCCGCGCCGCTTGTGGATCATCGCCAGGTAGCCGCGGGCTTCCTGTAGGAAGGCTGTCTCGGTGGTCGAGGCCGGATCGTTCATCGCAACGCCGTGAGCTTCAAGCCCTCATTGTCGGGCGAGCCGGGAAGTCCTGTCAATCATTCAGTTTCCGCCTCCTCCGGCGCGCGTCATCGTTAGCGGATCAGGCCGTGCGCCTGCAGCTCACGAAGCGCCTCCCCGGAAAGACTCTGGGCCGTCTGTGAGGCCACCCAGGCGGCAAGGCCCTGGACGCCGTCCTCGAGCCTCACTCTCGGCTCGTAGCCCAGGCGGATGCGCGCCTTCGAGATGTCCGCATAGCAGGACCGGATATCGCCTTCGCGAAAGCGTCCCAGGACCTGCGGCTCGACGTCGCGCGCGCCGGGGATTTCCCTCTTGAGCAGCTCGAGAAGCGTCAGCAGGTCGGTGGCGACGCCGGTTCCCAGGTTGATGATCTCGTCGCGTACGTCTTCGCGTTCGATGGCGAGGCGGCAGGCCTCGGCGATGTCGCTCACATGAACGAAGTCGCGCGACTGGCGGCCGTCTTCGAAGATGAGGGGCACGCGCCGGTTGAGCAGGGCGCTCGAGAAGATGGCCGCCACGCCCGTGTAGGGGTTGGAGAGCGCTTGACGATCGCCATAGACGTTGAAGAACCGCAAGGCGACGGCTGGAATGCCGAGGCTTCGAGCCGTCAGCAGGACCATCTCCTCCTGGTCCCGCTTGCCGATGGCGTAGATCGACGTGGGAAAGATCGGCTTCGTCTCTGGCGTCGGCAGCGGCTCCATCACACGCCGGCAGGCCGGGCAACGCGCGTCCCATTCGTGACGAGCCAATTGATCCGCGGGTCGAACCGGGGGAGCCTGGGGGCCACAGGCTTCACAGGCGTAGAAACCCTCGCCATAGAGTGACATGGACGACGCCACGACGACCCGCCGCGGACGCGGACCTCGGATCACGGCTTCCAGGAGATTCGCCGTTCCCAGGGCGTTGACCGAGGTGTAGTGGACGACCTCGTACATGGACTGCCCCACGCCCACGGCCGCCGCGAAATGGACCAGAACGTCGACGTTCTGGAGTGCCGACGCCACGGCGTCGCGATCACGGACGTCGGCCACGCGAAGCTCCGCTTCGGGACTCAGATAAGAAGGCGGGCCGCTGGGGTGCACTTGAGGCAGCAGCGCATCCAACACGCGCACGACGTAACCGCTCGACAACAGGCGATCGACGAGGTGTGATCCGATGAAGCCTGCACCCCCGGTCACGAGCACGCGTTCTGCCGTCATGTCGTCCGCCCTGAGGCCGAACCAAGGCCCGTCAGGTGGGAGCGGAGGATGGAGGCGCTCCGTTGCATGTGGGATGATACTCTCAATGCGAATTTCATCGCAGGGCCCCTGAGGTTGGGGTCGTCGTTCCGCAGGTCGCCGTTCAATTGACACTCACGCGCGCCCCGGCTAGTCTCGACTGATCCGTGAAGAGCGCCTTCGGCAAGGAAGAGAAAGCCGTCTTCGCCGAGTTCATCCGGAAGGGCCGGCTGAAGCGCAGCGAGCAGCGCGATGTGATCCTCGACACCTTCCTGCGCTCGGAGCGGCACCTCTCGGTCGACGACCTGCTTCGGCTGGTCCAGAAGAAACGGCCCGACATCGGGCGCACGACGGTGTATCGCACGCTGAAGCTGCTTCGCGAGGCGGGCCTCGCGAGCCAGCTCGACGTCCAGGGCCAGGCGCGCTTCGAGCACGAGTACAACCGACAGCATCACGATCACTTCATCTGCGACGCGTGTGGCGAGATCATCGAGTTCTCGAGCCCGCAGATCGAGCAGCTCCAGGACGACATCGCGGCCGGCCTCGGCTTCGTGATCCAGGGCCATCGCCATCAGATCTACGGGCTGTGCCGGCGCTGTGCGACGCGGCCCGCCACGGCCGCCACGGCCCGCCGCTGACGCCGCGACTCGCTTGAAGCTCGACCGAATCGAGGTTCGGCACGTCGCGTTGCCGCTCAAGCACCCCTTCGAGACATCCTTCGGCGCCACGACGCACAAGGAGTTCCTGCTCGTCTCCGTGTCGGCCGACGGTGTCACCGGCTACGGCGAGTGTGTGGCGGACGCGGATCCTTTCTACCTGCCCGAGACGAA
The DNA here is from genome assembly GCA_964442185.1 of uncultured Acidobacteriota bacterium. Lineage (GTDB taxonomy): Bacteria > Acidobacteriota > Vicinamibacteria > Fen-336 > Fen-336 > CADEEV01. Next base: position 4,479 of record CAYTWT010000212.1, read on the forward strand.
CGGCACCGTGTTCCACGTGCTGCGCGACTTCCTGGCGCCGATGGCCTTCCGCCTCGAGATCGACCATCCACGCTCGCTGCTCGGCGCGCTGGGCCAGGTGCGCGGCCACGAGATGGCGAAGGCCGTCCTCGAGATGGCGGTCTGGGAGCTGTGGGCGCGACGCGAGAATGCTCCCCTCTACCGGATCCTCGGCGGCCGCAGCGGAGAGATCGCGTCGGGCGTGTCGGTGGGGCTGCAGAAAGACACCGCGACACTGGTCGACAAGGTCGTCGAGGAAGTGGCCGCAGGTTACCGCCGCATCAAGATCAAGATCAAACCCGGCAAGGATCTGGCACTCGTGGCGGCAATTCGTGAGCGCTTCCCGGAGCTCCCGCTGATGGTGGACGCCAACAGCGCCTATTCGCTTTCCGAGGCCCCGCTGCTGCGCCAGCTCGACGCTCACGACCTGATGATGATCGAGCAGCCGCTGGCCTGGGACGACATCGTGGACCACGCGACACTGCAGCGGCAGATCGCGACGCCGGTCTGTCTCGACGAATCGATTCGCAGCGCCGACAACGCGCGCCAGGCCTTGGACCTCCACGCTTGTCGCATCATCAACATCAAGGTCGGCCGTGTCGGCGGCTTCTCGAGCATGCTCGCGATTCACGAGCTGTGTCGTGCGCGCGGCGTTCCCGTCTGGTGCGGCGGCATGCTGGAGTCGGGCATCGGCCGCCTGGCCAACGTCCACCTGCAGACGCTGCCCGGTTTCACGCTGCCCGGAGACACCTCGGCGAGCGCACGCTACTTCCAGGAAGATCTGATCGATCCTCCCGTCACGGTGTCAGCGCAAGGCACAATCAGCGTGCCCGAAGGCCCGGGCATCGGCCACGCGATCCTCTGGCCCCGCGTCGATCGCGCCACCAGCTGGCGCGAGGAATGGAAGCGCTAGGCCAGGGCCTCCGTCGCGACCTGGACCAGAAACTCGCAGCCGATCGCGAGTGCTGCCTCGTCGAAATCGAAGCGCGAACTGTGGTGGGGCTGGTCGAGGCCACGGGCCGGGTTCGCGGAGCCCACGAAGACGAAGCAGCCCGGGGCGCGCTCGAAGTAGCAGGCCATGTCCTCGCCGCCCATGGTCGGCTCGGGTTCGACGACATTCGCTTCGCCGACCACGCGGATGGCGGCACGGCGGGCGATCTCGGCGACACGCGCGTCGTTGATGACGGCAGGGTTGCCGGACCGCACCTCGACCTCCGCGCGACACAGCAGCCCCGAGGCAACACCGGTGGCGAGGCGCGTGACCCGCTCGGCCAGCGAGCGCCGCAGTTCGGGGTCGAAGCTGCGGAGAGTTCCGGTCAGCGTCACGTCGTCGGGAATGACGTTGAAGGCTTTGCCCGCGTGGATCGAGGCGATCGTGACGACAGCCGCCCGCACTGGCGCCACCTCGCGGGAGACGATCGTCTGCAGCGCGGCGACGACATGGGCTGCGGCGACGATCGGATCGGCGCAGCGTTGCGGCTGGGCGCCGTGCCCACCCCGGCCGTGAATCACGATCCGCAGTCGATCGGTCGACGCCATCAGCGCTCCCGCCTTGACACCGAGCGTGCCCACGGGCAGCTCGTTCCACAGATGGATGCCGAAGGCCAGATCGACGCCGTCCATGACACCGCCCTCGATCATGCCCTGAGCGCCACGCTCGCCTTCCTCGGCGGGTTGAAAGATCGAGCGCACCGTCCCGGGCAGGCGGCGTCCCGCCAGCACCCTGGCGGCCACCGCGCCCATGGCCGTGTGGCCATCGTGTCCGCAGGCGTGCATCCGGCCGGGCTCGCGCGACGCGTAGGGCGCCTCGCTTTGTTCCTGGATCGGCAAGCCGTCCATGTCGGTGCGCAGCAGCACGGTGCGCCCGACAGCGCCTCGAGTCGAGGCGACGACACCCGTTCCACCAACGCCAGTGCGGAGATCGAGCCCATGGCCTTCGAGAAAGGCCGCGACCCTGGCAGCCGTACGCGTCTCCTCATGGGCCAGCTCGGGATGCTGGTGCAGCTCGCGGCGCAGGGCGCGCAGCTGCTCCTCGAGCGCTAGAACCTCGGCCGAGATCGCGGGCATCCAGGGCGGATTCTAACTAGAATGAGCGCGGTGAGCGACATGACGGCGCCGCAGCGACGCTGGCAGAAACCGCTGGTGGGGGCTTCGGTCGCGCTCGCCGTGATCCTCGGCGCTCTCTACCTGCGGGCACCCGAGTCCACCAAGGTCAAGGTGGGGACGCTCGCGCCCGATCTGCCCCTGGTCGGCGAACAAGGCGGCGAGCAGCGGCTCTCGAGCTACCGCGGCCGGCCGGTGCTGCTGGTGTTCTTCATGTCGGACTGCGAGATCTGCCAGGCGGAAATCCCGGACCTGGAACTGCTGAACCGCGAATTCCGAACCCAGGGACTCGTGGTGCTGGGAGTCTCGGTCGATGCCGATTTCGCCGCCTACAAGAGCTTTCTCTTGAAGAAGAATCTCAGCTTCGGGGTGTTTCGCGATCCGGGCGGGACGCGGATCCTCGAATACTTCGGCTCCTACAAGCTGCCCGAGGCGTACCTGATCGACGCCACCGGCCAGGTGGCCGCCGTCTGGCTTGGCTCCGTGAGCTGGCGCAGCCAGGCGATCCGCGAGCGTCTCAAGGACCTGCTGCCGAAGCCATGAAAGAGCGGCTGAAAGCGGTGCTCGTGGTCGGCGTCGCGCTCGCGGCAACCTATGCCTTCACGTCCCTGCGCGAGGCCAAGCGCTACGCGCTGCGCACCGGAACCATTGCGCCCTCGTTCCGGCTTGCTTCGCTGGCCGGCGGCGAGGTGGATCTGGGCACGCTGCGCGGCAGGCTCGTGGTGGTCAATTTCTGGGCGACCTGGTGCCCGCCGTGCGTCGACGAGATGCCCTCGCTCGAGAAGCTGCACCGCGCGCTTGGGCCCGAGGGCCTGGTGATCCTGGGCGTCTCGGCCGACGAAGACGAAGCCGCGCTCAAGGCGTTCGTGGCACGAACCGGAGTGACGTTGCCGGTGCTGCGCGATCCGGGCGGACGCACGGCCGCTCAGGCCTATCGCACGACGGGCTATCCCGAAACCTTCGTGATCGATCGCTCCGGCCGGCTGCGCGAGAGTTTCACCGGCCCGGCCGAGTGGGCGACACCCGCTGCCATCGATCACTTTCGCGATCTGCTGCGCAGCGCCAGCACGGCCCCGACGAGGTAGAGGCTCCCGGCGACGACGATCGGCTCGCCTTGCGGAGCCAGGCGCCGTGCGAGGCGCAGGGCACGACCCAAGGACGGCTCGAGCCGCGCGCGTCGACCGTGGCGGCCTGCCACGGCGGCGATCGACCCGGGTGAAGCCGCCCGGCGACCGGGGGCGCGCGTCAGAATCACCTCGGCCGCGAGCGGAAACAGCGCGCGCGCCATGGCTCCGACGGCTTTGTCGCTCATCACGCCGAAAACCAGGACGAACGGTCGGCGGGGGCGCAAGTAGGCCGCCAGCGCGCGCGCGCCCGCCGGATTGTGCGCACCGTCGAGGAGCAGGCCGCCGCGCAGCTGTTGCAAGCGTCCAGGCCAGGCCGTGGCGCGAAACGCCTGTGGCACCTTGTGTAGCTCGACCGGCAGGCCGGCGGCTTGCGCCTCTTCGAGCAGGCGGATCGCCACCAGCGCGTTGTCGCGCTGGTGGCGGCCCGGCAGCGCAAGGATCTCGGCATACCGGCGGCGGCGGGTTGCGACGGTGAACGGCGCATCGTCGAGGGCGCCTTGCGCCGGCCGGCCGACGACGCGCAGGCGCGTGCCGCGGAGTGCTGCGACGAGCCGCGCCCCCGTGCGTCGCGCTTCGAGCGTCATCATCCGCAACGCGGCGGCAGGGAGCGGGCCCGTCACGACGGCGCGGCCCGCCCGCATCACGCCCGCCTTTTCGCGCGCAATCGCCGACAGCGTCGTCCCCAGGTAGGCCTCGTGGTCGCGCTCGATGCTGACGATCGCCGACACCAGCGGCTCGCAGATGTTGGTGGCGTCGAGGCGACCTCCGAGGCCGACCTCGAGCACCGCCACCTCGACGCGCGAGCGCCGGAAGTGGTCGAAGGCGGCGAGTGTCAGCACCTCGAAGTAGGTCGGGTGCGAGGGGATCTGCTCTGCGGCCACGAGGCGGTCGGCGACCGCGCGGACCCGGCTCACGGCCCTGGCGAGAGCGGCATCCGAGATCTCGCGACCCCCGACCGCGATCCGCTCGTGTACCCGCACCAGGTGCGGCGAGGTATAACGGCCGACACGCAGGCCGGAGGCACGCAGAGCCGCGTCCACGTAGGCGGCCACCGAGCCCTTGCCGTTGGTGCCCGCGATCAGCAGCGTCGGGTAGGCGCGCTCCGGATGGCCCAGCTCGGCGGCCAGCGCGCGGCTCGTCTCGAGCCCGAACTTCATCCCGAACCGCACCCGCGACGCGAGATAGCCTAAAGCAGCGGAACCCATCGTGGCCGCAGTTTACGCGCGCCGGCTCGGTACGGGCTATCGGACGTCCGTGAGAACACCCGGGTGTGTACGGAGCCATGCACCCCCCCCACGCCGCTGCGCGCCCGATTGACGCCCGAGCGAACGCAAGGTCCCTCTGACGCTGGTTCGCGCCTGAGCGGAGCCGCACAGTAACGGGCGCTCCGCTGTTCAAGTGTGGAAAAGTGGAAGAAGGTGTGGAATACTTCTAGCTCGCTGTGTTCAAAGGAACTTATCGCTACCGGATCGACCCCAAAGGCCGCCTCCCCGTGCCTGCGGCGTTCCGCAAGAGCTTGAAGAGCACCGCGCCGCGCCAGTTCGTCTTGACGCTTCTTGACCAGTGCCTCGCGGCCTATCCCCCGGCCGAGTGGGAGCGCCTGGAAGGCCAGCTCAGCCAGCTTCCAGCATTCAACCGGGAGGTAAAGGCCCTCGCGCGCGTGCTGGCCAGCAGGGCCGTCGATTGCACGCTCGACAGGCAGGGCCGGATCCTGCTGCCAGCCAACCTGAGACAAAGCTGCGGGCTCACCCGCGAAGCCGTCGTGATCGGGGTCCTGAACCGCTTCGAGATCTGGAGCCCGGAACCCTGGGACGCCTTCCTCCGCGACTCGGAACAGATCCTCGACAACGTCAGCCTCGACGTCCGCTGGCCACCCCCACCCGACTCCCTTCCGTCCACAGGCAAACCCTAGCTGTAGCTTCATTTTCGCCTTGACAGCCCACTATCAGGGGTCTATGCTCCCGGTGGAAAATTGTGGGCCAAAGTGGGCTAAAGTTGTCCGGGCCGAGGCCACGGGGGAGCAGTGCTTCGCGGTAACCATCCGGCGCGGATCGACGAGAAGGGGCGGCTCAAGATCCCGAACGGGTTTCGCGTCCTCGTCGAGTCGCAGTACGGAGCCGAGATCTTCGTCACCAGCGTCACTGGCGAATACGTCCGCCTGTACCCGATGGCGGTGTGGCTCGAGATCGAGCGCAAGCTCGCCGACGTTCCCTCGACGAATCCCGCGAAGCAGCGCTTCCTCGACCGCGTGAACTTCTTCGGCCAGGCCCTGGCGATGGACAGGCAGGGCCGCGTCGTAATCCCGACGCTCTTACGCGAGGCCGCGGCCATGGCCGGCGAAGTGAGCGTCCTCGGCCTGCAGAACCATCTCGCCGTGTGGAACCAGAAGCGGCTGCACGAGCGGCTGTTCAAGAAAGAGCCCTTCACCGAAGAGGACGGCAAGGTCCTCTCGGAGTTCGGGATCTGATGTGGGGGCTCGGCACGAGCCGGTGCTTGTCGCCGCGACGATGCAGGCCCTCGCGGTGAAAGACGGCGGCCTGTACGTGGACGGCACGCTCGGCCTGGGTGGGCACGCCCGAGAAATCCTCACGCGGAGCGCGCCGAACGGCCACCTGATTGCCTTCGACCGCGATGCCGAGACGCTCGCGGAGGCGCAACAGACGCTGGCGCCGTTCGGCAATCGCGTCCGCTTCGTGCACGACGACTTCCGCAGCATCCCCGAGGTGCTCGGCAGGGAGCGAGCGAGCGGGATTCTGCTCGACCTCGGCGTGAGCTCGCTGCAACTCGACACGGTGGAGCGCGGCTTCAGCTTTCAAAGCGACGGCCCGCTCGACATGCGCCTCGACCGGAGCCGCGGCGAAACCGCGGCGGAGGTTGTGAACCGCCTGCGCGAGGGCGATCTCGCCGACCTGATCTACCGCTTCGGCGAGGAGCACGCCTCGCGGCGCGTGGCCCGCGCCATCGTGGACGCGCGCCAGAGCCGCAAGATCACGAGGACCACACAGCTCGCGACGATCGTGCGGCGCAACGCCAAGGGCCGGCCCGGGTTCGACCCGGCGACCCGCACCTTCCAGGCGCTGCGCATCTACGTGAACCAGGAGCTCGAGGGCCTGGACGCTGCGCTCCGCTCGATCGCCGAGTGCCTCGCTCCGGGCGGCCGCCTGACCGTGATCGCCTTCCACAGCCTCGAGGACCGCGAGGTGAAGCAGGCCTTTCGCGCGCTCGCCCACGAGGGTTTTCGCCTGCTCACGAAGAAGCCGATCCGCCCGGGCGAAGACGAGGTCCGGCGCAATCCCCGCTCGCGCAGCGCCAAGCTGCGCGCGCTCGAACGTGACGGCGCCGAGGGTGGAATTCGGAACCACGCGGAGGATCGGACAGGACGTGGCTTCTCCCGCGAAAGGCCCCCGGGTAAGGCCGCGAGCGCTCGATTCACTCGAGCGCGAGCGACAAGGGGGGGAGCGCTTCGCGCGCGGGGGGGTGCGCGGCTCCGCGCTCCTGGGCCACGAGACAGCGAGCGCCGGATTCACTCCGGCGCGAGCGACTGGGGCGGAGCCCGAAGGGCGCGGGGGGGTGCATGGCTCCGTACCCCCCCGGACTACCTATGAAGCTCGACAACTCGCAGATCGTGCGCGAGCGCGATCCGCGCGCGAATCGCGATCTGGTATGGCTGCTCGTCGGGGTCGCCGTACTGGTGTGCGGCGCCGTGCTCTACGCATGGCCGCATCTCGAGATGCGCCAGACGGGCATCGCCACGGAGCAGATGCAGCGGGAGCGCGAGCGGCTCGTCGAAGAAACCCGCAAGCTGCGCCTGGAGAAGGCGAGCCTCGAGAACCTGGAACGTGTGCAGGCCATCGCGGAGCGCCACCTGCACCTGAGGCGGCCAGCAGCGGAGAACGTCTATATCGTCGAGGCTCCGGCACCGGTGCCGGCCGGTGCCCGGGTAGCCAGCGCCAAGGCTGCCGGAGACGAGAGGAACTAAGGTGGGAGGCGCCACGCTCGCTCCGCCCGAGACAGCCGAAAGCGCTCCGCGGGCCGAAGCGCGGCGGATCAGGCTGCGCCTGATGATCGTGGGGCTCATGATCTCGCTGTGGGCCCTGGGTATCGGCGTGCGGCTTCTGCAACTCCAAGTCCTGAATCGCGGCTCCTTCAACCGCATGGCCGCCCGGCAGAGCGAGCGCACGATCAACCTCGACCCGCGCCGCGGCGCGATCCTGGACAGGAACGGCCGGCCGCTGGCCCTCTCGGTCGACGCCGAGAGCGTCTACGCAGTGCCGCAGGATCTCGAAAGCCCGGCGCACACGGCTGCGGCACTCGGCCGCGCGCTCGGCCTCGACGCCGGGGGCCGCAAGGAGCTGCTCGCCCAGCTGCAGAAGAACCGGGCTTTCGTCTGGGTGAAGCGCAAGGTCGATCCCGCGACCGCGCGGGCGGTGCGCGAGCTCTCGCTGCCGGGAGTCGGCTTCGTCGCGGAGAACCGCCGTTACTACCCCAAGCGCGAACTCGCCTCGCAAGTGCTCGGCTACGTCGGGATGGACAACACCGGCATGAGCGGCATCGAGTATGCCTTTGAGGACCAGATCAAGGGCCGCCCCGCGAAGGTGCTGGTCGAGACCGATGCGCGGCGCCGGCCGGTGAACCACACCGAGCGGCCGTCGACCGAAGGGCTGACGATCGTGCTCACTCTCGACGAAGGGGTGCAGCACGCAGCCGAACAGGCACTCGAACGCGCCGTCACCGAGACCCAGTCGCTCGCAGGGATGGTGGTCGTGATGGAGCCTCGCACGGGCGAGATCCTGGCGCTCGCGAACCGACCCACCTTCAACCCGAATCGCTTCTCGGCATACGGGAGCGCGCGCTGGCGCGATCGCGCCGTGACCGACGCGTACGAGCCCGGCAGTATCTTCAAGATCTTCACCGCCGCCGCAGCATTGCAGGAGAAGGTCGTCACACCCGACGAAATCATCGACTGCGGCGGCGGCGGCATCGAAATCGGCGGCACGCGCATCAGCGACCACCGCGCCTTCTACGACCTCAGCTTCCGCGACGTGATCGCTCACTCCAGCGACGTCGGCGTGATCCGCGTGGCGCAGCGGCTGGGGCGCGAGAACTTCTACCGCTACATGCGCGATTTCGGTTTCGGCGTTCCGACCCGCGTCGAACTGCCGGGAGAATCGAGCGGCCTGCTGCGGCCGACGAACAAGTGGAGCGCACTGTCGCTGCCCACGCTCTCGTTCGGCCAGGAGATCGGCGTCACGGCGCTGCAGATGACCACGGCCGTGGCCGCGGTGGCGAACGGCGGCTACCTGATGCGGCCGCTGATCGTCCGGCAGATCCAGGACAGCGAGGGCCGCGTGGTGAGGAGTGCCAAGCCCGAGGCTGTGCGGCGGGTGCTCGAGCCGGAGACGATCGACACGCTCACCGACCTGCTGCGCACGGTCGTCACGAGTGGCACCGGCAAGCGCGCGGCAATCCCGGGCTACGTGGTGGCCGGCAAGACCGGCACGGCACAGAAGGTCGATACCCAGGGCCGCTATTCCATGATCGACCACGTCGCGTCGTTCGTGGGCTTTGCACCCGCCTCGCGCCCGGCGGTCGTGGTGCTGGTGTCGCTCGACACGCCGAGGGGTATGCGCAACGAGGGCGGCGACGTGGCAGCGCCGGTCTTCGCGCAGGTGACCGAGCGAGCGCTGCGCCACCTCGCGGTGTCGCCCGACGACACCGACCGTGTCCTGCGCATGCTTCCCTTCCGGCCGGCGAACGTGACACCTGCGGCGTACCGGCCGACGACCGGAGCGACGCTGGCTCCGGCGGGGGACGAGACGGACAGCGATCCGAGGCTCATGCCCGAGCTGCGCGGGCGCTCGGCGCGGGAGGCCGCGATCACGGCGGCGCGGCGCGGTCTGATCGTCGAGCTCAAGGGTTCAGGTCAGGTTGTCGCCCAGAGTCCCGAGCCGGGCACGGAGATTGAAACAGGAACCACGTGCGCTCTCACGCTGGGCCGCGAGCGATGAGGCTTGGAGGGCTGGCGGCCAAGGTCACGGGAGCGCGCCTGGACGGGGAGCGGGAACTGGCAGTGACCGACGTGACGCACGATTCTCGTAAGGTCCAGCCAGGGGCGCTGTTCGTGGCGATCCGCGGCCTTTCGACCGACGGAAACCAGTTCGTCGAGGCCGCCCGCAAGCGCGGGGCCGTCGCCATCGCCTCGGAGGCGCCGCCGCGCGCCGGCATCCCCTGGCTCCAGGTGAACGATGCGCGCGAGGCGCTCGCGACCCTCTCCGCGGAGTTTCTCGGGCGGCCGGCCGAGGCCCTGACGCTCATCGGCGTCACTGGCACGAACGGCAAGACCACCACGGCCCACCTGATCGACGCGGCCCTGCGCGCCGCCGAACGGCGAGTGGGCCTGCTCGGCACGGTCCAGTACCGAATCGGCGACCGGCGGGCCGAGGCCGTGCGCACCACACCCGAGTCCTCCGACCTGCAGAAGCTGTTCCGCGAGATGGCGGACTCCTCCTGCAGCCACGCGGTGCTCGAGGTCTCCTCCCACTCGCTCGCCTTGAAACGCGTCCACGGCTGCGCCTTCCAGGTGGCGGTCTTCACCAACCTCACCCGCGACCACCTGGATTTCCACGGGGACATGGACCGCTATTTCGCCGCCAAGCGGGTCCTGTTCGACACGCTGCTGCGTGAGGATGGACACGCCATCGTGAACGCCGACGACGACCGCTCGGCCGAGCTGACTCGCTGGAGCCGCGGGCGCGTCACGACCTACGGCATCGAGCGCGAGGCCGACCTCCGGGCCGAGTCGATCACGCTGTCCTTGGAGGGGACCTCGTTCCGGCTACGTACGCGCAGCGGGGCTTTCGCGGTCCGGACGGCGCTGCTCGGTCGCTTCAACGTCCAGAACCTGCTGGCAGCCTTCGGGGCTTCCCTGGCGCTGGGCCTCGACGCCGAGACCACGCTGCGCGGGCTCCAGGCGCTGCGCGGAGTGCCGGGGCGCATGGAGCGCGTGGACACAGGCCAGGACTTCACGGTGGTCGTCGACTACGCCCACACCGACGACGCGCTCAGAAACCTGCTCGAGACCGTGCGCGAGCTCAAACCGCGGCGGGTGCTCACTGTCTTCGGCTGCGGCGGCGATCGCGACAAGACCAAGCGCCCGCTGATGGGCGTCGTGGCCGCGCGGCTTTCCGACGTGCTCGTGATCACCTCAGACAACCCGCGCAGCGAGCCGCCCGAGGCGATCCTCGAGGACATCCAAAGCGGCATAAACGGCTATCGCAGGGCCGAACGCCACGTCGTCGCCGACCGCCGCGACGCGATCGCGAAGGCCCTCGAGATGGCGGGTCCGGGCGACGCGGTGGTGATCGCGGGCAAGGGCCACGAGACCTACCAGGTGCTGCGCGACCGCACGGTGCCTTTCGACGACCGGCAGGTGGCCCGGGACCTGCTCGGCCGCCTCGCCCCCAAGGGAAAGGCATGAGAGGGGTACTCCTGGCCACCCGCAGCGCGACGCTCACGATCGGCGAGGCAAGGGCGGCGACGAACGGGCTCGTGAAAACAGGAGCGCTCACGACGTTCGCGGGGGTGTCGATCGACTCGCGCACGATCGAGCGCGGTCAGCTCTTCGTCGCCATCGCCGGACCCCGCTTCGACGGCCACGCCTTCCTGGCCGAAGCGGCGGCGAGAGGAGCGGCGGGGGCTGTGATCCACCGCGAACTGGTGGCGCCGGCGGGCCTGCCGCTCTTGCGCGTGGCCGACACGACGCAGGCCCTCGCTGATCTCGCGCGTCACGTGCGCCGCATGGCCAGCATCCCAGTGGTCGCGATCACGGGCTCGATTGGCAAGACCACGACCAAGGAGATGGCGGCCGCGCTGCTCGCGACGCGCGGCCCGGTGCTCAAGAGCGAGGGCAATCTCAACAACCAGTATGGCCTGCCGCTGATGCTGCTGAAGCTCGGCGCCGAGCACGAAGCCGCCGTTCTGGAGCTCGGCATGTCCGCCGCCGGCGAACTGCGGGAGCTTTCGAAGATTGCGCAAGCCGACGTGGCCGTGATCACGAACGTAGCGCCGGTGCATCTCGAGTTCTTCGCCTCCGTAGACGCGATCGCCGATGCCAAGGCCGAGATCCTGGAAGGCCTGGGCGCTTCCGGTGTCGCGATTCTAAACGGCGACGATGCACGCGTGCGGCGCATCGGCGAGCGCCATGCGGGACGCGTGATCTGGTTCGGACGCGACCGGCGCTACCACGTCTCGGCTGAGAAGTGGCGGGGCACCGCCTTCGGCATGCGCTTCGATCTCGTTCTCGACGGACGCGTCCTCGACGTGGCGCTGCCGCTGGCGGGCCCGCACTTCGTCAGCAACTTCCTTGCGGCCGCGGCCGTCGCGCACCACCTCGGCATAGCGCCGGAGGCGATCGCCGAGGCGGCCACGCGTCTGGAGGCGGCGCCGCACCGCGGCCAAGTCTTGCGTCTCGGCCAGGGCATAGTACTCGTGGACGACTGCTACAACTCGAACCCGCTGGCCGTCCGGGCTGCGGTCACTGCCCTCGGCATGGCCGGCGGCCAGCGTCGTGTCGCGATTCTCGGCGACATGCTCGAGCTCGGGCCCACGGGCCCCGAGCTGCATCGGCAGGTGGGTGAGCAGATCGCCGCCAGCGTTGACGTGCTCGCGGGCGTCGGAGCGCTGGCCTCGGACCTCGTGGCGGGAGCTCGTGCGGCTAGTGCGAGTCTCGCGATTCATCACTTCGCCGATTCCGCCACAGCGCTCCGCGCGGTTTCCGCGCTGGTGCGCGCGGGTGACGCCGTGCTGGTGAAGGGCTCGCGCGGCGTGCGCTTGGAAACGCTGGTCGACGCGCTGGTCCAGCGCTTCGGGAAAACCGATGGCGCGCGCTGATGCTATTCCATCTGCTGTCGATGTTCCGGCACGAGATCCCGGGCCTGAACGTGGTCCGCTACATCACGTTCCGGACCGCGGTGGCGAGCCTCACGGCCTTGTTTCTGGTCCTGGCGCTCGGGCCCTGGATGATCGAACGGCTGCGTGCGTTCCAGATCGGCCAGTTCATCCGCGACGAGGGCCCGCAGGCACACAAAGCCAAGGCCGGCACGCCGACGATGGGCGGGCTCCTGATCCTGGCGGGGATCGTGGTGCCGACGCTGCTGTGGGCCGACCTCACCAATCGCAACGTCTGGATCCTGGTGCTCTCGACCCTCGCGTTCGGCGCGATCGGCTTCATGGATGACTACCTGAAAGTCGTGAAGAGGCAGAACCAGGGCCTTTCCGCGAAGCTCAAGTTCCGGGGACAAGTGGCCGTCGCCTTGAGTGTCGGGACAGCGCTCTACGGGCTCTCGCAGATCGAGCCCGCCCAGTACTCGACGCGCGTGATCTTCCCCTTCTTCAAGACCCTGATGCCGGACGTCTCGGCCTTCTACATCCTGTTCGCGGTGCTGGTGCTGGTGGGGGCCTCGAACGCGGTGAACCTGACGGATGGCCTGGACGGCCTTGCGATCGGATCGACGCTGATCGCGGCCGCCGCCTTCACAGTGCTCGCCTACGTGTCGGGTCACCGCGTCTTCTCTGAGTATCTGGACCTCTTGTATCTGCCCGGCGCGGGCGAGGTGACGGTGTTCTGCGGGGCGATGGTCGGGGCGTCGATGGGCTTCTTGTGGTGGAACTGCTATCCGGCCCAGGTCTTCATGGGCGACGTGGGGAGCCTCGCACTCGGCGGCGCGCTCGGCACCGTGGCCATCCTGATCAAGCAGGAGTTGCTGTTGTTCTCGGTAGGCGGTCTGTTCGTCATCGAGGCGCTCTCGGTGATCCTGCAGGTCGGCTCGTTCAAGCTGCGCGGCAAGCGCATCTTCCGCATGGCGCCGCTGCATCACCACTTCGAGCTGGCCGGCTGGAAGGAGCCACAGATCATCATCCGTTTCTGGATCGTAGCGTTCGTTTTCGCGCTGTTCAGTCTCACCACTCTGAAGTTGAGGTAGGAGGGAGACCGAAATGAGAACCAACGCAACGAGCGCCCGATTCACTCGGGCGCGAGTGACTGGGGGGGGAGCCCGAAGGGCGCGGGGGGGTGGATGGTTCAGCACCCCCCCGGATTGCCGAGGTTGAAATCACCGTGGAGCTGGAGAGGCAATCTGTCGTGGTCGTCGGTCTGGCGCGGTCGGGGATCGCGGCGGCGCGGTATCTCGCGAGGCGCGGGGCGCGCGTCGTGGCCACCGACCGGAAGCCGGCGCGGGAACTCGAAGCGGAGGCCCTGAAGCTTGAGGAGGACGGCGTGAGACTCGAGGTCGGCGAACACAAGCAGGGGACCTTCACCGGCGCTTCGCTGATCGTCGTGTCTCCGGGCGTGCCCTGGAAGCTGCCGGAGCTCGAGGCGGCGCGGCGGGCCGGCGTGCCGGTGATCGCCGAGCTGGAGCTCGGCTACCGGCAGATCACGGGCACAGTCGCGGCCGTGACGGGCACCAAGGGCAAGTCCACCACCACCGCGGCCCTGGGCGCGATGCTCCGCGAAGCGGGCGAGGACGCGCGGGTTGGCGGCAACATCGGCCAGGCCCTGACGGGCCTGCTCGAGGGCGCCGGCCAGGGCACGATCTTCGTGCTCGAGGTCTCGAGCTTTCAGCTCGAGGGCACCGAAGCGTTCCACCCGAAACTGGCGCTGTTCCTGAACCTCTCGGCCGACCACCTCGACCGCCACACCAGCTTCGACGAATACCGCGACGCGAAGGCGCGCATCTTCCGCAACCAGACGGCCGACGACTGGGCCGTGGTGAACGCGGACGACGCGGCGGTGCTGGCGCTCGCCCGAGCTTCGAACGCGCGGCTGTGCCTGTTCAGCGCCACGCGCGGGGTCGGCCCGAATCCCCTGCCCGGGAGCGAAACGGGGCCGGTGGCCTACTTCGAGAACGGCGAGGCGCGGCTGCGCCGCGAGGGCCGGAGCGAGACGCTCTTCACGCTCGCCTCGGTGCGCCTGCCGGGCTCGCATCTCGCGGGCGACCTGCTCGCCGCCGCGGCGGCCGCGAGGCTGCTCCACGCGAGCCCCGAGGCGATCGGCCGCGCCGTCGCCCACTTCTCCGGCGTCGAGCACGTGCTCGAGCGCGTGGCCGAAATCGGCGGCGTCTTGTTCTTCAACGACTCCAAGGCGACGAACATCGACGCCGCCCAAAAGGGCCTCGGGGCCTTCGAACGGCCACTGCTGGCCATCCTCGGCGGCCGCTACAAGGGTGGCGACTTCGCGGCGCTCAGGCCGGTGGTCGAGCGCCAGGCCAAGGCGATCTTTGCCATCGGCGAGTCCCGCGAGCGGATCGTGGCGGCGCTCTCGTCGGTGGCCCCGGTGGTGTGGTGCGACGACCTGCGCGAGGCCGTGGTGCGCGCCTACGCCGCGGCTGAGCATGGCGATGCTGTGCTGCTCTGTCCCGGCTGTTCCTCCTTCGACATGTTCCGCGACTATGCCGACCGGGGCCGAGCCTTCAAGCGCGAGGTCTTGAAGTTGCGCGAGGAGGTCGAAGGCTAGTGGCCCGCAAGCTCTCCTCCGACCGCTCGCTCTTTGCCGTGACGGCCGCGCTGCTCGGCATCGGCCTCGTCATGGTGTGGAGCGCCAGCTCGGCGCTCGCCCAGGAACGTCACGGGAACGCGTACCACTTCCTCGTGAAGCAGATGCTCTGGGCCGGCCTGGGCCTCGTGATCATGCTCGCCGCAATCCGCGTCGACTACCGCAAGCTCCGCCAGCGCTCGGTGGTCTTCGGCCTCTTGGGCCTCGCGACGCTGCTCTTGATCTTGGTGCTGTTCCTGCCAACGCTGAACGAAACGCATCGCTGGATCCGCCTCGGCGGGCTCTCGTTCCAGCCGGCCGAACTCGCGAAGCTGGCCGTGATCGTGTTCCTTGCCTACCACCTCGAACGCAAGAGCGACCGCATCAACGAGTTCGTTCCGACACTGTTCCCGGCCCTCATGCTGCTGGGCTGGTTCGCGTTCCTGATCTTCATCCAACCCGATCTGGGCAGCGCCGCAACGCTATGCCTGATCGGCCTTGTGCTGCTGCACGTGGCGGGCGTCCGGATGCGCTACTTCGCAGCGCTGGGCCTGCTGGCAATCCCGGTTCTCTACCAGGCCGTGATGGGCGCCGCCTACCGACGCGACCGCATCGAGGCCTTTCTTGATCCCTGGTCCGATGCGCGTGGCTCCGGCTACCAGATCATCCAGAGCCTGATCGCCGTCGGCACCGGCGGCCTGACGGGCGTCGGGCTCATGGAAGGCCGGCAGAAACTCTTCTATCTGCCCTACCCGTACAGCGACTTCATCTTCGCGGTGATCGGCGAGGAGCTGGGGCTGATCGGCGCGGCGGCCGTGATCGCGGGCTTTGTGCTCTTCCTGTGGCGCGGCGTGCGCGCGTCGTGGAAGGCGCCCGACGCCTTCAGCCGCTACCTGGCGGCCGGCTTGACCCTGGAGATCGTGCTGCAGGCGTTCATCAACATCAGCGTGGTGATCGGCCTGCTGCCGACCAAGGGCATCCCGCTGCCCTTCATCAGCGCGGGCGGCTCGTCGCTGGTGATGACACTCCTGAGTGTCGGGCTCGTCCTCAACATTTCACAGCATGCGGACTGAAATGGGATGGCAAGGACCTTCTTCATCGCGGCAGGCGGCACGGGCGGTCACCTCTTCCCCGGCGTCGCCGTCGCCGATGAGCTGCGGCGTCGCGACGCCTCGACGCGCGTCGTCTTCGTCGGCGCGCCCCGGGGCCTCGAGTCGCGGCTCGTCCCCCGCGCGGGCTACGAGCTCGTGCTTCTGCCGATCCTGCCGCTCAACGGCGTCGGCTTGGCGCGCGTGCTCCGCGGCCTGCTCGCCTTGCCCCTTGCGCTCGTCCGTGCCGTGGCCCTGGTGCGCCGCGAACGCCCCGAGGCGGTTCTCGGGGTCGGCGGTTATGCGGGCGGCCCGCTCGTCCTGGTCGCAGCCCTGCTGGGGGTGCGCACTGTGATCCTCGAGCCCAACGCCAAGCCGGGCTTCACGAACCGGGCGCTTGGCCCGTTCGTGGACCGGGCTGCGTGCGCGTACGAAGGGGCGCGCGCCTGTTTCGGCGACAAAGGCGTCGTGACCGGAACCCCGGTGCGGGGCGGCTTCGCAGCGCTCCCCGCGAAGGCGCATGGCACTCCGCTGCGGCTGCTGGCGTTTGGTGGCAGCCAGGGTTCGCGGGTGCTGAACGAGGCGATGCTCGCGGCTCTTTCGCACTGGCCCGGCGGCGAGCAGCTGCGGATCGTCCATCAGACGGGCGCGGCGATGCACGGGGCGGTCCAGGCGGCGTATGCGAAGGCCGGGCGCCCGGCCGAGGTTCTGGCGTTCCTCGACGACATGGAGGCGCGCTTCGCCCAGGCCGACCTGATCGTGTCGCGCAGCGGCGCCACGACCTGCGCCGAGCTCACGGTCGCGGGCAAGGCGGCGCTGCTCGTGCCGTTCGCAGCCGCGGCCGACGATCACCAGCGCAGCAACGCGCGGGCGCTAGCAGACGCCGGTGCGGCCGTGATGCTGGAGGAGAAGGATCTCTCCGGGGCGGTCTTGGCCACCGCCGTCGCCGCGCTCATCGACGCTCCGGAGCGCATCGAAGCGATGGAGGCCGCGGCCCGCAAGCTTGCGAAGCTCGATGCCGCCGCGCGCGTGGCTGATCTGGTGGAAGGCAGGGTGGCGTGACGTGTTTCGCAAGATTCAGCACATCCACTTCGTCGGCATCGGGGGTTCGGGCATGAGCGGCATCGCCGAGGTGCTGCTGAACCTGGGCTACACGGTCTCGGGCTCGGACCTCCGGCGCTCGACCGTCACCGACCGGCTGGTGGGCCTCGGCGCGCGCTTCTTCGCAGGCCACAAGACGGAGCACGTCGCGGGCGCGCAGGTCGTCGTGACTTCGACGGCGGTGCACGCCGACAACCCCGAGGTCGTGGAGGCGCGTCGAACAGGCACGCCTGTGATTCCACGAGCCGAGATGCTGGCGGAGCTGATGCGCCTCAAGTACGGCGTGGCAGTGGCCGGCAGCCACGGCAAGACGACCACGACCTCGATGCTGGCGCTGGTGCTCGACAAGGGCGGTCTGGATCCAACCGTGGTCGTGGGCGGACGCCTGGGCGTGCTGGGCTCGGGCGCGCGACTGGGCAAGGGCGACTTCATGGTGGCCGAGGCCGACGAGTCCGACCGCTCGTTCCTGAAGCTCTCCCCCACGCTCGCCGTGGTCACGAACATCGACCGCGAACACCTCGACACCTACCGCGACCTCGCCGACATCCAGGACGCCTTCGTGGGCTTCGTGAACAAGGTGCCGTTCTACGGGGCCGGGGTGCTGTGTCTCGACGATGCGCCGGTGCAGGACGTGCTGCCGCGGATCGAGCGACGCGTCATCAGCTACGGGCTCTCGGCGCAGGCCCAGGTCTCGGCGCGCGAGGTGAAGGTCGGCCCGCGCAGCTCGACGTACACCGCGGTCTTTGGCGGCCAGGCGCTCGGCACGGTCAGGCTCGCCGTGCCGGGCGCTCACAACGTCGTCAACTCGCTCGCTGCACTCGCGGTCGGCCTCGATCTGAGCATCCGCTTCGACGCCGTCAAGGCCGGCCTGGAAGCGTTCACGGGCGTCGACCGGCGCTTCCAGGTGCGCGGGGAGGCCGGCGGGGTGACGGTGGTGGTGGGCGGACGGCTGGGTGTCTTGGGCTCCGGGGCGCGCCTCGGTAAGGGCGACTTCATGGTGGCCGAGGCCGACGAGTCCGACCGCTCGTTCCTGAAGCTCTCCCCCACGCTCGCCGTGGTCACGAACATCGACCGCGAACAC
>CAYTWT010000213.1:0-14369 GCA_964442185.1 uncultured Acidobacteriota bacterium
GTGCGCCGAAGAGCCAGAGAGCTGCTCCAGGTCGAAAGCGATGTCGCGGGCCGACTGGAAGCGCTCCTCGGGGCTCTTCTCCAGGCAGTGGGAGACGATGCGCTCGAGCGCCGGAGGCAGGTGGCGGTTCGTTTCCGTCAGCTCCGGCGGGTCCTCCTTGAGGATCGCGTTCATGGTCTCGACGGCCGAGGCGCCGCGAAACGCGCGTTGCCCCGAGAGCATCTCGTAGAGGACCGAGCCGAAGGAGAAGATGTCGGAGCGATGGTCCACGGGCTTGGCTCGCACCTGCTCCGGCGACATGTAGCCGACCGTGCCGAGCACCTTGCCGGCGTCGGTTCCGGGGCCGAGACCACCGGTGTGGGTCTGGGCCTCGGTGAGAAGCTCGCCGCCCACGAGCTTGGCGAGGCCGAAGTCGAGGATCTTGACGCGGCCGTCCTTGGTGATGAAGACGTTGTCCGGCTTGAGGTCGCGGTGGACGACGCCCTTGTCGTGGGCCGCCGCGAGGCCCCTCGCGATCTGCGTCGCGTAGTCGATCGCCTTGCGCACCGGCAACGCCGAGCCCCCGATGCGCTCGCGCAGGGTCTCGCCCTCGAGCAGCTCGGAGACCACGAACGGCGCGCCGTCGTGAGCGCCAAAATCGTGGACCGCGAGGATGTTCGGGTGGTTGAGCTGGCCGGTGGCGCGAGCCTCTTGCTCGAAACGGCGCAGCCGGTCGGTGTCCTCGGCGAAGGACGGAGGGAGCACCTTGAGCGCGACCTCGCGGCCGATGCGCGGGTCGCGCGCGCGATACACCTCGCCCATGCCACCGACGCCGAGGGGCGCCGTCACTTCGTATGGTCCCAGCTTCGTCCCTGCCGCGAGCGTCATGGGAAGTGGATGCTATCGCATTGCCACCCCAGCCCCGAGGCCCGCGCCACCGTGTCCCGTTATAATCGGCAGCCCTCGTGACTGCGCCCCTGCTCCTGTCCCTGATCCTGGCCTCTGCCCAGGCGGAAGCTCCGGCCGGGGCGGCCGAGAAACCGCCCCAGCTGCGCGCGGCGCCGCTGGCGCAGGCGCCGGCCCTCGACGGGGACGTGCTCGGGGATCCCGTCTGGGCGGCGGTCCCGGCGCAAGAAGAGTTCTGGCAAACGATCCCTGACGCGGGACAGCCGGCCTCCGAGCGCACCGAGCTGCGCGTGGGCTTCACGGCGGAGAAGCTTTACGTGGCCGTGGTCTGTCACGATCGCGAGCCCGGGGGGATCATCGCCTCCGGCAGCCGCCGCGACTCCTCGCTCGACGACACCGACAGCGTGCAGCTGGTGCTCGACAGCTTCCTCGACCGCGAGAACGGCTTCGTCTTCGGAACCAACCCGGCCGGCCTCGAATACGACGCGCAACTGGTGCGCCAGGGCGGCAACAGCGGCGACGCGCTCAACCTGAACTGGGACGGCGTCTGGGTGGTCCGGACGCGGACCGGAGACTACGGCTGGAGCGCCGAGTTCGAGATCCCCTGGAAGACGCTGCGCTACCCGAGTGGCCCGGAGCAGGCCTGGGGCCTGAACGTCCAGCGCAACATCCGGCGCCGGAAAGAGAGCGCTTTCTGGGCGCCCTTGCAGCGGCAGTACGGGATCACGCGCGTCTCTTCGGCGGGTCTGCTCGAAGGGCTCGCGCCACCCTCGCAGCGGAACCTGAAGCTCACGCCCTACGTGCTCGGCGAGTGGGAGGACTCGCGGGCGTCCGAATCGCGCGAGGACGGACAGATCGGTGGCGACCTCAAGTGGAGTGCGACGCCGAGCCTGACCCTGGACCTCTCGGTCAACACCGACTTCGCCCAGGTCGAGGCCGACGAGCAGCAGGTGAACCTCAACCGCTTCAGCCTGTTCTTTCCAGAGAAGCGGCCGTTCTTCCTCGAGAACGCCGGCCTCTTCACGATGGGCGTGAGCGGTGAGACGGAGCTGTTCTTCTCCCGGCGCATCGGCATCGGGCCGGGCGGCGTGGTGGTGCCGATCCTGGCAGGCGGACGAGTGTCGGGGCGCGCGCTCGGCTTGAACGTGGGCCTGCTCGACATGCAGACGAGGCGCGTGACCGGCCTGACGCCGGCGCAGAACTACAGCGCCGTGCGCGTCGAGAAGGAGCTGCCCAACCGCTCCGGCGTCGCGCTGCTCTTCACGAATCGCAGCGCCACCGGCGAAGGATCCGTCGCGGGCGACTCGGGCCGCACCTACGGCGCGGAAGGCCGTCTCGGCCTCGGCCGTTACTTCCAGTTCTCGGGCTTCGCCGCGAAGACGGACACCCCGGGCGTCGCGGCCGACGATCACGCCTTCCGCGCCGGCGCTTACTGGAACTCCCCGGCCTGGGAGAGCCTTCTCGACTACACCGAGGTCGGCGAGGGCTTCGATCCGCAGGTGGGTTTCCTGACCCGGCGCGGCTACCGCAAGCCTGCCGGGCGTATCTTCCACCGCCGCCGCATGAACGGCTGGCTCGGGCTCCAGGAAATCAGACCGCACGTCTCCTACCAGGGCTACTGGGACCCCGACGGCCTCCAGGAGTCGGGCTTCCTGCACGTCGACAGCCACTGGGAATGGCGGAGCGGCTTCGAGGTCCACACGGCCGTCAACTTCACCCAGGAGGGTCTGCGGGAGCCGTTCGAGATTGCGTCCGGCGTGGTGGTGCCTCCCGGCGACTACGATCACGAGGAGTTGCAGCTCGTCGTGATCACGAACCAGGCGCGGCCGGTGAGCCTCGACGTGACGGCCGTTCTTGGAGGATTCTTCGGCGGGCGACGGCGCTCGATAAACTCGATCTTCAAGGCCCGGCACGGCGAGCGGCTCAACCTGGAGCTCGGCTACGAGCGCAACGACGTCGATCTACCCGGCGGCAGGTTCGACACGAACCTGCTGCGGGCGCGCTTGTCGTGGTCCTGGACGCCGCGCCTGTTCCTGCAGGGGCTCGTGCAGTACAACGATCAGGCCGATCTCTGGTCCACCAACCTGCGCTTCGGCTGGCTGCGTTCCGCCAACACCGGCCTGTTCATCGTGTACAACGAAGGGCGCGACACCGAAGGCTCCGGCTCGCGCTTCCGGGACCGCAGCGTCACGCTCAAGTGGAGCCAGCTCGTCGATCTGCTCCGCTGAGGACCGCGCGCAACAGGATGCGGCCGGCTCCCCCGACCTGCTCTCGGCCGTTCCTGTACTTCAAGCCGGTACTGCTATGCTGCGGGCATGTGGCCGGGTGGCCGATGAAGCGCTGCCTTCTGGCTGCCGCGGCAGTGGCCGCGAGCGCGATCCTGGTAGCTCCTGCCCCGGTCCGCGCGCAGGACCTGACGCCGCGGGCCTATGTCATCACTCCCGTGCGTTCGAACGCCGTCAACCTCAGCTACATCTTCAGCGACGGCAACCTCGAGTTCGAGGGCGCGGTCCCGATCACCGACGCCACCGCGAGGCTGCACATGCCCCTCGTGGCGCTCTACCACTCGCTGAGCTTCTTCGGCCGCTCGGCCAACGTCACCGCGACGCTGCCCTACGGGGTGGGGAACTTCGAGGGGACCGCCTTCGGTGCGGAGACCTCGGTCTACCGCTCCGGACTCTTCGACTCCGTCTACCGGTTCTCGGCGAACCTGAAGGGCGCCCCGGCCATGACCCTCAGCGAGATCAGGCAGTGGCAGCAGAAGACCCTGATCGGCGTGAGCCTCAAGGTCGTCGCGCCCACGGGCCAGTACGACCCCACCAAGCTCATCAACCTGGGCAGCAACCGCTGGTCCTTCAAGCCGGAGCTGGGCCTTTCGCGGCGCTGGGGGCACTGGGTGCTCGACGCCTACGCGGGTGTGTGGTTCTTCACCCGGAACCCGGAGTTCTTCTCGCGCAACCAGTATTTCTCGGGCACCCAGAGCCAGACGCAGGACCCGATCGCCGCCTTCGAGACCCACCTCAGCTACGACGTGAAGCCGCGGCTGTGGGTCTCGCTCGACGGCAACTTCTGGCGCGGAGGCCGCACGAGCCTGAACGGCAAAGAGAACCCCGCGACGCTCCAGAAGAGCTCGCGCATCGGGGTGACCGCCTCGTTCCCCCTGACGCGGCGCCAGTCGATCAAGCTCGGCTTCGCCGACGGGGCCTACGTCCGCTTCGGCGGCGACTACAAGATCGCCTCGCTCGCGTGGCAGTATTCCTGGATCGGCAAGCCGAACTGACCTCGCTCACGGGCGACGGGCGAGGTCGAAGGACCCCGTCGGCGAGAAGTGCACGGCGGCGAGAGCGCGCGACGTGATGGCGGTATCATCCATCTGCCTCGAGGAGGAGAGTCCATGCGAAGCACAACCGGCGCCCTCGCCCTCGCCCTGGTCGGCCTTGCCGCCGCCTCCGCCACGGCCCAGAACGTGAAGGAGACACTGGACATGACGCGCCAGGCGGTCGAGAGCCAGCGCCGCATCTTGGTCGCCGGCGCGCTCCCGCTGACCGACGCTGAGGAGAAGGCCTTCTGGCCCCTGTACGACGACTACGAGAAGGGGCGCCGCGCGATCGACGAGCGCGCCAACCGGCTGGTGGCTGACTTCGTCGCCATGGCCGCGGGCCTGTCCGACACGCAGGCCAAGGCGATGCTCGCGGAGGCGCTCGAGGTCGACGAAGCGCGGCTCAAGCTACTCCGCGAATTCATGGGCCGGATGGGGAAGGCGATCCCGCCGCGCAAGCTGGTGCGCTTCTTCCAGATCGAGAACAAGCTCGACTCGGCCGTTCGGGCCGACATCGCACGGCAGATCCCGCTCGCTCCGTGAAGGCCGCCTGCGCCCAGACCGACGAGGAACCCTCGGCTTAGACGCTCAGCTCAGACACTGAAGCCCACGTTCACGTGGAGCCAGCTCGTGGACCTGCTCCACTGAGGGCGGCGCGCAAGCTTCGAACATGCCCGGGGCCCGTGCGGCAGCAGCCGCCGATGAGGCGCGCCCCTGAATCGCGCCACGCTTGCCCCAGCTCGCCCCAATCATCAGCGGACGACGTGCCGAGCCAACGGCGAGTCGCCGCTTCGTAGCGCTCGCCGGAGTTG
This sequence comes from uncultured Acidobacteriota bacterium, assembly GCA_964442185.1. GTDB lineage: Bacteria > Acidobacteriota > Vicinamibacteria > Fen-336 > Fen-336 > CADEEV01. The sequence goes on from CAYTWT010000213.1 coordinate 5,017, forward strand.
GGGTAGGCGACGAGCGGCTTCCTGGTGACGGCGGCGGCCGCGCGCAACAGCCTCTCCACGTGTCGCGGCGCCGTACAATTGACTCCGAGCGCCACGATCTGCGGGTGCGAAGTCAGGGCGCTCACGCAGTCCACGAAAGGCGTACCGTCGCTGATGCGCTCTTCGTCGCGGCAGGAGAAGCTGAACCATGCCAATCTGCCTGGAGCTTCGTCCAGCGCCTTCGCCAGAGCCCGCGCTTCCAGCGCCGAGGGAATCGTTTCGCAAGCCAGGACTTCGGCGCCCGACTCGGCGAGAACCTTGAATCGGTCCCGATGGAATGCCAGGAGCTCCGCTTCGTCGAGACTGTAGGCGCCCGTGTACTCGGCGCCGTTCGCGAGATACGCCCCATACGGGCCGATGCTGGCGGCCACGATCGGCCGTCGCCGGCCCAGGCGATTTTGGGGTTGGGACCAAAACGCGTCTCGCGTCGCGATCGCCAGGTCGACGCTTCGCTGCAGTAGTCCCACCGCCTCCGCGTGCGACAGACCTTCGCGTGCGAAGCCCTCGAAGGTGGCCTGATAGCTCGCTGTCGTGATGCAGTCGGCGCCGGCTTCGAGATAGGCCAGGTGCACCGCCGCGATGGCCTCTGGAGCATCGCGCAGGACGCGCGCCGACCACAGCGGAGGGTCGAGATCGAGGCCAAGACCCTCGAGCTCCGTCGCGAGGCCGCCGTCGAGCACGAGCACACCGTCCTCGGCCAGGAACGGCGCGAGCGGGTCCTGCACGGGCTCCCTCACGGCTCCAGAGTCTAATCGCCTGCGCCAGGGGGCTCAAATGCACGAGGCATGAGACCTTCACGGCTAAGCAGCTCAGCCCTGGCGGACGCTGACGACATTGCGGCCCAGCTTCACAACCCAAGGCGACGTCGTACGCTCGGCCGTCAGGAGCGGCACTTCGAGCGCGCGGCTCAAGGTGATGTAGACCGCGTCGTAGACCGTCGCTTCGAAGGCGAGGGCTGTCGCGAAGACGGCGGCGCGGTCTGGCTCCGCGCCCTCCAGGGGCGCCTCCAGGTGCAGAGAGTAGATCTCCCGCGCCAGCCCGGCATCGAGCTCCGAACGTCGCACGTAGGTCCTCAGTACGTTGCCGAATTCCCAATAGTGGAGCCCTGGCACGACGAAGCGCACGTGGCCCTCGAGGAGCCGCTTCTGCCACGACCGAGCGGCGTCGCGGAAGCTCTCGGGCAGGTACCAGGCGATCGCGACGCTGGTGTCGAGGACGAACGACCTCAAGACCGTTGCCGGTCTTCGCGGAGCAGCCTGGACGGGCTCTGGCGCAGGCGAAGCTGGCCGACCCGGGCTTCGAGGGCGCTGAGGCGCTCCCGGTAACTCGCCTGCCGCTGCTCCGCCGACTTCACGGCCACGAACGTCTGCAGCGCCTCTTCGACGAGCGCACGCTTGGAGCGGCCCTTCGCGTAGCGGGCCGCCTCGCGCAGCAACTCTTCGTTCAGGACGATGTTGGTCCTCATACACCTGATAATACACTTCACATCTATGGGTGTACAGTGATCCGAAGGCTTGTGCCCCGGGCAGCCTGGCTCCCGCCCGGGCACCGTCGAGGCCGCGAGCATGGCGATCCCGACGTGTCGCGTGGCGCAGGAGACGGCAGAGCGCGGTGCGATCGGCGGGGTCAGCGGGAGTGGACCCGAGCCCGATCGCGAGGAGCAGGGCCACCACCGAGAGCTTGAGGACAAGGAGCAGGATGAGTGTCATCGCTGCTCTTCTGTGTCCACCGGCTTGCCGCCTAGAAGCGGAACGACGCGAAGACCTGGAGGCCCTTGTAGGTAATCTCGCCGCCCAGCTTGCTCACCAGGATCCCGCGGTCGTAGCTGTACCGGTCGTACTTGTACTGGACGCCGAGGCCGGCGTTCCGGAGGAAGTAGTAGTCGGCGCCCAGCCGCCAGTCGGTGACCGACGCCTCCGAGTCGCCGGGATTCACCTTGATGTAGAGGAAGTCCCCGTGGGCGACGAGTCGCTTCGTGAGCCAGCCGCTGGCGTAGCCGCCGATCGCTCCGGTGACGCTGCCGGTGGTGGCGCTCTCGTCGAGCGTCCGACTCACGGAGCCCCCGGGGCCGCCGACGCTGCCGGTCGCGCGGATGCGGGCGGTCAGCCAGAGGTAGCCGACGCCAACCGCGGGGCCAATCTCGAAGCGCTCTTTGCGCAGGAGCGCGAAGCGGTAGTACCCGCCCAGGATATCGCTGGTGGTCCCCGTGCTCGCGCTGAGGCCCGCGTTGTAGACCTGGCCGCCCCAGCTGAAATCGCGCTGCAGGCTGAAGTCGCCCCGGTCCCGGTTGATCTTTGTGAAGCCGAGCTTGAGCTGGTGTCTGCGGCCCACTCGCCAGGTGCCGTCGAGCCAGAACGTGTTGGCATCCTGGTTCACTCCGAGGTCTTTCTCAAAGTCGATGTCGCCCGCCAGGCCCAGGCCCGCCTTGTAACGGAGTACGGTGTTGACGCTGATCTTGAAGTAGCCGGCGTCGATCTGGAACCGGTCTGGGACGTCGGTCAAGGCGCCCGACGACGATTGTGGGAAGGCGGGTGCGGCCAGCAGGCACGCGGCGAGGACGCCGCCAAGAATGGACGTCTTCATTTCAATTCACTCCTTGGCCGAGATTTGGCTGATCGCTCTTCTTGGTGCGGTTTCCCCGGGCCCGGGCGCGAGCGCCACGTCGGCCCCAAGCCAGATCATATGCTCGGTGATCGCGAGGTGACCGACCTTCACCTCGATCCGGACCGGCCCGTCGCGCACCGTCATGGTGGGAGCGATGCCCACCGGAATCGCCATCGGCTTGAGCTTCTCGGTCGGCAGCCGGACGCCAAAGCCCTTGCCGAGCAGGCCCTCGAGCACGCCCTTGATGTCGACCTTGTCGATCACGAAGCCGCAGACCCCCTCCTTCGAGTCGAGGATCCCTTGCACGACCGCCCAGGACTCGGCCGAGGGCTCGATCTTCAGATTGACCTTGATGACCGGGAACTTCGGCGCGGCCAGGATCTGCTGGGCCGTCGTCGTGAGCAGGAGAGCCCCCGACACCGGGTACTCCGCAGGCTTGACGCTGCCCGCGACGTTCTCGTTGACCTCCATGTCGCCACAGACGGCGCCGCTCACGTTCTTGCCGTCCCACTTGAAATCGATGTTCGCGGTGCCCGAGCCGCTCGCCACCCGAACCGGCAGCGAGACCGAGACCCGGTCCCCCCCGAACGCGACCTCCGGCTTGCCGGTCTTCAGGCGGCCCGTCACCTCCTTGATCACGACTGCGAGGTCGTACTCGCCGATGGTGACCACCTTCTTGATCTTGCCCGACTTCTTCACACCGATCTTCGAAAGCCGGAGCGTCACCGAGTCGACAAAGCCGGCGACGACGTTCTGGATCAGCGTGCGCGCGAGGGCTGTCGGCACGCCGACTCTCACGCCATTCTGGGGCATGCCCTGGAGGCGCCGGTCCTTGGCCATCTGCTCGCCGAGCTTCGCGCGGAGCGACGGGATCTCCTGCTCGAGAGCCTGGATCTTCGCCCGCATTTCTTCGGGAGTCGCCGCGTCCCGGCGCCCGCATCCGTTGAAGAAGGACGAGAGGAGGAGTGCCGATCCCATCGCCGTGCCTCGTCGCAGGGAGGTCCTCATTTCGGGCCGCGCTTCGTCGGCTGCGCTGCGGCCGGAGCGGGAGACGGCGCGCCGGTCTTGACCAGCTCCCCAGGCACGACCCTCACGGCTACCCAGAGCATGCCGTCGCCCGCGAACACGTCCGCGACCGCCACCTCCAGCGGCATCCGTGCCCCCTGGATCAGCACCGGGCCGTCGGTCACCGACGGCAGCTCGATGCCCTGCTCGATCTTCACCGGGATCTGCACCTGCGGCAGGCGTCCCGCGAGTTGCTTGCGCACGACGCGCGCCAGCTCGTCGAGCGAGCCGCCTCCGACGAATTTCTCAAGCCCGGCCATCTTGACGAGGTCGACGTGATCGATCGCGATGGTCGCACGCAGCGTGCCACTCTCGGGATCGACCTTGATGTCCTCGAGCGCCCCCTGCGCCGCTATCTCGCCGACGAGGTCCGGGTGACCGGCGGGGGCGATCTCGCCTGTCAGATGCACGGCGGGACTGCCCTTGAAGATGGCCTCGCCCTGGACGAGCGTGACCTTGAACGACCCCGCCTCGGCCTCGAACGGCAGCTGGGCGTCGAGGAACTCCTTGACCACGGCCTCGGAGACCGCCACGACCACCGCGTCCTCGGGCAGGATCGACTCGCCGCGCTCCAGTTTCGCGAGCGAGGCGCGCAGCCCCTCCGCCTCGCGCTCGCGGGCGGTGAGCTGCGCGTGGAGCTCGCCCCCGCCCTTGTCGGCGCCGCAGCCGGCGAGAAGGCCGCCCAAGGCTCCCACGACCGCTGCCGTTCGCCATACGCTCGATCTCTCCATCGCCCTCCCTTGTTCTCTCGTCGCACGGCCTCAGGCATCGGACCGTGCGACGAGCCTGTGGATCCTACTTCTGAACGTCGAACTCCTTCATGGCGACCGGGCTCCCAGCCACAAAGACCTCCAGGCTGTACTTGCCCGCCGGCCAACCCGAGGGCTTGTGTGACGTCCTTGCCACCTCGCCGGCTTGTACCAGATGGGCTCCACCTTCCAGCCACTCACCGTGGTCTCGTCCCCGGTGAAGAACGGTGCGTGTTGAGGTGTCGTGCCACGGTTGGGTTTCTGCACGTACTCGATGAACCACCTCTCGCTCTTCGGCATCAACCCGAGCACGCTGCGTAGCCGCATGCGCAAGCACGGCATCCGCCGGCCCGGCAGGCCTCCGCAGGACGTCGCCGCGGGAGACGGGGAGTGACGGCGGCACGCGTCCCGTTTCTGGATTGGCGTCCCGAATGGCGGAACTGGCATTGGTGGAAACCTCGACCCGGCCATCGATGGTGAATGGTGAGATCATTAGGGAGTGATCCCGACTTCTCTGCAGACCGGCTTCGCGCTGGACCAGCTCTACCGCTGGATGGAGGGACGCATGCACGGCTCGAAGCGGCCCACGCTGGCGCAGCTCGCCCGCATCTTGGCCGATGCAGGAACACCCTATGCCTTGATCGGCGGTATCGCAGTGCAGCTCCATCGAAGCGAGCCCCGAACCACCCTCGATATCGATCTCGTGCTCCACGCGCGATCCGATTGGCCAGCAGCCGCTTTCGAGCACGAGGGATTCCGCCGAACCGGCGTTTTCGAGCACTCCGAGAACTGGGAGAGCGCGGACGGCACGCCGGTACAAGTGACCGATGACCCGCTGTTGGCTGCCGCGATCGGGCGCGCCGAGACCGTCGAGATCGACGGCCTGCCGCTGCGGGTTCTCGCTCCGCTCGACTTGCTCCGCGCCAAGCTCCGCGCGGCCTCGGATCCGGCCCGCCGCAGATCCAAACGACTCCTCGATCTGGCTGACGCCCAAGGCTTGGTTGAGGAATACTCCGAGCTGGCCGCAGCCCTCGCCCCCGAAGAAAGAGAGATCCTCGAACGGCTGCGGCCGTAGGGGCGCTGGCCGAGCATCCCCGATCGCCTCGCAGGGCGACTCCAGTCTCACCCGACTCGTGATTCGCTAAGGTCTCGGCCGGGGCAGGAGGTGCAGACGCAGCTCCCGCGGAGAGACGAAGCGTAGCTTGAAGCGACCCTGCACCCGCTCGTAGGAAGGCCCACTCAAGGGGCTGACGACGAAGTTCTTCCCTCTTGGGCAGATCTCGCGGAAGGCCGAAAGGCCCCGCGCGTCGAAAGCGGATGGGTTCCACTTGCACTCGATGGCGTCTATCGCTCCACGTGCCTGGGGAATCACGAAATCGATCTCGCGCTGCTGTTTGTCGCGCCAGAAGCGAACTGCCTCCACTCCTGCTGCGATGAGCGTGTCCAGGACCAGATGCTCCCACAGCACGCCGCAATCGTCCGGGCGCAGACGATCCCAGCCGCGCGCGTGACACACGAGGCCCGTGTCGAAAGCGAAGGCCTTGGGTTGCGCGACGATCTCCCGCCGACCGCCGCCTGAGAACGGCCGCACCAGATGAAGGACCTGGGTGATCTGATAGACATCCAGCCAATTCGTGATCGTGGGTCGGCTGATCTGGCTCTCCTTCGACAGCCTCGTCACATCGAGCAATCCGCCGCTCTGGAGGAGCAATAACTCGAGGACCCGCAAGAACCCCAGCCGCTTCTCGAGCCTGAAGAGTTCCTGAACGTCGCGGGCGAAGTAGGAGTCCAGCCACTCGGCATAGAACTCCGGTTCGACGCGCCGGAGCAGCGCGGGCGGCAGGCCGCCTCGCAACAGCCGCTCGCGGAGATCGGCGATGCCAAACGCCTCGAGCTCCTCGTGCAGGACGGGCACGAGCCGGACCACCCGCTTGCGACCGGTGAGACTGTCCCGAAACTTCTGAGTGGCGGAGAGCGTCGAAACGCCGGTCGCCAGGATCCGGAGCTTCGGGAAATTGTCGGCGCCGATCTTCAGGAGCCGGCTTGGATCAGGCAGTTGATGGACTTCGTCGAGGACCAGGGTCCGCTTCTTCAAGGCCCGGTAGAAGCGCTCGGGCTCGAGCAGCCTCTCGCTGACGCTGGGGAGGTCACAGTTGAGGAACTCCGCGTCCTCGATGCTCCGGGCCAGGACGGTCTTGCCCGTGCGTCTCGGCCCCGCGAGCCAGACGATCGGCGCCTGCCGCCACGCTGAAGCGATGCGTGCGGTCCAGATCGGGCGGTTGATCATGAAACCAGAGTTTACACTTGGACGTCTATAAGTAAAGTCTGATTTACTCGGGGCCTGGCCTCTCCGAGCGCGCTACTCGACATAGCCCAGCGCACGCAGCTGTTGCTTCTGCTCATCGGTGAGCTCCAGCGTCTCGGCCTTGCGGCCTTGCCGCAGCGTGTCGCGCAGCGAGCGATTGTCCTGGTCCAGCTTGCGCAACGCCTGCGCCAGGCGCTCTTGCAGCTGCGGCTGCGACGCCGCCAGGTTGGTGGTCTCGCCAGGATCGTCGCGCAGGTCGTACAACTCGTACGGTGCTTTCACGGATCGCGGGATCTTCGTGAAGCGCTCGGCCGGGTTTTCGATGAGCTTGAAGGCGTCGGTGCGCAGGCTGCTGGCATAGGCACCCGCGGAATACGCAAACGGCGGGGCTTCACCTCGTTTCATCCGCGGGAGCAGCGAGACGCCCTGCATCCCGGGCAACGCTCCCGCGCTGGCCTCCTCGAGCACAGTGGGCGCCACGTCGATGAGCTGAGCGAGCGCCGCTACGCGGCGTCCTTTGTGGCGCGCTCCGGGAAAGCGCAGCAGCAGCGGGACCCGGATCAGCTCCTCGTACACGGAGTTGCCGTGATTCATCAAGCCGTGTTCCAGGAACCCCTCGCCGTGATCGGCTGTGACCACGATCAGCGATGAGTCGACCAGCTTGCGCTCGCGCAACGCAGCCAGGAAGCGGCCGAGCTCCTGGTCCAGATAGCGAATCTCCCCGTCGTAGAGCGCGATCACTTCCGCGAGCTGCCCGGCGCTCAGCTCCTTGGCTTGCTGATAGGGATGGGCGTGGGCTATCTCCTGGATCTTCGGGTCGTAGCTGCGCGTGAAGCTCGTGTCGAATGGCGGCAGGGGCAGGTACGGGTAGTGGGCGTCGTAGAGATGGATGAAGAGGAACACCGGCTGTTTCGGATCGGGCGACAGCTCGTCGAGCCAGCCGAGCGCTCGGCTCAGCATGGATTCGGCCCGCCGTTCCTCGGCGGCCCGGAAGTAATGGTCGAATCCCTTCGCGAAGCCGTAGCCTTCGCTGAGGATCGGCGCCACGAACGCCGCGGTGCGGTAGCCTGCGCCCTTGAGCTGTTCCGTCAACGTCCTGGGCACTTCGCTTTGGCGCTCTTCGTGCGCGACCATGTGAACCGTGGGATAAAGCGACGTCAGCAGGCTCATGTGCGAGCCGACGGTCCATGGGATCTGGGCGAACGCCTTCTCGAACACGACGCCCTCGCGTGCGAACGCGTCGAGGTTCGGCGTCGTCGGGCGCGCGTACCCGTAGAGGCCGAGGTGATCGGCCCGCACCGTGTCCAGCGAGATCAGGATCAGATTGGGCCGCGCGGCCTCACGCGAGCAAGCGCCGACACCGAGGGCGCCGAGCAGAAGCCCGATCGCGATCAGCCGCGGCTTCATCCCCGCGCAGTGATTCGGTCGATCACCGGCCGCGAGCCCTCGAGGGCGACGCGCTGGCTGTAGAACGCGAGGCCGCGCAGGCCGCCCAGCTCCTCGCCGCCGCCCGCGCGTCCCGGTCCGCCGTGGACGAGCGTCGGAAGCACGCTGCCGGGCCCCGGCGACTGCTCCGCGATCTTGGCGCTGCCGAGGAAGACGCGGCCGTGATAGGGCGCCAGGGCGAGCACGGCCTCGCTCGTGAACGCGAGGTCCTCCGAATAGACCGAGCAGACCAGGCCGCCGTTGCCACGGGCGACGAGCGAAGCCGCTTCAGCCGCGGAGCCGTCGTACGGGATTACGGTTGCGACCGGACCGAAGACCTCGCGCGAGTGAACCGCCGGCGCTTCGGCGCCGGGCTCGACCTCGATCAGTACCGGTCCCACGAAATAGCCCTTGCCCTCGGGGACGCCCACCGGCTTCGCCGAGTGACCAAAGACGAGCCGGCCATCCCGGGCCAGCGCGTCGATGCCCTCGCGCACGTCCTTCAGTTGTTGCGCCGTCGCGAGGGGGCCCATCCGCACGCCTTCTTGCGCGGGATCGCCGACGACGAGTGACGAGAGGCGTTCCACGAGGTCCTCGCGCACGCGCTCGGCGACGGCAGCGGGCACCAGGACGCGGCGGATCGCCGTGCACTTCTGGCCGGCCTTCTGCGTCATGTCCCGCAGCACGTCCTTCACGTAGTAGTCGTAGGTGTCGGAGCCGGGCTCGGCATCGGGGCCGAGGATCGCGGCGTTCAAGCTGTCGGCCTCGACGTTCACGCGCAGCGAGTGACGGATCACCGAGGGCAAGCCGCGGATCAGTTCGCCCGTGGCGCCGGAGCCGGTGAACGCCACCACGTCCTGCGGTCCCACGTGCTGGAGCAGATCGCCCGCGCCGCCCATGAGCAGCGATAAAGCGCCTTCGGGCAGCACCTGCTTCTCGACCAGGATCTCGACGATGCGGTGCGCGACGAGCGCCGAGCTGGTGGCGGGCTTCGCGAGCACCGGCATCCCGGCGAGCAACGCGACCGCCGCCTTCTCCGCAAGGCCCCAGGCCGGGAAGTTGAAGGCGTTGATGTGGATCGCGACACCGTGGCGCGGCACGCAGATGTGCTGGCCATGGAAGCGCGGCGTCCGGCCTAGCTGAATGCCGTCGCCGTCGACGAGCAC
>CAYTWT010000214.1:0-8025 GCA_964442185.1 uncultured Acidobacteriota bacterium
CCCATGCCCCCGGCCCCGAGCGGGCCAAGGACCTCGTAGGGACCCAGACGGGTTCCCGAGGAGAGAGACATGAGACTCCTGGCTTTCTGGCGGGGTCAGTATACGCTCGCGCTCGCTGCTAAAGGCCCAGGAAGAAGAGCGAGACGATCAGCGTCGGCAAGAGCGCGCCGGCCAGCAAGCGAAGCGGCGAGATGCCATTCTCGAAGTGCCGGCCCAGGATCGACTGGCCTGCCGGGTTGGGGGCATTCGCAATCACCGTGAGCCCACCCCCGGCGACGGCGCCTTCGACCACCGCGTGCTTCATGCCCTCGCTGAGCTGCGGCACGAGCGTCGCGAGGTAGGTGATGAGCGCGTTGTCGTTGAACGCCGTGAGCAGCGTCGCGGTCACGAACAGCGGCGTCTCGCCGAGGCTGCCGAGCACGGGTGCTATCCACCAGCCCTGCAGCCCGCCGTGGATCACGAGGCCCCCCAGGAAGAAACCCACCAGCAGGGGCGGCTTCAAGTCCACGACGTTCTGGTGCGGCGCGGTGGTCTGGGCGAAGCCCAGGAAGAACAGGAAGCCCGCGATGAACAGCGCGGGATAGTGGGCGGTCACTACGCTCCACGCCATGAAGGCCACGTGCACCGCGACGATCCACGCGGGAACGACAGTGCCGGCCGCGGCCGCCACCTCTGGAGTCCGAAGTCCGAGGAGTTCCTTCCTGAACATAGCGAAGTAGGCGAGGTTCGACGCGAGGATTCCGCCAATCGCCTTCCAGCCGAAGTGCGACAGCATAAAGGGCGTGTCCCAGCCCCAGGCTCGCGCCACCATGAGCACGGGCGGCGCCGCGAAGTGCGTGAGCGTCCCGCCGATCGAAACGTTGACGAACAGCAATCCCAGGGTCGCGTACGACAAGCGCCGGCTGGGGCGGAGCTCGTAGAACTGCCGCCCCAGGAGCAGCCCACAGATCGTCATGGCCGCGGGTTCCGTGATCAGGGACCCGAGCAGCGGGCCCACCGTGAGCAGCGTGAACCACCAGGCCGCAGGCGTGCCGCGCCCCAGCGACGCGACCCGGCGCAAGGCCGCTTCGGCGAGCGCGAGGATCGGGCGCGTCGAGGCGAGCGCCATGATCACCACGACGAACAGCGGCTCCGTGTAGTTGACCGTGGAGTTGATGTAGTGCTTGACAGTCTCCCAGTCGTAGAAGAGCGCGATCGCCGCGGCCAGGGCGACCGCCCAGAGCCCGAACACCACTTCGACCTCGCCCAGGAAGTGGAGCAGCTCGGCGCCGAAGCTCGGCGTTTCCGGTCGGCCCGCCTCGCGTTCGCGGGCCGCGTGGGCGTCCTGGACGTCGTGGGCGAAAGCCCTGAAGCGCTGTGCGGCGAAGGTGTGGGCGATCGCGAGCGCGAAGATGCCGGTCGCGGCGACGTTGAAGGGCACGTCGCTCGCGCGCGCCGCAAGCACCTCGAGAAGCCCCGCGCCAGGCTGAAGCGGATACTGGTCGAGGGGCGTGGGGAAGGCGGGGAGAAGCGCGTGCGCCGGGTCCATGCGCGTGATGCTACCAGCTTGCCCCGAACTGCCTGCCCCGAAATCGGGCCACAAGGCTTGGGTGCTAGAATTTCCATTCCCATTTCCGAGCCTGGAAGGAGAGCCCATGAAGATCGGCGTCCTGCGCGGCCGCGAGAACTCGTTCCCCGAGGCGTTCATTGCCAAGGTGAACTCCATGGGCAAGGGCGTCACGGCCGAGTTCATCCAGCTCGGCGGCACGAAGCTGAACGAGCCCGTGCCCTACCGCGTCGTGCTCGACCGGATGAGCCACGAGGTGCCCTACTACTCGGTGTATCTGAAGATGGCGGCGCTCCAGGGCACCTACTGCATCAACAACACGTTCTGGCGCACGGCCGACGACAAGTTCTTCGGCTACGCCGCGGCCGAGAAGCTGGGCATCGCCGAGCCCAGGACGGTGGTCCTGCCCAATCGTTCCTATCTGGACGACGTCACGGCCGAAAGCCTGCGCAACCTGTGGCCGACCGACTTCGCGATGTACCTCGATTACGTGGGCTGCCCGTGCATCATGAAGCCCGCCTTCGGCGGCGGCTGGAAGGACGTCACCAAGATCACGAGCCTCGAGCACCTGTACGAGACCTACGAAGGCTCCAGCCACAAGACGATGCTGCTCCAGGAATTCATGAGCTGGGACCTGTTCATACGCGTCCCCACGATCGGGCGGCGTTGGGCGCGGGCGATCTCCTACGACCCGGCGCCGATGGGCATGGGCGGCTACAACCAGGACTACGAGATCCTGCCCCGCGACGTCCGCGACACTGCCGAGGAGTTGTCGCTGCGCTTCAACCAGGCGCTCGGCTACGACATGAACGCGATCGAACTCGCCTTCAAGGACGGCAAGTACTACGGCATCGACCTCACGAACTACACGCCCGACCTCGACTACCGGAGCCTCAAGGACGCCCACTTCCCCTGGGCCGTCGAGCGCCTGGCCGAGTTCGCGGTGGAAAAGGCCCTGTCAAAGGAGCCCACACCGAAGGTGCCGGATTGGAAGGCGCTGCTGCTGCGGTAGGAGTACGCAAGACCGTCTCCTTCCCGTGCCCGGCCGCGCCGCGGCCGCCCTCAGCGTCTATCTCCAAGACGTGCGCCCACGGCTCGTGCGGGACGCGCGCGAGGGAGCGCTCTTCCTCACCGCGTGCTGGGGCAAGAGGCTGAGCGACGAGATCCTCGGCCACAACAAGCTCGAAACCACCGGGCTCTATACGCGCGTGGTCATCGAGGACCTGCGCCAGGCCGTGAGCCGTGCGCGCCCGCGGGAGAGGGCCTGCCGGCGCCAGGCGCGGCGGTACAATAGCGCGTGAGGTCAGCCATGACGATCGACGTGGACGCGGTGTACGAGGACGGCGTCTTGAAGCCCGAGCGGCCGCTGGCCCTCAAGGACAAGGCCAAGGTCCACGTGACCATCGAAGCCAAGGCCGAGGAAGCGCCGGCCGCCGCAGACGACGACCCCACGGGCTGGAAGGCAGCCGACGAACTGATCGGTTTCATCAAGGACGGGCCGAAGGGACCCATCGGCGAAAAGCACGACGAGTACCTCTACGGCAAGTGATCTTCCTCGACACCAGCTTCCTCTACCCGCTCTTCAACGTCGAGGACGATGACCATGCCCGCGTCCGGGAGGTCTTCGGAGAGTCTGCGGGGCCGCCGCCTGAGCGAGCTGCTCGTGACGACACCTCAAGTCATTTTCGAGACCATCACCCTGATCCGCCTGGGGCAGCGTCAGGGCCGGCCCGACAGCCAAGCGCGCCACCGCCAAGCGCTCTACGCTGGCGAGCGGCTGCTCGCCGGCAAGCTCGCTCGGATCTTCCGGCCAACCGAAGACGACGAGCGCGCCGCCTTCGAGTATTTCAAGCGGCACGACGACCAAGAGTACAGCATGGTCGATTGCCTGAGCTTCGTGGTGATGGAGCAGAACGGCATCCGGGAGGCCCTGGCGGTGGATTCGGACTTCACGCACCGCTTCACCGCGCGGCCAGGGCCGGCGAGGTAGGCGTGGGCACCCAGCCGGAAGTCCCTGGTGTGGGCCTCGTGAGTTTTAGAAAACTGCACAGGGCAGGATTTGAGTACAACTCGAGATCCTCGGCCACAAGAAGCTCGACACGACGGCGCTGCCGCGTGAACGGTCCCGCGGCGGGCACTCTCGGCAGTAGAATCAAGGCAAGCGAGGCCACGATGACCGTTAAGGCCGTGTACGAAGATGGCGTCCTGAAGCCGAAGGAGCCGCTGCCTTTCAAGGAGCATGAGGAAGTCGAGATCCTCGAGATCCGCCCCGCGGCTGCTCCCTCGGCCGATGACGACGACCCGACCGGCTGGAAGGCGGCGCGCCAACTGATCGGCTGCATCACCGAGGAGCTGACCGTCAGCGACGCCTCGCTGAACCATGATCGGTACATCTATCGACGCGATCGGTGATCTTCGTCGATACTGGCTTCTTCTTCGCCCTCTCCGCCACCGACGAGCTGGACCGTCATCGCCAGGCCCGGACACTCTTGGAGACGCTCGCGGGCCAGAAGCTCTCGGATGCCCTCGTCACCACCGACCACGTGGTCTTCGAGACGGTCACCCTCATCCAGACCACGGTCAAACGCAATGCCCACGCCCGCGCGGTCATGGTCGGCGAGCAGCTCTACAGCGAGAAGCTGGCGTGCATCTACCGCACCAGCTTCGAGGAGCAGCTCGAGGCTTTCGCCTACCTCAGGCAGCACGAGGACAAGGACTACAGCGCGGTGGACTGTCTGAGCTTCGTGGTGATGCTGAAGCTGGGGATCCAGGAAGCATGGACCTTCGACGACCACTTCTCCCACCGGTTCGTTGCACGGCCGGGCCCGGGGCCCGGGTAGCGGCCGATTGCGGCGGGCGCAAGGCGCCGACACCGAAGCTGCCGGCCTGGAAGGCGCTGCTGCTGCGGTAGCGCAACGGGCTGCGCGAGCGACGGGACTACTGGGCGGTCTCGCGATGCTCGGGCGTCACTCCCGGCGCGAGCGCGGCTGTTCGAGGGGGTGCGACGCAGCACCTCCTTGTTCGACCACGACCAGCTGCTTCTCGAAATTGCCGTCGCCATCGGCGTCGATCTCGAGCCGGATCGTCTGGCCGGCCTGATCCTTGATGAGGCGGCGCTCGCAGCGGCCGTCGGCGTCCGCGTCCAGGTCTTCGGCCGCGACGCGGCCGTCGACGATGTGCTCGACGCGCTCGGCGCGGCCATCGCCATCGGCGTCGAACTCGCGGCGCGAGAAGCCGCCCTTCCCGTCGGCGTACTCCCACACCTCGGCGCGCGCGCGGCCATGCAGGCTGCGGCCGACACGCCGCAGCCGGCCGTCGGCGTCGAAGAGCTCCCAACGATCGACGATCCCGTCGCCGTCGGTGTCGGCCTCGGCGCGTGCCGGGCGGCCCGAAGGCGCGAAGAACGTGATCGCCTCGACGCGCCCGTCGCCGTCGCCATCGTAGGCGAGGCGCTCGGCCCGGCCGCTCGCGGCGTAGGTCGCCTGGTAGGCTCCCTTCTCCACGAGCGTGTAGCCGGAAGTGTTGGGGCGAGGCTCAGCGCAGCCGGCTGCGGGCAACAGCAGCAGCAGGCAGGCTCGCGGGCGCACGGGGCAGCCTAACACGGGCTATAATGGGGCGTGATCCGTCGGTCGCTGGCCCTGCTGTTGGCCTTGTTTGCGCTTCCGGTTTCGACCGCGCAGGCCGCGGCGCTGGCCCAGGTCCAGGGAACGCTGCGCTTCTCCGGCGGCACGCCGGCGGCCGGGGTGGAAGTCCGCCTGCTCGATCTCTCGAGCGGCCGCCTCACGACACTCCGCAGCGACGACGCGGGGCTGTTCCGAAGTTCTGTGGCGCCGGGTGTCTACGGCGTCGAGACCGGGCGCGGCTACGAGATCGCGCGCGGCCCGCGTGTCGTTTCCGCGACCGCGGGGCAGGCCGTGTCCGCCGCGCTGGAGATCGCACCCGCGCCAGCGCCGGCGACGGCGCTCACGATCGAGCACGCTCCGAAGGGCTGCCTGATCGCGGACCAGCATCCCGAGATCGACGCGGTGATTCGCCCCGCGACCGCGGTCAAGTATGCTCGCGTCTACTTCAAGGCCGCGGGGGCGGGCGAGTTTCACTATGTCGAGATGATCCCGGAGATCGGGCGCTACATCGCCTGCTTGCCGGAGCCGCACCAGGACGCGGGGCCGATCGACTACTACGTCGAGGCGGCGGCAGCGGACGGCACGGCCGCGCGCAGTCTCGGTGTCAACTCCCTGGTGATCGAGCGCAACGGCGAGTGTCCGGCCGATCGCCGGATGGCGGTGATCTGCCCCTGCCGCGTGCCCGTCACGGTCTTCAATGCGGCTGGCCAACCGGCGTTCCCTTCGGCTTTCGGCGGTGTCCTGGGCCAGATCGCGACCGGGGTCTCGACGACGACGACCGGGGCGCTGGTCACGATCGGGGCCTCGATCATCGGCGTCGGCATCCAGATCGGGGGCACCGGGCCAGCGAGTCCGAGCCGGTAGCTTCTTGTTGAAGGCGGGCGCCTCCTGAGCCTCACGCCCGCCGGCCCCACGGGCTCCCTTTCCGATACCGCGGTTCTGGCGGCGGCCCGGCAGTTGCGAGCGGTCTCGTGGCTGATCGAAGCGGCGATCGGCCTCGCCGTTACGGGCTCGGTCGTGGCGCTCGGGTCGGTGCGGCCCGAGGCCTACGTCCCGCTCTGGCTCCTGTGCTTCGCGGCGGGCGGCCTGCTCTTCGCCCGCGCGGCAGCGATCCGGCGTTTGCGGGGGCTGATCGGCAAGCGGCTGTTCTCGTTCCATCCGTCGGACCGCTGGATCGTGCTCGACGCCCTATCGACCTACGGCCTGCGCTCGTGGACCTTCGACTTGCGACACACGCGGCTTCCCAAGCCGCCGCTGCTGCTGGCGGGCGCCGCGTTCTGCTTCTGGGTCGTGTTGCAGCTCGTGCCTTGGCCACCGTCCTTCAGCGCCTGGAGCGTCTCGGCCGAGGACACCTGGCGCGGGTTCGGGTTCCTGGCCTCGGCCCTGGTTCTCCACGTCACCGCGGCGGCGGTTTTCGAGAGCGACGAGGCGCGCGAGCGCTTCCGGATCCTGATCGCCGTTCTCGGTTCCGTGCTCGCCCTCGTGGCCCTGGTGCAGATCGCTTCGGGGGTCACGAAGATCTACGGCCTGATCGCCCCGCTCGAAGCCGGTGGCCAGATCTTCGGGCCGTTCGTGAACCGCAACCACTTCGCGGGCTACATGCTGCTGGTCGTTCCGATCTGTCTGCGGATCGCGGACCGCGCCTTTCGTCGCTACGCGCGACGCGTCGGCGAGCGCGCCAATCTAAGGCGCTGGCTTGTCGCCCTGGCTTCGCCCGACGGCATCCAGCTCGTGTATTCCGTCGTCCCGCCCCTGGGCACGATCTCGGCGCTGATCGCCACCACCTCGCGCGGCGCGCTGCTGGCCTTTGCGGTAAGCCTGATTCTCGCCGCCGTCGGCTTGAGGCGCGCGCGTGGCGTGCCGACATGGGCGCTGGCCGTCGGCTGCGTCACGATGGCCTTCTCCTGGTACGGGCTCGAGCGGGCCGAGGCCCGCTTCCGGCTGCTGTCGGACGACGCGCCCGGCCGCTCGCTCGTCTGGAAGGACTCGCTCGCGCGCATGCACGGCCGGTGGCTCACCGGGTCCGGCTTCAACACCTTCGCGTACGCGATGAGCCGCGCCACACCGTGGGCTTTGCCCGAAGGCGCGACAGCGTGGCCCGCGCCCCTCGCCAGCGGGCCTGAGGGCGCCTGGCCAGGCGTGCGGGTGCCGGCGACGCTGCCGGGAACCACCTGGTATCGAGAGGCCCACAACGACTACGTCCAGTTGCTGGTCGAGACCGGCCTGCCCGGACTCGCTCTGGCGCTCTTGGCGGCTTTCGCGGCACTGCGCTCCGCCCGCCAGGATCCCTGGCTGCTCGCCGCACTCGCCGGCGTGTTGCTGCACGAGGCCGTGGATTTCGATCTCCAGATCCCGGCGGTGAGCGTGCTTTTCGTCGCGCTCGCGGCGACGAGCCGTGCGAAACGCTGAAGAAAATGCTACCTTTACGGCGTTTTTGCGGGCTCCAAGTTCGCTGTGCCCGAGCCCTTCAGTTCGGAAGGAGCCTGACGCATGAAGTTGCCGCCAACGGCAATCGTTTCGCTCATCTTCCTGCCCGCACTGCTGCTGGCCAGCGCCCCTGGCGTCTGGGCGCAAGCCGCCACGGGAGCGGCGCCGCAGCCCGGCGAGGACCGGCCTCTCGAGCCCGGTTGGGCCCTTGGGGTCGGCGCCGGCATCGTTCAGACGGACGAGGCGGGCGAGGGGTACTTGGGCGCCAACCTGAGACGCCGCCTGGGCACCCGCGGCGAGCGCGGCGAAGTTTCTGCGCCGAAGGACGGGCTGCACGCCTATGTCGAGGGCGAGGTCGGCTACTGGAAGGGCGAGACGAAGGCGATCCGGGACAAGGACCTGCTCGTCGGCGTGAACCTGGTCGGCGTC
>CAYTWT010000215.1:0-12495 GCA_964442185.1 uncultured Acidobacteriota bacterium
GTGAAGATGGCGATCTCGCGGGCGCCCGCCTCACGCGCACGCTCGTAACCGTGGCGATTGGGAACCAGCACGGGCGTCCGCGTGCCGGAGCGCTTCGCGAGCCTCCGGAACACTTCGTCCGAGCCGGCCATCTGCGGCACCCACTTCGGTGAGACGAACGCGCCCACTTCGACGACCGACAGCCCCGCGAGGACGAGTGCGTCGCAGAAAGCGACTCGATCGTCGACGCTGAGCGCCGCGGCCTCGTTCTGCAGGCCGTCCCGCGGGCCCACCTCGACGACGCGGACGCGGGCAGGCAGGCTCAACGCGACGCCTCCCAGGAGCCGAGGAGGGCGCCGCTCGTGCCCGGCAGTCCGGTGCAGGTGAGGCTGCCGCTCATTAGCGTCGGCGGGTCGCCCACAATCGTGCCGCTGTACTGGCAGACCCCGAGGGTGAAATGGATGGCGGTCCCGTTGACGCTGCCCGCTTCGACATTGCCCGAGCGCACGAAATCCACCGCGATACTGCTCGTTTCGCAGCCGCCCCGCGAGCGGAACGTTCCCCCCAGCGAGGCGCCGCTCTGCGTCAGCGCGAGCGCTCCGCCCTCGCCGCACGTGGCGCCGCCGCCTTGCACGACCTGGCTCAGGTTCCACGAGCCTGAGACCGGCAGTGCGGACGGCGCGGCGGCGCTGTCCGAACCGCAGCTCCCGAGCGCCAGCAGCAACACGCCTCCTGCGCGCTTCATTCCAGCTCCACCAGCACGGCGCCGGGCGCCACCATGTCCCCGACCTTCGCCGCGATCTGCTTCACGCGTGCATCCCTCGGCGCGCGGATTGCGTTCTCCATCTTCATCGCCTCGATGATCAGAATCTCCTCACCTCTCGCGACAAGATCCCCGACGTTCTTCTTGACGGCAATCACCTTCCCCGGCATCGGGGCCTCCAGAGCGCCGGTGGCGTGGCGGTGGACCGCCCGCCCGCCCTCGCCCAGCTCCTCCAGGCGGTAGGCCGTGTTGCGCCAGAAGAGATGAACCGCAGCGCCGGCGCGCACGCAGTGAAATGTCTCGAAGGCATCCCCACGTCGCAGCACGAATGTTCCCGGGCCAAGCTGTCGAACGTCGAGGCTCGCGGCCAGGCGCGCATCCACTTCGATCTCGACGTCGCCCCACAGCAGGCGCGTCACGAGAGCCGCCATGCGCCGAGTGACGCCCACGGATCCGGCAGCGTCGCGGCGCCAGCCCCCTTGCGCCAGGATCGCGAGTGCTGAAGCGCCGCGATCGCCGCCAGCAGCGCTTCCGCTGGAGGGGCCTGGGGAGCGCCGAACTCGCCCAGATGCTCGTCCAGGAAGCCTGTGTGAAGATCGCCCTTCTCGAACGCCGGATGCGAGAGGATGGCCTGCAGTCGCGACAGGTTCGTCGCAACACCGAGCACGGCCGTACGCGCGACTGCCAGACGCATGCGCTCGATCGACTCGGCACGCTCGCGGCCCCAGGTCACGAGCTTGGCCAGCAGCGGATCGTAGTCGATCGTCACCACCGAGCCGGTAGCGATGCCGGCGTCGAAGCGGATGCCCGGGCCTTCGGGCGGCACCAGCAGCAGAATCCGCCCCGGCGACGGCCGGTCGTCGTGATCCGGATCCTCCGCGTACAGCCGACATTCGAGCGCGTGACCGCGCGCCACGATCTCTTCCTGCCGCAGCGCAAGCGGCTTGCCTGCCGCGACCTCGATCTGCAGGCGCACCAGATCGATGCCGACCAAGGCTTCGGTCACGGCGTGCTCGACCTGGAGGCGCGTGTTCATCTCGAGGAAGTAGAAGCGGCCGTCGGGGCCGAGCAGGAACTCCACGGTCCCGGCGTTCACGTAACCCGCGGCGCGGGCCGCGGCCACGCCAGCGGCGCACAGCGCGGATCGCTGCGCCGCATCGAGGGCGGGGCTCGGCGACTCCTCGATCAGCTTCTGGTGTCGGCGCTGGATCGAGCACTCGCGTTCGAATAGATGCAGCGTCGTGCCCTGGCCGTCGGCAAGGATCTGCACCTCGACGTGCCGGGGTCGTGCCACGAAACGCTCGAGGACGATTACGTCGTCGCCGAAGGCGGAGGCGGCCTCGCGCCGCGACGCGGCGAGGGCGGAGGCGAAGTCGGCCGCGTCGCGGACGACACGCATGCCTTTGCCACCGCCCCCGCGCGAGGGCTTGATCATCACCGGCCAGCCGATGCGCGCCGCCTCGGCTGCAAGCGTCGAGTCTTGCTGGTCGTCGCCGTCGTAACCGGGCACGACGCGGAGCCCCGCGCCGGCCATCAGCCGCCGTGCGCCCTGCTTGTCGCCCAGCGCCCGATGCACGTTGCCGGGCGGACCGATGAAGCTGAGGCCGGCAGCGGCCACGGCGTCGGCGAAGTCGCCGTTCTGGCTCAGGAAGCCGTAACCTGGATGGATCGCCATAGCACCCGTGTGCCGAGCCGCATCGATGAGCGCCGCGCTGTTCAGGTACGGGTGAAGCGCCCCGGCCGGCCCGATCGCGATGGCCTCGTCGGCCTCGCGCACGTGGAGCGCTTCGCGGTCCGGCTCGGAGAACACCGCGACGCTCGGGATCCCCATCGCGCGACAAGTGCGCGCCACCCGCACGGCGATCTCGCCGCGGTTGGCGATCAGGATCTTCCGAAACAGGCTCACGCCATCCAGCCGGGCTTGCGCTTCTCCAGGAAGGCCCGCATGCCCTCCTGGCCCTCGGGCGAGATACGGATCTCGGCGATCGCTTCGACCGTGTACCGCTGCACGTCCTCGACGCGCCTGAAGGCGACCTCGCGGATCAGCGCCTTGGCTTCGGCGACGGCCCGCGGGCCCGCCTTCAGCAGTTCCTGGACGCGCCCTTCGACCGCCGCATCGAGATGCTCAGGAGGGACGGCGGCGCGCACCAGGCCGATCTCCTGGGCCTTCACCGCTTCGAAGCGCTCGCCCGTCAGGAACAGCTCGCGGGCAGCGGACTCGCCGATCTTGCTCAGGACATAGGGCGAGATCACCGCGGGCAGGATCCCGAGGCGCACCTCCGTGAACCCGAACTGCGTGCCGAGCGCGGCGACCGTGATGTCGGCCGCCGCGACCAGCCCCGCACCGCCGCCGAGCGCCGCGCCATGGACGCGGGCCACGACCGGCTTCGGCGACTCGCAGACGGTGAAGAACAGGTCGGCCAGCGCCTGGGCCTCGCGCAGGTTCTCCTCGCGGCTGAAGCCGGCCATGGCCTTCATCCACTGCAGGTCGGCGCCGGCGCAGAAGGCAGGCCCTCGCCCGCCGAGCACGATCACCCGTGTGGCGTCATCGTCTTTCAGCTCGAACAGCGCCTTGCGCAGCTCGCTGACCATGAGCCCGTCGAAGGCGTTCCGGACCTCGGGGCGACTCAGCCAGACGCGGGCCACGCCCCCGTCGCGCTCGACCTGGATGCGCTCGTAATCCACGGGGCCGAGTATGACATGCCGCCCGAAGCGGGGTAGTCGGGCGCAGGCGGGGCGCCTCTACATCCGGAAGACGCCGAACTTCGTCTCGGGAATGGGCGCGTTCAGCGCGGCAGACAGGCCGAGCGCCAAGACGTTGCGGGTCTCCGAGGGCGGGATCACGCCGTCGTCCCACAGCCGCGCGGTCGAGAAGTAGGGACTGCCCTCTTCCTCGTACTTCGCGAGCGTCGGCGCCTTGAGCGCGTCCACCTCGGCCGGGGTCAGCGTCTGGCCCTTGCGCTCGAGCTGCTCGAGCTTCACCTGCGCCAGAACCGAGGCGGCCTGCTCGCCGCCCATCACCGAGATCCGCGCGTTTGGCCACATCCAGAGCTGCCGGGGCTGATAGGCACGACCGCACATCCCGTAGTTCCCGGCGCCGAAGCTGCCGCCGATCACGATCGTGAACTTCGGCACCAGGGCGTTCGCCACGGCGTGCACCATCTTGGCGCCGTCCTTGGCGATGCCCTTCTGCTCGTACTCGCGGCCCACGATGAAGCCCGTGATGTTCTGAAGGAATACGAGTGGGATCCTGCGTTGCGAGCACATCTCGATGAAGTGCGTCGCCTTGAGCGCGCTTTCGGAGAACAGCACGCCGTTGTTCGCCAGGATCCCGACCGGGTAGCCCAGGATGTGCGCAAAACCGGTCACCAGCGTCGCGCCATACAGCGCCTTGAACTCGCTGAAGCGGCTGCCGTCCACGATCCGGGCGATCACCTCGTGCACGTCGTAGGCCTGGCGTGGATTCTTCGGGACGATGCCGCCGAGCTGCGCCGGGGCGTAGCGGGGTTCCGCGCTCTCGAGCAGCTCCCAGGGCAACTGCTTACGGGCGGTCAGGTGGCCGACGATCTCACGTGCGGTCTCGAGCGCGTGCTCCTCGTCGAGCGCGTAATGGTCGGCGACGCCCGAGATCCGGCAGTGCACGTCGGCGCCACCCAGCTGCTCGGCCGTAACGATCTCGCCGGTCGCGGCCTTCACCAGCGGCGGGCCGCCCAGGAAGATCGTGCCGCGGCCCTTCACGATCACGGTCTCGTCGCTCATGGCCGGCACGTACGCGCCACCGGCCGTACACGAGCCCAGCACGACGCTGATCTGCGGGATCCCGGCCGCGCTGAGCCGCGCCTCGTTGTAGAAGATGCGCCCGAAATGGTCGCGATCCGGAAAGACCTCGGCCTGGAGCGGCAGGAACGCGCCGCCCGAGTCCACCAGGTACACGCAGGGCAGGCGGTTCTCGGCGGCGATCTCCTGCGCGCGCAGGTGCTTCTTGACCGTCAGCGGGAAGTAGGTGCCGCCTTTCACGGTCGCATCGTTCGCGACGATCATCACCTCCCGGCCCCGCACGCGTCCGATCCCGATGACGATGCCCGCGGATGGCGCGGCCCCGTCGTAGAGGCCATGCGCCGCCAGCGCGCCGATCTCGAGAAACGGCGTCGCTGGGTCGAGCAGCCGCTCGACGCGCTCGCGCGGGAGCAGCTTGCCCTGCTCGCGGTGGCGCCGCAGGGCCTCTTCCCCGCCGCCCGCACGCGCCGCCGTGAGCCGCCCCCGGAGGTCGGCCTCGAGTGCGTCCATCTGGGCCCGATTCTGGGCAAACTCCGTCGAGGTCGTGTCGACGTGGCTCTCGATGACGGCCATCAACGCGGAGTATATGGCGACAGCGGGCGTGCCGGATCAATCCATCAGAGAATCGTCCGCCGCTCGAAGGCTCTGGTTCCCAGAAACACGAACAGCGCCGTGAATCCGAGCAGTCCCCCGACCAGGAGCGGCGCCGGCATGTGCGCCACGTCCGGCGTGACGGCCATCCGCATCGCTTCACTCATGAACACGAGCGGGTTCAGCAAGAAGACGTACTTGACCGGACCCAGCACCGCCAGGCCCATCCAGGGATAGTACGCGCAGCCGAAGAGCATCAGCGGGCCCAGCACCACCGCGAACAAGAGGCCGCTGTAGCGGGGCTGGACCTGGGTTCCGAGCGTCAAGCCGAAGGCTGCGGAGAGCAGGCCCGAGAGCACGACCAGCGGAAGCAGCAGCTCCCAGCGCGGATGGACCTCGACGCCCGCCACCTGGTGCATCAGCAGCATCATGGCCGGCAGCGCCAGGGTGCCCGCGGTGCCGGCGTGGATCGCCCCCGCCACGACCTTCTGGAGCGAGACGCCGAGCACGGAGATCGGGGCGAGCAGTCGCTCATCCACCTCGCGGCTGCCGCCGAGGTCGACCGAGAGCGGGATCAGCACGCCCTGGACGCCGGCCATCAGCATCGTGATCGACATCAGGCCCGGGACCATGACGGTGCGGAACTCGGATGCCACGAGGTGAAGACGCGGCAGGATGTTTCCGAACACGAGCACTACCAGGACGGGCTGCGTCAGCGTCGCCATCAGCAGCGGCAGCGCGTTGCGTCCCGCCACCAGCAGGTCCCGCCGCAACAACGCGAGAAACGCCGTCATTCGCGCAGCTCCTTTCCGGTGAGGTGGATGTAGACGTCCTCCAGGCTCGGCGCCATCAGGCTAACGTGGTCGAGCTCGGCGCCCGCCTCGCGCACGGCGCCGAGCACGCGGTCCAGCAGGCCGTCGCCCGCCTCGACGAACAGCCGCAGGCGCTCCTTGCCGTCGGTGGCGTCGGAACTCTCGACCTTCTCGGCCCGCACCACGCCCGCGATTCCGCTCAAGACCGGGCCAAGCGGCCGCGGCGTGCGCGTCCAGAGGTCGAGGATGGCGCCACCGGGCAGCGATTTCTTGAGCTTCGCCGGCGTGTCGAGAATCAGGATCCGGCCGTGATCCACGATCGCGAGGCGCTGGCACAGCCGGTCGGCCTCTTCCATGTAGTGGGTGGTGAGGATGATCGTGAGGCCGCGGCGATGCAGGCCCTGGAGCGTCTCCCAGAGCAAGCGCCGCGCCTGGGGATCCAGGCCGGTCGTGGGCTCGTCCAGGAGCAGCACATGCGGGTCGTGCATGAGCGCGCGCGCGATCATCACGCGCTGCTGCATCCCGCCCGACAGCGTCAACGGCTTGGCCGCGGCCTTCTCGGCGACCTGCAATTCGGCCATCAGCCGGTCGGCGCGCGACTCCCGCTCGGCCGCGGGCAAGCCGAAGTAACGACCGTGGAAGGTGAGCACCTCTCGGACCGACAGCTCGCGGTCGAGATTGCGCGTCTGCGGCACGACTGCGATGCGGCGCCTCGCCTCGATCGGCCGCCTCACGACGTCGATGCCGTCCACGAGGATCCTGCCACTGGTCGGGCGCACCAGGGTCGTGATGCAGCCGAGCGTCGTGCTCTTGCCAGCGCCGTTCGGCCCGAGCAGGCCGAAGAACTCGCCGGGCTCGACGCTGAATGAAACCCCGCGCACCGCCTCGACCGCGGGCGCCTTGCCCTTGGCGGAGTAGGTCTTCACGAGATTCTCGACGACCAGAGCCGGGGCGATCGTCACGCCTCCACCCGCAGCCCGTCGCGCACCACGACGCGCCCGTTCGCGACGACCGTTCTTATCGCGGGCACGCCAACCCGGACCAGATCGAGCAGGCGCCCCGAGCGCAAGACCACGAGGTCCGCGCGCATCCCCGGCTGTAGACGGCCCGTGTCCTCGTGCACGTCCAGAGAATACGCTGCATTCACCGTGGCCGCGGAGAGCGCCTCTTCCAGCGAGAGGCCCATCGCGAAACAACCGACGGCCATGGCAAAGGGCAGCGACGGCGAGAGGCCGCCGCCGGGGTTCACGTCCGTCGCGAGGGCCACGGGGACGCCGGCCGCGAGCATCGCCCGCGCCGGGGCGAAGCGCCCGAGACGCAGGTAGAACGCGGCCGACGGCAGCAGCGTGGCCACGCAGCGCGCGGCGGCCATCGCCCGGATGCCCGCTTCCGAGACAAAGAGCAGGTGATCGGCCGAACGCGCGCCGAGCTCGGCGGCGAGTTCCGCGCCACCGGTCCAAGTCAGTTCGTCGGCGTGGAGGCGAAGCTCGAGGCCGGCGGCGTGTGCGGCTTCGAGGACCTTGCGGCTCTCCGCCACAGTGAATACGTCGCTCTCGCAGAACACGTCGCAGAACTCGGCGAGGCGAAGCCGCGCTACCTCGGGGATCATCTCCCGCACCAGGATCTCCAGGTAACGGCCGCGTTCGGAGCGATGCTCGAGCGGCACCTCGTGGGCGCCGAGAAAGGTCGCAATCACTCGCACCGGGTGCGCGGCGGCCGCCTCGCGAATCGCTTGGAGCGAGCGGATCTCGGCGGCGGTCGTAAGGCCATAGCCGCTCTTCACCTCGGCGGTGGTGGTGCCCTGGAGGAGCATCTCGTCGAGCCGTGAGCGCAGACCCGCAACCAGCTCTTCCCGCGACGCCGCACGAGTGGCCGCGACGCTGCGGACGATGCCTCCGCCCTGCGCCGCAATCTCCTGATAGCTCTGCCCGGCAAGGCGCTGCCGGATCTCGTCGTCGCGATCGCCGGCGAAGGCAAGATGCGTGTGGGCATCGACCAGACCCGGGATCACAGCGGCGCCCGCCACGTCGAGGACCGTGGCGGCCCCGGCCACCGAGCACGCGGCGGCCAGGCCGGCCTCCGGTCCCGCGTACAGGATGCGGCCGTTCGCGGCAGCCAAGGCTGCCCGCTCGACGAGACCGAGCTCCCGCATCGCGACGCCGACGCGCGGCACGGAACCCGCAAGCGTCGCGAGCCGTCCGATGTTGCGGACGACGAGGTCGGCCGTCGGCAAGTGCTTAGATTCCTCCGGTCTCGAGGCGCGACAGCAGCTCGGCTGCGGACAGGCCCGTGAAGCACAGGACCTTCTCGCGGCCGCTCGCGCCGCGCAGGATCTTAACCGACGACGGCGGGACGCGGGCGGCCTTGCCAAGCAGCCGCTGCAGGGCAGCGTTGGCCTCGCCCTCGATCGGCGGCGCGGTCAGCCGGACGCTCAGCGCGCCTGCGCGGACGCCCTCGATCGCGTCCTTCCTGGCCCGGGGCTTGACGCGCACGCGCAACGTCGCGCCCGCGGCGTTCTCGCGCAGGTCGAGAACGCCTGGGCGCAGCGGCGCTACGCCTCTTCCCGGCGCTTCAGGAAGCGCAGGTTGTCCTCGACCTCGGCCTCTTCCTGCAAGTCGAGGATGGTGGTGATGCGCGTGACCAGGGCGCGGATGTCGGTGCGGAGCGTGGTGCGGTGCGCGCGCAGGTCGAGGATGCCGCGCTCCACCTCGTGGGCCCGGGCCTGGGCCAGCTCCAGCAGCCTGTCCGACTGGAGCTCGGCCTGCTTCACCACGCTCTCGGCTTGTTTGCGCGCCGCCTCCTTCAGCTCCTCGGAGACACGCTGCGCCGTGAGCAGTGTGTTCTTGAGGATGGTCTCACGCTGGCGGTGCTCGTCGATCAGCGCGCGCAGCGTCTGCACCTCCTGCGCGAGGTTGTCGCGCTCGCGCTGGATCGCAGCCACCTCCTCGGCCACGAGGCTCAGGTAGGTCTTCACCTCCTCCTTGTCGTAGCCGCGTAGCTTCTGCTCGAAACTCTGCTTCTGGATGTCCATTGGGGAGATCTTCATCGAGGCGCTCCCTTCAAGGAACCCGCAGCCGCACGCCCAGATCGAAGAGCGACTGGACGACGGCGTACTGGGCGAAGATCACGAGACCGAACAGGACCAGGAACGCGATGTCGAGTGGAAAGTACTTCAGGCTCACCGGTAGCAGGCGGCGGATGATGCGCAGCGGCGGCTCCGTCGCCATGATCAGGAACTGGACGATGCGGTTGCGCGGGCTCGCGTCGACCCAGGAGACGATGGCGCGCCCGATCAATACGTAGGTGTAGGCCTGGAGGGCAAAGCTCAGGGCCTGGGCAAGGCCCTGAAGGATGTTGCCGAGCACGAACATCAGGCGGGTCTCCTCTCTCCGAAGATGGCGGTGCCGACGCGCACCAGGCTCGCTCCCTCCTCGATCGCGACTTCGAGGTCGTGGCTCATCCCCATCGAGAGCTCGCGGCCCAGGATCAGCCCGGCCTGCTGCGCCCGATCGCGGTACTCGCGAAGGCGACGAAAGAAGGGTCGAGCCTGCTCGGGGTCTTCGGTGAAGGGCGGCAGTGTCATGAGCCCGTCGACCCGCACCGACTTGAGCCCGCGCAGCTGCTCGAGCGCCGGGAGCAGGTGCTGCTCGTCGAGGCCGGACTTGGTTTCTTCCTTGGCGAGGTCGACCTGGACGAGGACGTGGACGATCTTGCCCTGGGCCGCGGCCTGATGCTCGAGCTTCAGGGCGAGCCCGACCGAGTCCACCGAGTGGATCTGGTCGAAAAGCGCCACGGCCTTCTTGACCTTGTTGCTCTGCAGATGACCCACGAGGTGGAAAAGGGCGCTCCCGGCGCGCAGCTCCTCGAGGCCCTTGAATTTGTCCTCGGCTTCCTGCACTTTGTTCTCACCGAAGTCGCGCAGGCCCGCCGCGAAGGCTTCGCGCACCGCCGACGCCGGGAACATCTTGGAAATCGCGACGAGGCGGATCTCCTCAGTCTTTCGGCCCGCGCGCGCCGCCGCCCGAGCGATCCTGTCGCGGACGGCGGCGACGCGATCCCGCATCACTTCTTGGGCTTGAGATAGCCCAGCAGGCCTTCGGCCGCCTGCCTGTTCTGCCCCGCGGGTGGATTCGAGGCGAGGTACTTCTCGAGAAACGCCACGGCCTCGGCCGGCTTGTTCTGGGTCACGGCGATCGTGCCCAGGTAATAGTTCGCCTCCGTCATCGCCGGATCGTCAGCCAGGGCCTTGGTGAGGGCCGCTCCCGCCTCTTCGTACTTGTTCGAGTTGAAGAGCACGACACCAAGCTGGAGCTGGAGCTTGCCCTCGCCGGCGTTCTCGGTGGCCGCTTTCTGGATCACCTCGAGAGCCTTGTCCATCTGCCGCGTAGCCATGAGCAGGTTGGAAAGTCCGATGTATCCCTCGGCGTAGCTTGCATCGACCTCGATCGTCTTGCGATAGGCGGCCTCGGCCGCGGCGTTGTCGCCCTTGCGGGTGTAAAGCTGCCCGAGGTTGTAGTGGATCTGCGGCACCGACGGGTTCTTGGCCGCGAGGTCGACAAAGGCTGCCTCGGCCTCGGCCAACTTGCCCCCCAGCATCAGCTCCACCGCGGCCTTGAACGGCCCCGCGAGGCTGCTGCCCGCCGCTTCGGCGGCGGCCGCCTTCGCGGCCTCCAGGCTGTGGAGCTTGATTTCGGGGATGGGCGTCACGTCGCCCAGGTTGACTCGGACCTCCACGAAGCCGCCCTGGAACCCTTCCTTCGCGGCCGTGAACCGGTACATGCCGGGCTGGAGCCCGACCTGCGTGTACTCGCCCTTCTTGTTGGTCGTAACGTTGACGGTGCGCGTCACGCCGCCCTGGTACTCGATCTTGACCTTGACGTCGGCGAGAGGCTGGTCCTTGTCGTCCAGGACCCGGCCGCGCGCCGTGCCGGTCTGCGCCTGCGCCAAAGGTGCTGCGAGCGTCAAAACCGCCAGGGCACAACTCGCGAACAGTAAGCGCTTCATCTTGGATGACCCTCCGGGAACGTGGGCGCGAGGCAGCGCCCTGCTCAGCCCTCAGTATACCCTCGCCCCCGTGCGGGACACGCACACGAGGATCTCCTGACCCTCAGCATCGCGTCAGGCCGGCAGTGCGGCGAGCTCCGAGCGCAGTGCGGCCTCGACGTCGCTGAACTCGGCCAGCACCGAACGGACGAGGGCTGCCGCGTCGGCGTCCCCGCCCAGCTCCTCGAGGTGCCTGCACAACTCCATCATGCGGTGTGCGCCGATCAGCCCGCAGCTGCCGCGCAGGCTGTGGGCCTCCCGCTTGAGGTCGGCCGAAGCGCCGCGGCCGAGCGCCTCCTCGAGGGCCGAGAGCTTGATCGAGGTCGAGCCGAGGAACAGCGCCACCGACTCGCGCATGAACTCGGGACCAAGGGCCCGCAGGTCGGCGATAGCGTAAGGGGCGAGGCTGCCGGGCAGCGCGGCGGTGACGATCTCCGACCGAGGCCCGGCCCGGTCCGAGAGCAGAGCCTGCTCGTCCGCTCCGGTGTAAGGGCCCAGGGCGGCGGCCAGCTCTTCCAAGCTGAAGGGTTTGTGCAGGTGGTCGTCCATGCCCGCTTCGAGGCAGCGCTCGCGATCGCCCTCGAGCGCGCTCGCCGTCATGGCGATGATCGGCGTGTGCCGGCGCGCGGCTTCGCTGGCCCGGATCCGCCGCGTCGCCTCGTAGCCATCCATGCCCGGCATCTGGCAGTCCATCAGCACCAGCGCGTACTGGCGGCGCAGGGCGGCCGCCACGGCCTCGGCTCCGCTGGCCACGACCTCGGCATGGCAGCCGAGCCGCTCGAGCATGCCGACGACGAGCTTCTGATTCACGCGGCTGTCGTCAGCCACCAGCACGAAGAGCTCGGCGGAAACCTTAGCCACGGGCTCGCTGCGGGCCGGCACACAGGGAGAGACAGCCGCATAGCCGCATCAGGTCGCCCATAATCTCACAGAGATGACGCGCCCGGAGAGCCTCCGCCGAGGGGCCGCGCTGATGGTCCTGTCGGCCTTCTTCTTCGCAGGCATGGGCTTCGCCGTGAAGCTCGCGGCGCGCTCGTTGCCGAACGTGACGGTCGTGTTCGCGCGGAACTTCTTTGGCCTGCTGGCGCTGCTGCCATGGCTTCTGCCCCTGGGCGCCTCTGGGCTGCGCACGTCGAAGCTGGGCGAGCACCTGATCCGAGCCCTGGCCGGGCTTGCGGCTATGTATTGTTTCTTCTATGCCATCGGCCATATGCGCCTGGCGGACGCTGTGCTGCTCAACTATTCGCTGCCATTGTTCATGCCCGTGATCGCCTTCGTCTGGCTCGGCGAGCGGATCCCCCCGGGCCTGTGGCGCGGCCTGGGCCTCGGCTTCCTGGGCATCCTGCTGATCCTCAAGCCCGGGTCGGGACTCTTCGAGCCCGTGGCGCTCCTGGGCGTCGCCTCGGCGATTCTCGCGGCGCTGGCGCAGGTCGGCGTCAGGCGGCTCACCGCGACGGAGCCGGTCACGCGCATCGTCTTCTATTTCTCGGTGATCTCCACGGCCGTTTCCGCAGTGCCGGTGCTCGGCGA
>CAYTWT010000216.1:0-13431 GCA_964442185.1 uncultured Acidobacteriota bacterium
GGTGCTTCTGGAGGGACTTATGTCGAAGCGCAGCGCTTGGACACTGGCCGCTGTACTCGCGCTCCACTGGCCCACAGCCGCCCTCGGCCAAACCCTCTCCGAGTTGCTACCTCGCCTGCTCTCGGAGGCGGTGACGATGCCGTCCACCACGGGTAGCGTCGCGGGCAATCCCCACGAAGCCCACTTCCTGCCGGCAGCGGCCCAGCTACAGGCTCCTTACGCGCTCAATGGCGCCGTCGTCTCGCAACTGGCGACCTTCCCGATCGGCTCGTCTTCAGGCGGCTTCACCTACACCTTGGACGAAAAGACAGGAATCCCGCAACGGAGCAGCGGCAACTTCGGCCCCGCCTTCGCGGAGCGGGCGCTGACGAACGGCAAGGGCAAGCTCAACGTCGGGATCAACTATCAGCACGTGAGCTACGACAAGTTCGAGGGCCTTGGCCTGACTGGGGACGTGCGCTTCTATCTGCAGCACAATGACTGCTGCCCCCTCCAGCTCCCCGACGGGACGCCGAACCCTGCCGGTGTTCTGGGCCCATCGCAGGACGTCAACCCGTTCTTCGAGGGGGACCTGGTCAAGACGACCCTCAGCCTCGACGTCAAGACCGACACCACGGCGTTCTTCGCCAACTACGGAGTGGCGGATCACTTCGACCTCGGAGTCGTGGTTCCCTTCGTCCACGTGAAACTGGACGCCAGCATCAACTCGGAGGTGATTCGTCTCGGGACGGCCGCCAACCCGGCCATCCACAGCTTCGGCGGATCGAGCCCGAGCACCAAGGTCTCCACTGAGTCCGGCTCAGCCAGCGGCCTTGGCGACGTCTTGCTCCGCGGCAAGATCCGTATTCTCCCCAGCCCCGGCGGCGGCCTGGCTCTGGGCGCGGACGTGCGGCTGCCGACCGGCGACAAGGACGACCTGCTGGGCACGGGCGCGACGCAGGCGAAGGCGTCGTTCATCTACTCGGCCGACTTCGGCCGGGTCTCACCCCACATGAACGTAGGCTACACCTACTCGAGCGGGTCGGTCAGCTCCGGAGTGGCGACCTACCGGCTCGGCGACGAGACGCCGACGCCGCTGCCGACGGCGCCGGATGCCTATGACACGGTCTTTCGGGGCGACACGCCGAACACCCCCGTCACCGGCGTCAACCTCGACATCCCGGACGAGATCAACTACACGGCGGGCTTGGCGGTCTCGGCGAGCCCGCGCCTGAGCCTGAGTGCCACCCTGGTGGGCCGGACGCTGCTGAGCGTGACGCGGTTCGCCGTCGGCGACAAGTCCTTCAGCTATCGCACCACCACCGGCGGCCCGCTGCAGACCGTCTCTTACGACGATGGCCTCGACGTCAGCTCGACGTCGGGCAACCTGACGTTGCTGCTCGGCGTGGCCGGCTTCAAGCTCAACGTGGGTAAGACGCTGCTGCTGAATGGGAACGTCCTCTTCCCGCTGAACAACGATGGCCTGCGGCCGAAGACGACCGCCGTGGTTGGCCTCGACTACGTTTTCTAGACCAGTCCTCCTGAGTGCTGTTGGCGTCCTCGTCGTCGCGAGGGGATGACTATTTCCGCTCGAGCCGTTCGATGAGCCAGACGTCGCCAGTCCTGCGCAGGTGGAAGAGGGTCGCTACGGGCTTCAGCTTGCCCGCGGGCTTGGGAGTGGGGTTGTAGGTCACCAGGCAGCTTGCGGTCCCCGTGTCGCCGTCGACCGAGACCTCTTTGAGATCGATGCGCACCGTGTAGCCGGTGACCGAGGTGAAGGTCTTCTTCATGGCGTCGTAGTCCACGCCCGGCTGGACGGCCTTCAGCGCGTCGGCATTCAGCCTCTCGAAGGCGGCGCGATACTCGTCGAGGACGCCGCGGATAGCCTGGCGTGCCGCCGTCTCCGACTGGGCGGGAGGGAGGCTGGGCGGAGCGCTCGCAGCCGTCGTCGGGGGCGCGGTGGTCGGGGCCAGGCTCGGCGGCGGCGGCGCTTGTGCCACGAGCGGCGTCGGCGCCGCGACGGTCGGCACGCTACGGGGCGGCGGTGTTGCCCCCGCCACGCGCAGCGCGCGCTCGTAGGCCTCGCGGCTCTGGGAGAACTGGCGGACCGCGACCGCGAGATCCCCGCGTCGCAGCGCGTCCTCGCCGGCGCGGGCCAGCGCCGAGGCGGCCGCCATGTCGCCGGCGTTCGCGTGCGCGCTCGCGGCGCTCTGGCGCGCCCTTTCCAGCGTGCGTCGGGCCTCTTGCGCCTGTCCTTTGAGGACGTCGTTCAGCCGCGTCGCGAGTCTCTCGACCTCGGGGTCGCCCGCATCCATCGGGGCGAGCACGCGCGCCGCGCGCTCCGTATCCCCCGCTTCCAGGGCTTCGCGAGCCCGCGCGAGGCCGGCGCTCAGCTCTCGCAGCGCGCGCCGAGCGTCGTCGACGATCTGGCGCGCGGACGCGTTGCCCGGCTCCACGGCCAGGATCTCTTCTGCGCGCGATGCAGCGGCCTTGTAGTCTCTGGCCTCGAGCGCTCGTCGCGCCGACCCAAGAGCGTCGCTGTCGAGCGCCGGCGCTACGGGAGCAACCGAGGGCAGTGGCGGTGTGGCGTCGCTCGATCGCGGTGAGCGAGGGAGCAGCAGCCAGACGACCAGGAGCATGCCGATGGCGCCTGCAAGGAGGAGCCCCGCGATCGCGAAAACAGCGCGCGACGGCGGGGGCGGCGTAGCGGCGTGCGACGGCGTCACTATCCGCGGGCGCGCCTGCGGCAGCTGCGGCTCCCCGCTGACCCGCGGCTGCGGCGATTCCGTCGGCTCGCTTGGTCCGGAGCCCGGGAGAGTGGCGGCGATGGTCGGCTGCGCCGTGGCGGCTCGGGTCTGGTCGAAGGCTGGAGCGCGCGCCGTCGCCTCGCGGGTAGAAGCCGGGATGTGGGTGGGCGTGAGCGGGGCGCGCGCGGGCACCACGCGGGTGAGCGTCGGCGCATCGGGTTTGGTGATCCGCGCGGAAGCAGGGTTCGCTGCGGGCGCCGACGCCGGCAAGCCCATCGTCGCCCGCGCGCTGCGCAGCGCCTCGCGCATCTCCGCTGCGTCGGCGTAGCGTTGAGCCGGATCCTTGGCCATGGCGGTGCGGATCACCTGGCAGAGCTCCGGCGACAGATCGGGCCGGGCCGTTTCGATCGGCTCCGGCTCGGTCTGCATCACCTGGTAGAGCACGCCCGCCATGGAGTCGGCATCGAAGGACTTGTGTCCGGTCATCAGCTCGTAGAAGACCGCGCCCAGCGCGAAGACGTCGGAGCGCGCCGTGGCCTTGGCGCCTTTCACCTGCTCCGGCGACATGTAGTTGGGCGTGCCCAGGATCAAGCCCGCCCGCGTCATGTCCGAGCTCGAGATCCGGGCCAGGCCGAAGTCCATGATCTTGACCTGGCCGTTGCGTTGAATGTGGATGTTGGCCGGCTTGAGGTCGCGGTGCACCACGTCCCCGGCATGGGCGAAGGCGAGCCCATCGCAGATCTGCTCCATGTAGGAGAGCGTGGTCTCGAGGCTTACCTCCTGCCCGTCGGCGATCGTCTCCTTGAGATCCTTGCCCTGCAGCAGCTCCATGGCGATGTAGACGTGGCCCTGTTCCTCGCCGAAGTCGTAGACCGTGGTGATGTTGGGGTGGTTGAGCCGCGCCGCCGACTGCGCTTCGCGGTGGAAACGCTTGCGCATCTCCTCATCGGCGCCTGAGCCTGCTGCGATCGTCTTGAGCGCGACGTTGCGCCCGAGGATCGGGTCGTGTGCCCGAAACACTTCGCCCATGCCTCCTTGGCCGATCTTGGCGACGATCTCGTACTTGCCGAGATGCTTGAGCTCCATTGGGCGTGTTGCGAGGCTATCGTTCGTGCATCCGAGCGTCAAGCGTCCGGCCGGCCGAACCGGCCCGCGTGAGCCGGACGGGACGGGGCCCGCAGGGCGCGGGGGGGCGCATGCTTCCGTACCCCCCCGAATCGCCTACGCCGTCAAGATCTATTTGTCCCGGAACACGAAGACCGCCGGACCCACTTGGACCTGGTCCCAGTCCTCGAGGCGGGCCTCGGCGAGCCGCTTGCCGTTGACGAAGGTGCCGTTGTTCGAGCCCAGGTCCTTGATCGTGAAGCCCCCGTCCACGAAGGTGAGCTGCGCGTGGCGCCGGGACACCTCGGGGAGCTCGATGGCGATCTCGTTTTCCGGGGTCCGGCCGATGGTGGCCAGCATGCCGAGGGGATAGGCGCGGCCGCTGGAGCCGTCCTCCTCCGTGGCGATCAGCCTCGCCGTCGGGATCACGATCGTCCCGAAGTCGGGCGACACGCCAGACACCCCAGCGTCTGCCTCCTCCTTCGGGATCACGATCGTTCCAAAGTCGGGCCCCGGCGCCCCCACCAGCGCCGCCGGGGCTCGCACCAGAGGGATGGCCATGGTCGCCGACGCGGCAAGCGCGGGCGGGCGAGGAGACGCCGCGGGCCTGGCTTCAGGCTTTGGCTCGGGCTCGGGCGGCAGCACTTCGAGGAAGCGTTGCCGCAGCTTGTCCGCTCCGTCGAAATCCTTCTGGCTCGTCGCCAGCGTCCCTTCGGCGTTCTTCTTCCGCTTCTGGAACTCGTCGTCTGTCAGCTCGCCGATCTCGTGGCGGAACTGCAGCTCGCTCTGGTCGAGTTGCGCTGCGTCGAGGCTCTGCTTCAGCCGCGTGTGCAGCGTCGTGAGTTTGCTCAGCTCGGCGCGAGCGGTGAGGCGCAACGGCCGGGCCTTCGCTTCGGTCGCCAGCAGCCGGCCCTCGTAGTCGCGCAGGACGCGCGCGAACACGGCGTCCGGCACGTTGCCCTTCGAGGCCTTGGCCTTCTCGATCAAGCCCTGGAGGAGGGTTTCCTCCTTGCGGATCTCGAGGAGCGCCTCCACGTCCGAAGTCTGGATGTCCCGCAGCTCGTCCTGCATTTCACTCCAGGCGGAAAACCGTCCTGCTCAGACCGAAACCGATCAAATTTAGTCCAAGGGCCCAAGCTCCGTCAACGCTGCGCCAGTGCACGCCTCCGAAGCACGCGTCGGTTATACTGCCACCCGACGCGCGACCCGAGAAAGGGGGGAAGGTGGCGGCACCACTGCTGGGCAAGCTTCCGAAGGACTACGACAAGCTGCCGGTTCCCCAACCGCAGGCGACGAGCGTCCGGAAGCGCGATCCAAAGATGCTCGCGATCGTGGATCCCGGCAAGTGCTTCGGCCGCGGTTGCGAATACTGCGTCGCGGTGTGCCCCGTTCCCGACTGCATGACGCTCACGCAGGACCCGCAGGCGCCGACGCTGGACGTGGTGAGCGTGAACCTCGATACCTGCATCGGCTGCATGGCCTGTGAGAAGTGGTGCCCCGACGACTACGATGCGATCCGCATGGTGCCCTTCGCCACGGTCGTGAAGGATCGCGTGGCGTACGAAACCGCTACCTTCAGCGCGGAGTTGCCGGTCAAGAAGGTCGGCGGCTGATCAGACTTCCAGGTCCAGGACGACCGACGCGTTGGCTGTCTCGCCGTCCTTGGCCTCGACCCTCACCGTGCCGACCGGCCGGACCGTAGGTATCGACCGTCGGTCAGGCCTTCTTCTTCTCCGGCATCGGAACGACCTCTGCCTTCTCGGCTCGCGGCACCACGCCCTGGTCGACAGCGGGAAGGCCGAGGCCCTTGCGCAGGCGCGAGTCGATCTCGTTGCGGATGTCGGGATGCTCCTTCAGGAACTGGCGCGCGTTCTCGCGACCCTGGCCGAGGCGCTCGCCTTCGAAGGCGAACCACGCGCCCGACTTCTCGACGACCTTCTGATCGACGCCGAGGTCGATCAGGTCGCCTTCTTTGCTGATGCCTTCGCCATAGAGGATGTCGAACTCGGCCTCGCGGAACGGCGGCGCCACCTTGTTCTTCACGACCTTGACCTTGGCGCGGCTGCCGATCACCACGTCGCCTTCCTTGAGCGAGGCGATGCGCCGGATGTCGAGTCGCTGCGACGCGTAGAACTTGAGCGCGCGCCCGCCGGTGGTGGTCTCGGGATTGCCGAACATCACGCCGATCTTCTCGCGGAGCTGGTTGATGAAGATCAGGCAGGTCTTGCTCTTGGAGACGACGGAGGTGAGCTTGCGCAGGGCCTGGCTCATGAGGCGCGCCTGCAGGCCCATCTGTGCGTCGCCCATCTCACCTTCGAGCTCGGAGCGGGGCACGAGGGCGGCGACCGAGTCGATGACCAGCACGTCCACGGCGCCGGAGCGTATCAGCACTTCGGTGATCTCGAGCGCCTGTTCGCCGCTGTCGGGTTGCGAGACGAGCAGGTTGTCGGTGTCCACACCCAGCTTCGCCGCATACAGTGCGTCGAGCGCATGCTCGGCATCCACGAACGCGGCCATGCCGCCGCGCCGTTGCGCCTCGGCGATGATGTGCAGCGAGAGCGTCGTCTTGCCCGAGGACTCTGGGCCGAAGATCTCGATCACGCGGCCGCGCGGCACGCCGCCCACGCCCAGGGCGGCATCGAGGGAGAGAGAGCCCGTGGGAATGGCCGGAACGTCGATCTTCTCGCGGCTGCCGAGCCGCATGATCGAGCCCTTGCCGAACTGCTTGTCGATTTGCGCGAGGGCTGCCTCGATCGCGCGACCCCGTTCGTTCCGATCCTCGAATGCCATGAGCTCTCTCCTTTTCGAACCAGCGACGAGGCGGATCTTACACGCGTGAGGCGACAGGCCAGGTCCGCACAGGTGAAAAGATGGCGATAGCCCGTGTCTTCTCGTAACTTGCTTGCCAGTCTTGCTTTACTTATGCAGGCTGCAGCCAATCTCCAGACGACTGGCTCCGTTCAGCCTCGGTCCCGGCGATGGAGCTGGTTCTCGGACTCGGCAGCGAAGGCATGGCCGATCGGCGAGGCGTTAACGGCGGGTGGCAGTCTTGGAAACAGGGGCGGGCCGAATCCGGGTTGACTACGGACACGGCCTCACAGAATGGTGCCAACACCATTTTCTTGGGTTTCGGCTGGATGGCCTAAGTCATTTGTATTGATTAGCTTATAGAGTGTTGCTCGGGAGCCACACTCGAAAAAGTGACGAATCTCACAAAATAGTCGGCTGAACCGGCAATCAGGTTTGCTACTATCTCTATTAATGGTGAGCGCGAAGAAGTCCCGCTCTCATGCGGGCAAGACCAGCAAGAAACGAGCAAAGGTAGCGGTGAGGCGGTCGGTTCGCAAGGCGACTCGAGCCAAGGCCAAAGCCCCCGCCCGTTCCAAGCCTTCCGTGAGTCGCTCGCGGGCGACGAAACCGGCGCGGGCCACCCATGCCTTGACCAAGCATGTCGCGAAGCTGCGGCCGAAGCCCCGTCGCCGCGCCAAGCTGATCCCTTCGCCGCTCCCGACCCGACACGTGGCCCCGAAGCTGCCGGCGGTCGTGATGCCGGCGCGCTCGATGCCGCCGGCGCGCGACCAGCGCAAGGTCTCTCCGGCGCCGACCCGCGGTCCGCTGGTCATTCCCGACTTCACGGAGGCGGGCGTCCTGCTTGCGATCACCTACTCGATTCGCGACGGCCGCCGCGGGGAGTTCTTCGACCTGATGCGTGAGCTGAAGCCGCTGCTCGGCGCTATCGGCGGGACGGATTGCACGGTCTACGAAGACCGCACGCGTCCCAACTACTTCATGGAAGTCTTCCGCTTCAAGGACGAGGCCGAGTTCACGGCCTTCGACGACAAGTTCCACAAGGATCGGAAGATCGCAGCCATTTACGCGCTGCTCGACGACATCGTCGAAGCGGAGAAGAGCGACTTCAAGATCTTCGAACGACGGCTCTAAAGGCCGCGTTTCGCAAATCGTGCCCTCGCCGATCGGTCATGCGCTCGGCGGGCTGATCATCCACGCGGCGGGCGCCGATCGACGCGACCTTCAGGACTGGCCCCGCATCGCGCTCGTGGTCGCCGCGGCCTGCGCTCCGGACCTCGACCTGCTCTTGCGCTTCGCCGCTTTCGGCCAGCGGCATCGCGCCGAGAGTCACAGCCTCGGAGCCGCGCTCGCCTCTGGGATTCTCGCCGCCTGGATGGCACGAACGCTTCGCTATCCGCGACCGTCCGGGCTCGGAGTACTGGTCGCTCTGGGTTGGGCCTCCCACGTCCTGCTCGATTTGTTCGGCAGCGATAGCCAGCCACCGCTGGGCCTGATGGCGCTCTGGCCTGGGAGCGACGCCTACTTCAAGGCGCCCCTCGTACTTTTCTTGGACATCGGGCGTACACTGAGAGCGTCCACGGTGTGGCAGAACGCCGTGGCCGCCGCCTGGGAGGTCGTCCTGCTGCTTCCCATGCTCCTGGCGGTGACGCGGCTTCGCCGAAAGAAGAGTTATGGCACGGGGCTTTGAAAGCAAGTCGGTGGCGGACCAGCAGGAGGAGTCTCAGAACCGGCGCCCGCAGCGCGGCCAGCGGAGTGCCGGCGATCAAGCACGGCTGCCGAAGCGTCGCAAGCTCGAGCTGGCGCGGGCCGACATGCTGAGGCAACTCCAGTTGGCGAAGGCCGACGGCCACAAGGAAATGCTGCGCCGCGCCCTCGCGGCCCTCGACAAGGATCTCGCAGCGCTCTAGTCACTCGGGGGGGGTACGGACCCATGCGCCCCCCCGCGTTCCGGTGCTAGTAGGTGTAGAAGCCGCGGCCGGTCTTGCGGCCGAGCCAGCCGGCGTCGACCATCCGCTTGAGCAGCGGGCAAGGCCGATACTTCGGTTCGCCGAGACCGTCGTGCAGCACGTTCAGGATCGCGAGGCAGACGTCGAGGCCGATGAAGTCGGCGAGCGTCAACGGCCCCATCGGATGGTTCATGCCGAGCTTCATCACCTGATCGATGGCCTCCGGCGTCGCGACGTTCTCGTAGACGCAGAAGATCGCCTCGTTGAGCATCGGCATCAGCACACGGTTGCTGACGAAGCCCGGATAATCGTTCACCTCGACTGGGGTCTTGCCCAGGGCTCTTGACAACTCCACCACCTGGCTCGTGGTGTGATCGGACGTCGCCTGGCCGCGGACTACTTCCACCAGTGTCATGAGCGGCACCGGGTTCATGAAGTGCATCCCGATCACCTTGTCTGGTCGCTGCGTCATGGCGCCCAGCTTCGTGATCGAGATCGAGGAGGTATTCGAGGCGAGGATCGTGTTCGGGGCTGTCAGCTTGTCCAGCTCCCGGAATGCGTCGCACTTCAACTGCTCGTTCTCGACGATCGCCTCGATCACCAGTTCGGCGCCCTTGACGGCGCCGAGATCGGTGGCCGCCCTGATCCGCGCCAGCGACGCCTCGCGCTCGCCCGGCCCGAGCTTGCCCTTCTCGACGAGCTTCGCGAGGCTCTTATCGATCGAGCCGCGAGCTCGCTCGAGGAGCGCCTCGTCGAGATCGCGCAGGATGACCTGGTGGCCGTGCTGGGCGAAGACCTGGGCGATGCCGCTCCCCATCGTGCCGGCTCCAAGCACAGCGATGATCACGGCAGCTCGACGGCCAGGGCCACGCCGTTGCCGCCGCCGAGGCATAGCGCTGCGATGCCGCGCTTCTGGCCGCGATCCTGCAGGGCGTAGAGCAGCGTCGTGAGCACGCGGGCTCCGCTCGCCCCGATCGGATGGCCCAGCGCGACGGCGCCGCCGTTCACGTTGACCTTGGCGAGATCGAGCTTGAGCTCGCGGCAGACGGCGATCGCCTGTACCGAGAACGCTTCGTTGAGCTCGACGAGATCGACCGTGGCCGGGCTCCAGCCGGTCTTCCGCCACAGCGTCTCGACCGCAGCCACTGGCGCCATCATCACCAGCCTCGGCTCGACGCCCGCCACCGCCTGCGCCACGATGCGCGCGAGCGGCTTCTTGCCAAGCGCCTTCGCCGTCTCGGGCGAGGTGACGACGAGCGCGGCCGCGCCGTCGCTCACACCCGGCGCGTTGCCCGCGGTGATCGTCCCGTTCTCCTTGAAGGCCGGCTTCAGCTTGCCGAGCGCCTCGAGCGAGGTGTCCGCGCGCGGCGACTCGTCGTCGGTGAAGAGCAGCGGTTCGCCCTTTTTCTGGGGCAGCGGCACGGGCAGGATCTCGCCCTTGAACTTGCCGGCCTGGATCGCGGCGATCGCCTTCTGATGGCTCGCGAGCGCGTACTCGTCCTGTTCGCGACGCGAGATGCCGTATTTGTCGGCGACGATCTCGCCCGTGCACCCCATGTGGAAATCGTCGTACGCATCCCACAGGCCATCGTGAATCATCGAGTCGACCAGCTCGCCGTTGCCGAGGCGAAAGCCCTCGCGCGCCTTGGTGAGCAGGTACGGACAATTCGACATCGACTCCATGCCACCCGCCACCACGATATCGGTGTCACCAGTCGCGATGCCCTGGGCGGCGAGCATCACGGCCTTCAAACCAGAGCCGCAAACCTTGTTGATGGTGAGGGCCGCAACCTGAGGCGGCAAGCCAGCAAAGATCGCCGCCTGGCGCGCGGGCGCTTGGCCGATCCCGGCGGAGACCACGTTGCCGAGGATCACTTCGTCGATGCGCCCGGGATCGACACCGGCGCGCGCCACGGCCTCCTTCACGACCATGGCGCCCAGACGCGGCGCGGCGAGGCCCTTGAGCGAGCCGAGGAAGCGGCCAGTCGGGATACGGACGGCGGAGAGAATGACGGA
Source organism: uncultured Acidobacteriota bacterium (assembly GCA_964442185.1). Taxonomy (GTDB): domain Bacteria; phylum Acidobacteriota; class Vicinamibacteria; order Fen-336; family Fen-336; genus CADEEV01. The sequence goes on from CAYTWT010000216.1 coordinate 10,604, forward strand.
TTCACGCATTCGGGATCGTCCTCGGGACGTTGGCCCGGCTCAAGTACCGGGCGGCAGTGGAAAGAAAGCGTTCGCGGAGCTCGGGATCGGCGATCGCCGCCGCGCGGGCCATGAGCTCCGGGGAGGGAGGCGGCATTTCAGGCGCGGGCAACGCGGGTGGTGGAGCCGGGTCGGCCACCGGCCCTTCGACGAAGCTGAGCTGCGATGGAGCCAGATCGCCGATCGAGGCGAACAGGCGCCCGAGGATCTCACGCTGCATGCGGTGCAGGACCTTGCGCCAGCGCGCGTCGGGTACGCGGATCCGCAGCGTACGGCCCTCGAGCGCCACCACTTCCGTTCGGCGTCCGGTATCCGCGCCCACCGCCAGCGGCCAGAAGGCCCGGATCAGCGCCAACCGCGCGCCGGGCGCCCGGCCGAAGAGTCGCCTCGCCAGCTGGCGAGCCGAGGCTTGCTCCATGGTCACGTCCCTACTCTAAGTCAGCGTCCACGCCCCGGCCAAGTGTCGGCCATCCGCTTCACGCTATAATCAGAGCGCGCCCCGCGCCCGCTCCATGAAGTGCCCCAAGTGCAGCGCCAGTTTCTCCTCGGTGGCGGACGAACAGGGTTTCTTCGTTTGTCCGGCGTGTGGCTCCAAGCTGCGCAGCCGCGCCGTCCCCGTGCCGGCCTCGACCGCGAGCTCGAAGCCGCCTGCGCCTGAGAATCCCAGCGCGACGCTGCCCCCGCTCACGCCGCTGAAGCCGATCCCGCGGCCGGGCGATCCCCCGGCGACCCTCGAGTTGCTGCTCGCGGAGATCCGGGCGCTGCGACGTATGCAGGAGGAGTTGCTGGCAATGCTGCGCTCACGGCCGGCGCCCGGGCTCGCGCCTTCGGACGAGGCAGCGGCCTCAGGGCAGACCTCGGCGGGCGCGGCGCCTCAGCTCCGGGCGCGCCGACGCAAGACGGTGCTTCTGATCGACGACGACGAGCTCTCGCGTGCGGCGGCGCTGGCGGCGCTGGAACGGTCGCAGGTTCCGACGCGCAGCTACTCCGACGGTGCTGCGAGCCTGGCCGCCATCGCCGAGGAAAAGCCGGACGTGATCGTGATGGAGCTCGATACCCAGGGGCCGATGGGTGGCAAGGACGTCATCAACATGATCAAGGCCACGATGGAGTGGGTCGACATCCCCATCGTGCTCTACACGCGCCTGCCCATCGACAGCCAGAAGGAAGCCCGCATCCACGGCGCGGACGAGTTCGTCCCGAAGGGGGCTGGCAGCCCGGAGGCCCTCGCGGCGCGCGTGATCGCGCTCTTCCGCAGGGGCTAGTTGGAGCCTCGGATCGTGCTCGCTTCGGCGTCGCCGCGTCGGGCGCGGATTCTCGAGTCGCTCGGCGTCCCGTTTCGCGTGCGTGTTGCCCACGTCGACGAGTCGCTGCTTCCGGCGGAAGACGGCGCCGCCGCGGCGGAGCGACTCGCCCGTATGAAAGCGCTCGTGGTGAGCCCGAGCGAGGCCCTCCCGGTGCTCGCCGCGGACACGCTGGTGTTGTGTGATGGACGCATCCTCGGCAAGCCTGGCTCGGCTGCCGATGCCGGGGCCATGCTGCGCGGACTCGCCGGGCGCAGCCATGAAGTCGTCACCGGCGTGTGCCTCGTGGCGCTCGGCCAGGCGCGCTCGGCACGGGAAAGGACCACAGTCACCCTCGGCGCGATGAGCGACGCCGAGATCGAATGGTATGTGGCGACGGGCGAGCCGATGGACAAGGCGGGTGCTTACCACGTCGATGGCCTTGGGGCGCTGTTCGTGGCGAGCGTCCAGGGTTCGCCGTCGAACGTCGAGGGACTGCCGGTTCGCCTCCTGTCTCGGCTGGCAGCCGAAGCCGGCGTGCGGCTCTTCGGGTGACGCTGATCGGCTCGCCGGCGCTACCGGTCGTCGCCCGCCCGCTGCTATCCCTGATCGCTGCGTGGCTGCTGGTCGCTTGAGGATCCTTCCAGGTGTTGTGCTCGCGCTGGCCGCCGCGGCCTCGGCGCAGGAGCCGGGCGGTCCAATCGGCGCGCGCGAGGAATGGCTCCTCGCCCAGCCGCGGCTCACGCTGGTTCCGTTGCCGGCCGACAGCCTCGCAGCGGGCCGCAGCGAGTTGCGCCTGCGTCTGGACTGGGGCAACGACTTCGGCTGGCGGCAAGACACGCCGGGCGAACAGCCGAAGCAGCGCTCTTACCTGGTCGATGGGGAACACCGGACGCTCGATCTCTCTCTGCGGCACGGCCTCACGCGATCGATCGAGCTCGAGCTGCGCGTCCCGGTGGAGTGGCGTGGAGCGGGCTCGCTCGACGGCGTGATCGACTGGTACCACGGTTGGAGCGGCTTCCCCGACAACGGTCGACGCTTCTTCGGCGTCGACCTCTATCGGATCGAAGGCCAGGACGCGAGCGGACGACCGGTGGCGTGGCGTGACGCGGGGACGGGTCTGGGCAACGTCGAACTGGGCACGCGCGTCCGTGTGAAGGGCGGCGCCGGCTGGCGAGCGACGCTTGCGGGACGCCTCGCCCTGCCCACGGGCACGGGGCCGTATGCGGGGCACGGAGTGGGCTTCGGCTTGCAACTGGCGGCAGGACGGCGGCTTGGCAAGCACTTCGATCTGACCGCGGGCGGCGGCGCCGTGGTTCAGAGCGCAAGCGAGGTCGACGCCGTTCGCTACGAGCGGCTGCGAGCGCACGGCTTCGGCGCGCTCGAATGGCTCGTCTCGCGAAGGTGGAGCGTCCTGCTCGAGACCACGGCGTCCAGCCGACTCGTCACGAACCTCGCGGAGTACTCCGGCTTTCAGCTCTACTTGAACCTCGGCTCGCGCCTGCG
>CAYTWT010000217.1:0-8067 GCA_964442185.1 uncultured Acidobacteriota bacterium
AACAGCACGCCTCCGACGCTGGCGGGAGAGAGCAGGACCACGGCGAGGACCGCGCCGCGTGCCGGCGCCGCTGCCAGCCGGCTCGCGACGAGGGCCGCGAGCGCCAGGGCGAGGGCGGAGAGCAGCCGCGGATCGCGGAAGTGAAGCGCGCGCAGGAGGCGGCCCAGCGCAAAGGCGCCGGGTGTCGCCGCGGTCTCCGGAAGTGGCCGCGGAGGGTCCTTGCGCCAACTCGCTGGCCAGGCCTCCACGACGGGGGTCCTCGTCACACCCGGCCGTAGCGCCCAGCCGCCTGGCCCTGGCGTTTCGCTGGCCCCGAGCACCTCGGCGATCCAGGGATCCTGCGCGCGCACGATGCCGCTCGCGGCATTGCCGGCCACGACCACCCGCAGCGGCAGGCCTACGATGACGAGCGCTGCCAGGAAGACGAGGGATCTGCGCAGCCGCGGCCCCGCTCCGGCAACCACCACGAGGAGATAGCCGATGGCGAGCGTCGAGGCGAGCCCGCTCCAGCCCGTGCTGAGCGGGTCGCGCCAGCGTGGCCCCGCTGGGGACGGAGCGAGCCACTCGGGAAGACCGAGTGCCGCCGCCGTCGTCGCCGACTCCCACGTCGTGCGCAGCGGCTCGCGCAAGGCCGCTTCCGAAGAGAGCGCCAGGAGCAACAGCGGGACGACGGCGAGGTCCGCCGGCAATTCGGAGTCGAGGAGCAAGCCGAGCGGCAGGAACAGCGCGGCCAGGATCAAGTAGTTCGGGTTCGGAATCCGCGAGAGATACACGCAGACCAGCAGCGCGACACTGCCCGCGACGAAGGCCGCCGGAAGCCCCGGGCGGCGGAACTGAAAGCGGAGCAAGAGCAATCCCACCGGCACGAGGAAGACGTAAAAGCGCTGGAAGGGGAAGTAGTCGGAGAGACTCCCTACGGCTCCCACATAGATCAAGAGGTTGGCGACGCCGAAGCCCGGCGTGCCGCCGAGCGGGTATTGGTCGGACCCCGGGCTGCCGGTTTGATAGCGGAAGACATCCGCCACGAAGGCGCCAGGGTCGAGGGCGGCGACCGGAGCCACGACGGCCACGAAGACCGTCGCCGCGATCAAGGCGGGCTTCAGCAGGCGCCGTAGCCCGGGCGCCGAGACGGCTTCGCGAAACGAGGTCACACCCGCGAGGTGGACGATGAAGAACGGAGCGAAGGGCCAGACGAGCTGCTTGACGGCGCAGCCCAGGCCCAGGGCGACCGCGGCGAACGTGTGCCGACCCCGCTGCGCCAGGAGCGCTGCGGCCAGCAGCGGCACGGCCGAGAGCACGTCGTTCGTCCCGAACGTCTGGGCCCAGTACACGAAGGGGTTCACGGCGATCACCGCCGCCGCGGCGAGCCGCGCCTCCGGAGTGGCCGGAAGCCGCGCGGCCAACAGTATTGCGACCACGAACGCGAGGCTCGTGACGAGGCGCGGGTCGAAGCCGCCGAACAGTGTCCGCCCGAGAACGAAGAACGGGGCCATCACCAGGTGCATCCCCGGCAGGTACCAATGGTGGCGGACGATGGGGTTGCCGCCCAGGGGCTGCCAGAACGTAGACGCGCGCGACTGCTCGCCGAGGATGCTGTGCGAGTAGTCTGCGCCGTAGGGACTCTCGCCCCCGAGCACCCGTTCGATCGCGAGCGGCAGCTGCACGACGCCGCCGTCGTGGCCGTACGGCCGGCCCGTCGCGTGGCCGAGACCCACGGCCCAGGCGGTCGGAAGCAGCACGAGGCCGAGGCTCGCCGCAGCCAAAAGCGCCGCGCGCGCCCGCGGCCGAGCGCCCAGCAGCGCGCAGAGGGCGTAGGCGGCGGCCAGCCCCGTCGCAACGGCCGCGAGCAGCAGGCCGACGGGATCGTCGAACAGGGTCTGCGCGGGCCGGGGCAGCAAGGCTTCGAGCCACGCGGGCTTCGGCACGCCCAAGAGCTCGTGGAAGAGCGGCCAGGCCAGTTCTCGCGGCGGGTCGAAGAGCGCGAGATCGCGAGCGATCAAGAGCAGCAGGATCGGCACGACGACAGCGTCGATCGGAAGGCGCCGCGGCTTGGCGTCCTGGGCAGGCGACACGGGTGGCGGAGCGTAGGGGCCGGGAGTCGGCCCCGTCAAGCCAGCAAGCACTCGACCCGCGCGGCAATGGCCGGGGAGGCCGTCAAGCCGGGCGAGTCGATGCCGACGAGGTTGACGAGCCCGCTTCGGCCTCGATCCGATTCCTCCGCGATCACGAAGTCGCGGAAGCCGTCGTGCGGACCCTGGAGCTTCGACCTTATCCCGCTCGTATCGGCAGCCAGGTCGTCGTCCGAGACGCCGGGAAGCAGGCGGCGAACGGCGGCGCCGAAACGCGGCCGCGCGCCTTCGGGGACGTGGTAGTCGGCCCGCCGCTCGCGAAGGTACTCGACATCCGGGCCGAAACGCAGCCGACCGCCGAGGTCCAGGATCGCATGCACGCCCAGGCTCACGGCCTCCGGGGCCGGGTAGACGAGCCGCGATACCAGGTCGCGCCGCGCTGTCGTGAAGTAGCTGCCCTTGCACCAGTGTTGGCGATAGCCGGCGGCATCGACGTCGATACCGGCGAGCCCGGCCAGCGTGTCTGCCTCGAGCCCGGCCGCGTTCACGACCCGCTCGCTCGTGAAAGACTCGCGTCCGGCCGGGCTCGTGACCTCGATGCGCCAGTCCTCGGTCCGCCGCTCCAGGCCGATCACCTCGCAGCGTGTCTTGAGGATCGCGCCGGCGTCCCGCGCGAGCCGAAGAAAGACCTCCATCAGGCCGTGAGCGCTCACGACACCCGAGGTTGGCGATAGCAGGCCCGCGACCGACGCGACCTGCGGTTCCAGAGCCTGGACCTGTTGCGCCGTGAGCCGTTGCAATGGGACGTCGTTCGCGCGGGCCAGCTCGAAGACACGCTCGAGCGCGGGAAGCTCTTCTGGCGCGGCGGCCGTAATGAGCTTGCCGCAACGCAGTTGCGGGATGCCGTAACGCGTCGCGAGCTCGCGGACGAGCCGGTTGCCTTCGGTGCAAAGACGCGCCTTCCAGGAGCTGGCGGGGTAGTAGATGCCGGCGTGAACCACTTCGCTGTTGCGACTGGAGGTTTCCTGGCCGTGGCGCTCGCGCCGCTCGAGGATCACGAGGCCCGGGATCTGGGGCGCCATCCGTGCGGCGATCGCCAGGCCGACGACACCGGCGCCGACGATGGTCAGACCCGTATCGGACATCCGGACCGGCATTATTGACCACCCGGCAGGCGTATACTGGGCTGGTCGTGTACTTGATGGGACTCGCTCGGCGTCTGCGGTCACTGGCCATACTGGGGCTCCTGGCCTACGTCGTCGTGCTGTTCGTGAGCCCGGTTCTGCATCACGACCTGGCCTGTCACCTGAAGACCCCAGGCCACTGCGACGCCTGCGCCGCGAGCCCGCTGGCTTCGCGAGCCGAGACAGCCGCAGCCTCGACGCCTCCCCGCCTGGACGGGAGCGGAATGATCGAAGCCGCCGAGATGCGTGCCCCGCGCCTGGCCGTCCGGCTCTTCGGAAGCGAACGCGCCCCGCCCGCCCTGGGCTAGCGCCAAGGCTTCGGCTCGTCCGCGGGCCGCCCGTTTCTCCTCAACTCGCCCTGGTTGGAGGCGTTCCGATGCGTACCCCCGTCGTCGTCCGTCACCTGTTGAGTGCCGTGCTCGCCGCCGCTCTCCTGACGGAGCCGCTCGCGGCACAAGAGGCCGGGGCTCCCGCGTCTCGCGAGGAAGTGCAGCAGTTGCGCGACGAGGTTCGCTCGCTGAAGGAGGCGCTGGCGGCGATGGAAGCGATGCTCGCGGCGATTTCTTCGCCGCCCCCGGCCCCGGCCCCCGAGCCCACGACGGCGGCGACACCCGTGCCGGTCCCGGCGGCCGCTCTCTCGCCGCCGGCCTCCGCCATTCCCGCCGGTTCGTCCAAGGTCTTCAACCCTGACATTGCGGTGATCGGCGATTTCCTCGGCGCCGCGGGCCGCAACCCTTCGCCCGATGCGCCGCCGTCCCTCGAACTGCACGAAGCCGAGGCTTCGTTCCAGGCCAGCGTCGATCCCTACGCGCGCGCTGACTTCTTCCTGACCTTCGGCCCCGACGAGGTCGGCGTCGAGGAAGGCTTCATCACCTTCCCGACCGTTCCCGGCGGGCTGCTGCTCAAGGTGGGCAAGCTGCGGGATGCCTTCGGCAAGGTCGACGCGATGCACAACCACGCGCTCCCGTGGACCGACCGCCCGCTGGTGACGCAGAATCTCACCGGCGGCGAAGAGGGCCTCGCGGACTACGGCGCCTCGATCGCACGGCTGATCCCGAACCGGCTGCTGTTTCTCGAGGCGACGGCCCAGGTCTACCGTGGCGAGTCCGCGGTGTTCTCAGCGCAGCACCGCGGCGACCTCGCTTACGTCGGCCACCTGCGGGCGTACCGCGACCTGGGAGAGTCGATGAACCTCGACCTCGGCGGCTCCTTCGCGAGCGGGGGCAACGGCGCGGGTCCGGGCTTCCGGACACGCCTGTGGGGCGCCGACGCGACGTTTCGCTACCGGCCGTTGCGCCGGGCGATCTACAAACGCTTCCTCGCCCGGACCGAGCTGGTCTGGAGCCGGCGCGACCAGGAGCCTGCGGCCGCCAGCGCCTTCGGGTTCTACGCCTCGACCGAGTACCAGTTCGCGCGCCGCTGGTTCGCCGGCTTGCGCTATGACCACTCCGAGCGCGCCGAGGATCCCAGGCTCACCGACAAGGGCGGCTCGGTGCTCCTCAGCTGGTGGCCGAGCGAGTTCAGCCAGATCCGTGGCCAGTACCGGCACATCCGCTTCGCCGAGCAGAATAGCGCCGACGAGTTCCTGTTCCAGTTCCTGTTCTTGATCGGCGCCCACGGCGCCCACGTCTTCTAGGAGCGCCCATGTCACGCCGCTTGCTGTTGTCGCTCGTCGCCGTCCTGACCGGCGTCTGGTCGTGCGCCGCGCAGGCCGTGAGCGTCGTCGCCACGACCGAAGACCTGGCTTCTCTCGCCCGCGAGGTGGGCGGCGACAAGGTCAAGGTCGCCGCGATCGCCCGCGGCTACCAGGATCCGCACTTCGTCGAGGCCAAGCCCAGCTTCATCTTCACCCTCAACAAGGCCGACCTGCTGGTCGTCGTCGGCCGCGAGCTGGAGATCGGCTGGCTGCCGCCGCTGATCCTGCAGAGTCGCAACCCGAAGATCCAGCCAGCCGCCAACGGCTATCTCGACGCTTCGCTCAGCGCGAAGATCCTCGAGATCCCGACCGGCCAGATCACCCGCGCCATGGGCGACGTGCACCCGCAGGGGAACCCGCACTTCTGGCTCGACCCGGGCAACGGCCGGCGCGTGGCCCAGGCGATCCTCGAGAAGCTCCGGGCCATGAGCCCGGCCGACGCGGACTACTTCGCGCAGCGCTACGCCGACTTCGACAAGCGCCTCGCCGCTGCCGAGAAGCGCTGGGACACGGCACTTGCGCCCTACAAGGGCCTCAAGGTCGTGACCTATCATCGCTCCTGGCCGAATTTCTGCGACCGCTTCGGCCTCGACGTGGTGGGCTACGTGGAACCGAAGCCCGGGATACCGCCCTCGCCCAGCCACACCCTCGACCTGATCAGGGAAATGAAGGCGAAGAACATCAAGCTCATCCTGGTCGAGCCCTACTTCGACCTCAAGACACCCAATTCCATCGCCCGCGAGACCGGCGCCAGGGTCCTCGTGCTCGCGCCCTCGGTGGGGGCCGAGAAGGTCATCACCGACTACATCAAGCTCTTCGACTACGACGTCGATCAGATCGTAGCGGCGCTCAGGGACACCGGGAGCAGGTAATGGAGCTCTCGATTCTCCAGTTCCTTGCGGCGCCCCTGGTGGCGAGCCTGCTCATCGCCGGCATCCACGCCTACCTCGGCGTGCATGTGGTCGAGCGCGGCGTCATCTTCGTGGACCTCTCGCTCGCCCAGATCGCGGCCCTGGGCTCCACCATCGCCCTGCTGGTGCCTTTCATGGGCGAGGATCCTCACGGGCCATGGGTGTATTGGAGCAGCCTGGCCTTCACCTTCGTCGGCGCGGCGGTCTTCTCCTTGATCAAGGGCCGCAAGGCCCGCATCCCGCAGGAGGCGATCATCGGGATCAGCTATGCCGTGGCCTCGGCGGCGACGATCCTCGCCATGAGCAAGGCCACCTCCGAGAGCGAGCATCTGAAGGACATGCTGGTGGGGAACATCCTCGCTGTCTCGTGGGACGAGGTCCGCAGCACCGCGTGGTTGTATGCCGGCATCGCGATCTTCCACTACGTGTTTCGCAAGAAATTCCTGGCGATCTCGATGCATGAGAGCGCCGCCGAGGCCCAGGGCCTCTCGATCCGCTTCTGGGATTTCCTTTTCTACGCCTCCTTCGGTGTGATGGTGACCCGCTCGGTCGCGATCGCGGGCGTGCTGCTGGTCTTCTGCTACCTGATCGTCCCTTCGGTCGCCGCGATGCTGTACGCCGAGTCGATCGGCAGGCGCCTGGCGATCGGCTGGACCATGGGCACCGTCGTGTCTGCGCTCGGCATCTATCTTTCGGTGAAGCTCGATCTGCCGACCGGAGCGACGATGGTCTGCACCTTCGGCCTGGTGCTGATCCTGATGGCCGCGGTTCGCCCGCTGTTTCAGCGAAGCGCCTCCGGCGTGTGACGGTGGTAGCATCGGCGTCAGGTGGACATCGCCCTCACGCGCGACGTGGCCCGTTCCATCACGCGCTGTGAGCTGACCCACATCGCCCGCGCCCCGATCGACTACGACCGCGCCGTCCTCCAGCACAGCAGCTACTGCGACCGGCTCGCAGCCCGGGGCCTCGAGGTGCTGCGGTTGCCGGCGGACGAGGCCTATCCGGACGGCTGCTTCGTCGAAGACGTGGCGCTCGTCCTCGACGAGCTGGCGATTCTCACGATGCCGGGCGCGCCCTCGCGACGCGGCGAGTTGGCCCCGGTCGCGCAGGCGCTGCGTCCTTTCCGGCGGCGGATCGAGTCTCTCGAGCTGCCGGGGACGCTCGACGGCGGGGACGTGCTGGTCCTTGGCCGCCTGATCTACGCCGGCCTCACGGCTCGCACCAACCAGGCGGGCATCGACGCACTTCAGCGAATCGTGGCGCCGTTCGACTACGAGGTGGTTCCGGTGAGCGTCACGGGGTGCCTGCACTTGAAGAGCGCGGTGACGGCCCTCGATACTCACAGCCTGCTCGCGAATCGCGCGTGGTTCGACAGCAGCGGCCTTCACGCCAGGGACTTCGTCGACGTGCACCCGGCCGAGCCCGGCGCTGCGAATGCCCTGCGCGTGCGCGACGAGATCTGGGCGCACCCGGGCTTTCCACGGACGTTCGAGCGCTTGGCGAAGATCGGCTGCCCTGTCGTGGCGATGGACATCTCGGAGTTCGTCAAGGCCGAAGCCGCCCTCACCTGCAAGAGCCTGCTGTTCCGGAGGATCTAAGTGGCGCAGATGTGGATCGACAACCGCTGGTGCGATGCGGCCGACGGCCGCGTCTTCGAGGTCAGCAACCCAGCCACCGAAGACGTGATCGACAGCGCCCCGCGGGGGTCCACGGCGGACGTGGAACGGGCCGTCGCCGCGGCCAAGCGGGCCTTTCCCGAGTGGCGGCGGACGCCGGGTCTCGAGAAGGCCGAGAAGCTGCATCACGTCGCCCGCCGGATCCGCGAGGAACTCGAGGCTCTCGCGATCCTGCTCACCAAGGAGGGCGGCAAGCCCCTCCCCGAGAACCGCGACGAGATCGAGTGGGTCGCCGCCTGCTTCGACTACTACGCGGAGATCGGCCGCGATGTCGTGGGCCGGGTGATCAGCCCGGTATCGCGCCACCAGTTCAACTTCGTGATCAAGGAACCCTACGGCGTCGCCGGCCTGATCGTGCCGTGGAACTACCCGTTGCTGCTGCTCTCCTGGAAGCTCGCGGCGGCACTTGCCGCCGGCAATACCGTGGTCGCCAAGCCCAGCGAGTGGACCCCGTTGTCGACGCTGCGGCTGATGAGGTGCTTCGAGGATTTCCCCGATGGCGTCGTCAACATCGTCACCGGCTACGGGCCC
>CAYTWT010000218.1:0-7902 GCA_964442185.1 uncultured Acidobacteriota bacterium
CCTCTCTAGGAGACTGAAGAGCGCTACTTCGCCGGAACCGAGAGGCCTTCGAGAGGGGTCCCCTTCTTCACGACGTAGAAGGCGAGCGCCTTGACAGGCGCGGTGGCGCTGGCGTTCTTCACGTTGTGCACCTCGCCCGCCGTGGTCTTGAACGCCTCCCCCTGCTTGACCGTCACGGGGCCCTTGCCCTCCACCTCGAGGGTGACCGAGCCGTCCGCGATGTAGACGATCTCGTTGCCTGACTGGGTGTGCTTTCCGCTTGCTCCTCCCCCGGGCACCTCGCGGAGCACCAGGATGGCCTCCATCCCCGCGGCGCCCACCAGTTCCGTCCGAGCCAGGACGGTGCCGGCCTTCAACGGGTCCTGCGCGCTCAGCAACCGGTCGCCAAACACGCCCAGCGCGACGCCCAGGGCCAAGACGAGCCCGAACCACAAACGGGTACGCTTCATAGAGCCTCCTTGAAATGCGAACTGATCTATATCACGAGCACCGATCCGGTCGCACCCCCCGCTCGATTCCGACGAGCGGTCGGTGCCGACCCCGGAGCTGGTCCGGGTGCCGGCGGACGCCGAGGGACGGGAGATCCTGGCCGGCCGAGCACAGCTACCTTCGACCCGCGCGGAGCGGCCTTGACGGCCCCGCCGGCGCGGGCGTAGTGTCTCCAGTACTCGTCACCAGACAGAGCCGGCGTCACCGAGGCGTCGGGGCGTTTTGCATCCGCGCGTGGCGCGCGAGGAGGAGGAAGCATGAACTGGACTCGTATCGCCGTCGCCGGCGGGGCTGCCGGCATCGTCACGTGGATCTCCGACTTCGTCCTGCACGGGATGGTCATGGCACCGACCTACCGCCGGCTGAGCCAGGTCTACAGCCAGGCACAGGCCAACCCAGCGTGGTTCCTGCTCATCTCCTTCACGATCTGCTTCATGGCGGCGCTGCTATTCGCGAGGACCCGGGGAAGCTGGGCGCCGGGCTGGAAGGGCGGGCTCAGCTTCGGGTTCTTCCTGGGGTTGGTCGTGTTCTTCCATGGCTTCTACAACCCGCTGGTGATCGACGGCTTCCCGTACTACCTTTCGTGGTGCCAGGGCGGGATCAGCATGATCGACAGCCTGCTCGCCGGGACGGTGATCGGCTCGATCGTCAAGCCGTAGAGCCGCCGCTACGCTCTTCCCGCGGCACGCCCCTGCGCGCGATCGCGACCCAGGCCGCGCTCGATCGTCGCCTACTTGATCTTCGTGACCCTGGGCTTCATCGCGCTCACGGTGGCGGGCCTTCATCCCCCGACGCTGCTCGGCCAGTGTATCGTCTCTGGATGAGACCTGCGAGGCAGGAGAAGAGCTGATGGCCTGGATCAAGACGATTCCCTTCACCGAAGCCGACGAGACGCTGCTCAAGGCTCTGCAGGAGCAGAACCGGCTCTACCCGAAGGAATACGCTCGGGCCCCCGGCGACGACGGCAGCTCGAGCATCGTCTCGACGCACACGCTGATTCCGGAGGCCCTGTATCACGCGTTCTCGACCTTCGGGGCGCTGATGGCGCCCGAGCTTCCGCTCACGCGTGCCCAGCACGAGATGATCACGACCCGCGTCTCGGCCGTGAACCGGTGCCACTATTGACTGGAGTCTCACGCGGAGTTTCTGCGTGCCGTGACGCTCGACGAGGCGTTCGTGAAGGCCCTGGTCGAAGACTACGAAAACGCACCGCTCTCCGAAGCCGATCGCGCGATGCTCGACTACGTGACGCAGCTCACGAAGGACGCGACGCGCATCACGTCGGGGGACCACGCGCGGCTGCGTGCCGTCGGCTTTGAGGACCGCGGCATCTTGCAGATCACGCTGATCGCGTCCTGGTTCAACTACATCAACCGCGTCGCCGATGCGCTCGGTGTCGGCCGGGAGTAGCTCGCCTCACTCCGAGACCCATGGCGTGCCGAGGCCAAGCGGCGCTGGCCAGCCCCGGAGTGATCGCGAAGATCGAAACCTACTCGCCCTTCGCGGCTCCGATCACACCGCACGCGACGCGACCGCCCGCGTTGCCCGTGGGCTGTGTCTTGAAGTCGTCTGGGTTCGCGTGGACGATCACGCCACGGCCGAGGATCGAACTCGGGCCCTCGAGGCTGGCAGCGGCGTCGACGTAGTCGAGATCGGCGCTACCGTCCCCCTTCGCCTCCACGTTGCCCAGGTCCCCGGCATGGCGGTGAGCCTCGCTCGGCGCCGCGTGCGGCTCGCCGCTCGGGTTGAAGTGACCGCCGGCCGAAGCCCCGTCCGGCGCGGAGCAGTCGCCGAACTCGTGGATGTGGAAGCCGTGCATGCCGGGCGCGAGCCCGGTCAGGCGCGCCGAGACCTTGACGCCGGCTTCGGCCTTCGTGAAGGTGACCGTGCCCGAAACCTTGCTGTCCTTGGTCGGCTGGAGCTGGGCCACCGCCCGGTTCGACATGGCTGCGAGCGCGGGGCCGGCCGAAAGCGCGGCGACGGCGAGGGAAAGAGCGAGCTTCATGAGTTCTCCTTCGAGAGCGTAACCTTCACTATAGCCGACTCGCCCCGCCTCCCTTTTCCGTCGGGGACCCACGCCCCCACGGTCTTCCGCCACCACGGCCCTACCGTCGCGTCGCCCGTCAGTCGGTCGCCGGCCCTTCGCCCTGGAGGCGTCAACTGAACGCATCGCGGGCGCGCTCGTCATCGACGTAGAAGCCGGCGTCGAGCAAGCTCCGCACCAGCGCTTCCAGCTGATCCAGGCTCGGGTCGATGACGATGTCGGCGTCGTGTGTGGAGCGGGGGCGTCCGTGGTAGCTGCTCGCCACGGAGCCGGTCACCATGTGTGCCACGCCCAGGCGATCGAGAGCGCGCACCACCTCGAAGAGCGCCCCCTGTTCGGGGGTCACGGCTCCAGGAGCTCGCCCGGCCAGGCCCGGCGCACGAGCTCGTCGCCGTGAAGCAGCCGCGCGAGCGCCCGCATCACCTGACCGTCGTCGTACTCGGGGTGACGTCTTCGAATCCCGGCCCAGGCCGTTTCACGGGCCATCGCGCTCAGGCGAAACATGACCTGGGCGCGGCCGGCGCCGCCCATGCGCCGGTACGCCAAGAGCTGGACCGCGTCCGCATCCGGACTCGTGTCGGCCGCGATTGGCATGCCGCTAGCTTAGCACCCGGGCTCCCGACCCAACGCGTGGTTCGGATGCCGATTGCTGGCCGACGCGCGGGGCGGACAGGGTCGCGACGCGCTCGAAGGCGGCAGTTCGGGAGCGGGGGGTTTCAAGGTGACTTACTTGTTCTGGAACCGTTCGGCGCTAGCGGGCGGGCAGGGAAGACCCGGGCGGCTGGACCGCTGGCCGACGGACGCAACGATAGAGATCCCACGCGGGGACGCGGTCGATCTCAGCCCAGGCGAGATGGCGGAACCAATCGGGAAACGACCGGTAGAGCGGCAGGCACGCGTAGTTGCGGAGCCGCAGCGCGCCGTCGTCGAGAGCCGGTGTGACGAAGAGGAACCGGCGTCGGACCATGCCCTCCAGATCGGCGCGATCGACCTGATGGAGCACCAGTGGCTCCGGTCGGTAGAAGTGCATCTGGAGCCGGTTCGCCTGCCAGGGGGAGTGGGGCGTCGTCATGATGGCTTCGAATCCTGTGGGGTAGTGCTCCCGGATGAAGCGCTGGAAGGAGATCTGCGGTCGCGTCGGTATCGACGTGAAAGCGGCCAGGGCCAGCAGGTTGAGAACGAGAAGGGCGCGGCCGACGATGCCGTGACGCCTCCGCCACAGCGCCCCGGTCCAGGCATCCCACCGGTCGCCGCATGGGGCCAGGGCAAGGACGCACAGGAAGGGCGTCGCGAGCGCCACCGGAAAGAGGAATCGCAGCTCCTTGTGAGCGATGAGGCTGTGCACGAGGAAGAGCGAGGCTACGGCCCAGGTGAGAGGGTGCAACGGCTTTCGCAGCCACGCGACGAAGCTCGCGAGGATCGTGGGGATCACGAGGATCGCCGCCGGGGCGTGCGCCGCGATCACCAGGTAGCCGTACGGCGGCATCGCGCCAAAGCGTTGGGCGGCGATCCCCTCGACGACGTTGTGGAACAGGTAGTAATAGGGAGGGAAGACCCACGAACCGTAGCCCCACCGATCCACACAAGCTCCGAGCACGAGCGCTGCGAGCCCTCCCGGAGCCAGCCACGCGGCTCGTCGCCAAGGCAGCCCCGGAACGACCAGCGCCCATGCGGCAACCGCTACCGCCGCGACCCCGGTGGCGAAGCGCAGTTCGAAGGCGAGGCCGAGAAGCAGGCCGCTGATGGCAAGCGCCAGTAAATGCGGCGAGCCGCGCGACGTGGCTGGGCCGTCCTGGGTCGCCCAGACGAGGAGGCTGATCCCGAGCATGAGGCACGAGCCGGAAAGGCTCTCCGACGACGTGCGTACCGACAGGTAAGGCACGAACCAGGTCAGGCACAAAGCCGCGACCGCTGTGCGCCGAACCTCAGGATCGGGAAAGAAGCGCCACGCCGAGAGGCCGAGCGCGACGACCGCCAGCCAGGCGAGAAGACCTGACACGAGGCGGAAGACGAGTGTCCACGCGAAGGGGTCGTGAATGCCGGCTACGCCGAGTAGACGTGCCAACGCGACGTACAGGCCGGGCTGCAGCCAGGAACGCATTCGAGCGGAGTACTCCCATGGCAGGTCCTCGAGCGGGGTGCGGCCGAGCTTGGCGGCCGCGAACTCGAGAGTCTGGAAATATTCGTCGAGGTGGTGATAGCCATCGCTTCGGAACGCTGCAGCGCCGATGAGCAAGATGGCCACGCCCAGCCAGCGCGCCAGGAACCGACGCCATTCACGATCGCATAGCCCCACGCTGGCCAGGGCCTCGCGAGCCAGGAATCTCCCGGTCAGCAACTCACCCCGGTGGGATCGTGTCGCGTCGCCGATACGCTCGGTGTCGGCCGGGACTGACTCGCCTCACTCCGAGGCCGGAGGCGCTTCGATGTGGGCCGCCTCGATGTCGGCGGGGATGAACTGCCGGTCCACCAGCCCTCTCACGTCGAGACGCCGCTCGAGGATGCCCGCTTCGAGGCCCATGTCGGCGATCTTCTGCATCTCGTCGTCCTCGGGCGTCAGCATCCGGTAGCTGACCCGGTCCGGGGGCTGCGTCAGGACGTAGCGGATCAGCTTTTCGTCCTGGCGGAAGTACGGCGCCGCGACCCGCGCGGCCTCGAGCCGATGCGTCTCGGCCCATTCGCCGCTCTTGGCGATCCCGCGCACCAGATCCCTCACGACGGCCGGCCGCTCCGCGATCAGCTGCTCGGTGACCACCAGCACGCAGGAGATGAAGCGCGGCCAGATGTCCTTGGCGTGATAGAGCACCCGGCCGGTGCCGTCCAGCTCGGCGCGCGCCGCGTGCGGCTCGCCGACGAAATAGGCGTCGATCGCCTTGCTGGCGAGTGCCCCGGGCATATCGGGCGGCGGCAACTCGACGAAGCGGATTTCCGAGGGATCCACCCCCTCGTCCTGCATGAGCTTGCGGATCACGAGATTCTGGTTGCTGTACTTGCTCGGGATCGCGAAGCTCCGGCCGCGCAGGTCGCGAAGGCTCGCGGCGGCCAGCTCCTTGCGCACGATCACCGTCGAGCCGTCCCGATGCCCGAGATAGGCGATCTTCACCTTGAGACCCTGTTCACGCAGCTTCATCGCGAGCGGCGCGATCATGAAGGTGGCGTCGAGGCGTCCGCTCTTCACGGTCTCGGCCATGCTGGGGAAGTCGGTGAAGCGCTCGGACTCGAAGCGCGTGCTCCGGCTCGTCTTCGTCGCGAAGTCGGTGACCGGGCAGGTCAGGTGGCAAGTGACGGGCAGGAAGCCCACCTTCAGCGTCTCGCGAGCTCCCGGCCCCGTCGCGGTGGAGGCGGCTTCCCAGGGCTTGGCACGCAGGACGCCGAGCGCCACCGCCACGGCCAGGGCGCTCAGTCCGAAACCCAGCAAGGGAGAACGCATCGACCTCACCTTACCTCATTTCATTTCAGGAGCTCGCCGCCGACGGGGTGGGCTTTACGCCTCCGTTTCGAGCCCGAGTTCGAAGAGGATGCGATGAACCGCCTGCACGACCTCAGGGCTCGTGGGCTGCCGGGGTCGCGGCGCCGCCAGAGGCACCTCGTCGCGGATGCGCGTGGGCCGGTCGCTCAGCACCAACACGCGGTCGGCGAGCTGCGCCGCTTCCTCGATGTCATGCGTCACCAGCACGACCGTCCGCGGTTGCTCGTGCAGCAGGCGCGCGAGCTCGGCGCGCATGCGCAGCCGCGTCAGGTAATCGAGAGAGGAGAACGGCTCGTCCATCAGCAGCAGCTCGGTGTCCCCGCCGATCGCGCGCGAGAGTTCCACCCGCTGCCGCATCCCGCCCGAGAGCTGGTGTGGGTAATGGCCCGCGAACTCGGCGAGTCCGATCAGCGCCAGCAAGGCCTCCGCGCGTCGCTCGCGCGCGGCTTCGTCCCGCAGGTGGCGCAAGCCGAGCCGGATGTTCTCGGCCACCGTGAGCCAGGGAAAGAGGCCGTCCTGCTGAAACACCATCCGCAGGCTGCCGCTGCGTTCCAACACGCCAGCGCCGGGCCGAAGGAAGCCCGAGCACAGGCTGAGCAGCGTCGTCTTGCCGCAACCCGACGGCCCGACGAGGGCCACGAACTCGCCCCGCTTCACCTCCAGAGAGAGCTCCCGCAGCACTTCGGTCGTGCCGAAAGCGAAGCTGGCGCGCTCGAGCCGGAGCAGCGTTTGGCTCACCGCTCGTACCCCCAACGCACGCTCGGCACCCGCGTGAGCAGCACCAGAAGCCGGTCGAGGACGACGCCAAGCAGGCCGATCACGAGCATCGTCGCCGCCAGCAGATCGATGCGCAGCCCGTTCCGAGCATCCCAGACCGCGTAGCCGAGCCCGTCGCGGCCGGCGATCATCTCCGCGGCGACCACCACCAGCCAGGAGAGGCCGGCCGCCACGCGCAGGGCCGTGATCACCTGGGGCGCGATCGCCGGCAGCGTCACCTCGCGCAGCAGCTCCGGCCCTTCGATCCCCAGGTCGCGCGCCACCCGGAAGTAGACGCTCGGGATGCTCGCGACGGCGGCGCTGGTCGAGAGCACGATCGGGAAGAACGCGGCCATGAAGATCAGGAAGATCGCGGGGGGATCGCCGATCCCGAGCCACAGGATCGCGAAGGGGATCCAGGCGAGCGGCGACAGGCTGCGAAAGAAGTTGACGAGCGGCAGCAGCGCCTTGCGCGCCCAGGCAGAGTGACCCAGCAGCAGGCCGGCCGGGATGCCAAGGCCGGCCGCGAGCAGGAATCCCGTGAAGACCCGGAACAGCGACGCGATCACGTCGTCCGCGAGCCGGCCGCTGCGCACTTCGGCGCCGAGGCCGCGCGCCACCGCGCCGGGGCTGGGGAACAGCGACTCGGGGAACAGGCGGAGCGAAGCGAGCAGCGCCCACACAGCGACCAGCAGTGCAGGCCCGGCCCAGGCGACCAGCGGTGAGCGATTCTTCGGCTCGGTTTCTGGCACTGGCAAAGGGCTCCTGTAACATTATGTCCGTGACAATACTTCGCCCGGGGTCGTGGCTCCTCGTCGCTGTCTGTGTCGGGTCCTCGCTCGCCGCCGCTTCCGGCTGTCGCCACAAGCTCGAAGTGCCGGAGCCGACGTACCGCGAGGCCGTGTCTGCCTTCTACACCGGCCTCGCGGCGATGCAGACGAGCCAGGAGGTTCTGGCTCGCGAGAAGTTCCTGCGTGTGACCGCGCTCGTGCCGGACGAGCCGGCGGGCTGGGCCAATCTGGGCCTGCTGCTGATGCGCCTGCAGCAACTCGACGAGGCGGTTCAGAAACTCGACAAGGCCGCTGTCCTCGCGCCGAAGAGCGCACCCATCGAGCGTCTGCTGGCCCTCGCCGAGAGTCGCCGC
>CAYTWT010000219.1:0-9246 GCA_964442185.1 uncultured Acidobacteriota bacterium
CCAGCCGGTCGCCCAGCCCCTTCCGCCAGCCCCCGTGGTTCCACGGCCCGACCACCAGGTGGTTCATGCCCTTCGCGTCGTACCGCTCGAGCGCCTGGTAGATCGCGAGCGGGCCGTAGAAGTCCTCCTGGTCCCACCAGCCGGCGACACTCAGCGTGGGCAGCTTGACGTCGCGGAGGTGTGGGATCACGGTCTGGCGCTTCCAGAAAGCGTCGTAGTCCGGGTGGGCGACAAAGTCGTTCCAGGTCGGAATCTTTCCGTGGAAAAGCCGCGCGTTCACGTTCGCGAGTGGTCCGAGGGACAGGTACCAGCCGAAGGTGTCGTAGCGGTCGAAGGCGAAGTCCTTGGAGTCAGTCCCGCTCTCCAGTTCGAAGGCGTACTCGAAGCCATAGCTGAGGCGGAACGCGCCGTTGTGGTGAAAGTCGTCGCCCAGCCACATGTCCGCCGGCGACGCCTGCGGCGATATCGCCTTGAGCGCCGGGTGCGGCTCGAGCGCGCCCATGATCGTCGTCCAGCCCAGGTACGAGACGCCGAGCATGCCCACGCGGCCGTTGTTGGCCGCGACGTTGCCGAGCAACCAATCGATCGTGTCGTAAGTGTCGGTTCCCTCGTCGAGCAGCTGCGTGTCACCCGGCGCGCGCGCCGGCCGTTGCATCACGAAGACGCCCTCCGAGCCGAACTTGCCGCGGATGTCCTGGAACACGAAAATGTAGCCCTCGTCCACCAGCGCTTTCAGCTGTGTGTCCAGCCGGTCGGCGGCATCAGCGAGGCCGTAGGCCGTCCGCAACAGCAAGAAAGGGAGCGGCTCCGTCCGATCGCTCGGCACGAAGACCTTGGTGTGCAGTCGCACACCGTCACGCATCGGAAGCATGGCCTCGGTGAGCGTCCACCGCTCGCGCCGCTCGTTCGCCTCGTCGGGGTGCGCCGGCGTAGAACCAAGCGCAACGAACGCGAGCAGCCCAAGTCCGACGCTCCAAACGCATCTGCGCCTAGTCATGGAGTTCTCCTTCCCCATCAAAGCCCGGCCGGTCACCGAGGGGCGTCCAATAATCAGTGGACTGGTCTGTGTCTCTAGAGATCCTGGGTCGAGGGAAGTGTAGCGCCGGCATCCACCGCGGTCGAGCCTCGCCAGTGGCGCAGGGTCCTTGGCTCGAGGCCAGCAGGCCGCGGCCACGCGCATGCGTCTCGGCTGAGACGGCCGAGCGAGCCCGGAGGACGGCGTGCTAGCTGCACCACTCGGGCGTGAGAGAATCTGCCGAGGGAATGCCATCGATTCTGCGGGAAGGGCCGTACCGGGTCTACTTCCACAGCCACGAGCCCAACGAGCCACCGCATGTCCACGTCGATCGCGACGATCGGTCCGCCAAGTTCTGGTTGCGGCCGGTGGCACTCAGCCGTAATCTAGGTTTCGGAGCCGCCGAGCTGCGCAGGATCGAGCGGCTGGTCAAGGAGCACGCGACTGTGTTCGTGGAGGTATGGAATGAGTACTTCACAACCTAGCCCAGGGGAGCGCGTCATGGACGTTCGATGCACCGACGATGCGCTCGTCGTTGACCTCGCGGACGGCAGGACCATCTCGGTCCCTCTGGTCTGGTATCCCCGCCTGCTCGAGGCGTCCCCGGTCCAACGCGCGAACTGGCGCATCGCGGGTGCGGGCTTTGGGATTCACTGGCCGGAGCTCGATGAGGATCTCAGCTCGGAGGGCCTCCTTCGCGGGGCGCCAGCGCCTCGCGCCACCGCGATCAGAGGCCCTGCGGGCCAACTCACGACCGGAAGCTGAAAGACTACCCGCCGGCGTGGCGGGCGACGAGGTTCAGGAGCTCGGCCAGGTCGAAGGGCTTGGCGAGAAAGGCGTGGGCGCCCATCGCCTGCGCAGCGCCTTCGGGATCACGCGCCGCGGTCACTACCGCGATCGCGGCACGCCGGCCGGGCGTGCGCCGATAGGCCTTCGCGAAGGCGCGCCCATCCTTCCCCGCCATCCGCACGTCGAGCAGGATCAGGTGCGGCTTGAAGCGCGCGGCCAGCTCGAGCCCCGCCTCGGCGCTCGGGGCCGAGCCCACGTCGTAGCCTTCGTCGCCAAGGACCGTTTCGACCAGCTCGCGGAAGGTGTCGTCGTCGTCCACCACCAGCACCCGGCGGCGGGCCTTCATGGGCGCCTGATGGGCGCGCCGACTGGGACCCACAGCAGCATGCGCGTGCCACCCTCGCGCGGGAACTCGGCGTCGAGCCGGCCGCCGTGCAGCTCGGCGATCTGCCGGCTGATGTAGAGGCCGAGACCCATGCCGCCGAGCCGCCGCTTCGGATGCGCCTGGAAGAAGCGGTCGAAGATACGCGGGCGCTCGGCCCTGGGCACGCCCAGGCCGCGATCGGCGACGGCCACCCGCACCCCCGCTTCGCGGCTCTTCGAGACCTCGATCTCGATCGGACCGCCGTCGGGGCTGTACTTGATGGCGTTGTCCACGAGGTTGCGCAGCACCTGCTCGAGGCGCAGCGGATCCACGAATGCCAATGCGGCCGAAGGCGCACGCACGGCGAACTCGTGGCGGAAGGTGTTGACGCGGGCCGTGGCCACGACGTCTTCGACCAGGCCGACGACGTCGGCCACCTTGCGATCGAGGCTCAGCTTGCCAGCGTCGATGCGCGACACGTCGAGGAGCTGGTTGACGAGGCGCGCGAGCTTGGCCGATTGCTGGTCGATGGCCGAGAGCGCCTGCCGCAGGCGCACCGGATTGGGCGCCTCGTCGCTATCGATCTGCCGCATCAGCAGCTGCGCGAAACCGCGCAGGCTGGTGAGCGGCGTCTTCAGCTCGTGCGCGGCGACCGAGAGGAATTCGTCGCGCAGCGCCTCGGCGCGCTTGCGCTCGGCGATCTCGGCGCGCAACTTCCGGTTCACGGCCGACAGCTCCGCCGCCCTGGGTCGCGCGGCAGCTCCGGGTTTGCGCGGCTTCATCGGCAAGCGGCCTCCCGAGTAGGAACTTACCTCAAGCCGGGGCGATTGACGAAGCGACTCTACGGCGTCGCGGGCAGCCCCCGGATCCGCTTCAGGGCATGCGAGGCTTCGCGGCGCACCGCTGCGTCGGGGTCCTTCGCCGCGCTCGTGAGCGCCTCGACCGCGGCCGCGGCCTCGACGCCGATCCGACCCAGTGCCTGTGCGACGTGGGCGCGCACATGCTCGTTGGGATCGACGAGGAGCGCGATCAGCGGCCCGACCGCAGCGCGCGCTTCCGGACCGATCCTGCCGAGGGCGCGTGCCGTAGCCCAGCGCCGATGGTTGCGCGGATTGCGCAGGCCAGAGGCGAGTGCCGGGACCGCGTCCTTCGCGAGCGACCCCAGCTGCCCGAGCGCGACCACGGCGGTGCCACGGCCCTCCGCCTCCTCGCGACGATAGGCCTCGATCAGCGCCGGAAGGCTTCCGGCTGCGGCCTCGCCCAGCCCGCCCAGGGCATACGCGGCGAAGGCTCGTACGTACGGATCGCCGCTGCGCAGCGCCGCTTCGAGCACGGGAACGTCCGCGGGCGCCACCCCGATCGCGTCGATCGCCTGGGCGCCCGACCAGCGCACGGCCTCTCGCTCGTCGCCGAGCGCCTCGAAGAGCGCCGGAAGCGCGGGACGCGCGCTCTGGCCGTGAGCCGCTAGGGCCCCAGCCGCGGCGGCACGCGTCGCCGGATGCGGGTCGCGCAGCCCGGCCATGAGCCGCTGTGACGGATCCGCTGCCTTCGGGAGCGTGGGGTCGAGAGGCTGGTCGGGCACCAGTCCGCTGCTGGCGATGCTCCCGGCCGCGAGAGCCGCGCCCGACGGGCTCAGGTGGTCGTAGTCCACGAAGGCGCTGGGCCCGGCCTCGCGCAGCGGCTCCAGCAGGTCGAGGCAGCGGAGGCCTTCCTCAGCGCAGAACTTCTGGATCGCACGCTGGGCGACGGGCGCAGGCGCACCCGACTCGACCTGGAAGCGAAACGGAAACACGGCGATCGCGAACGAAACCCCGTCGGCGCGGACCGCCTCGCGTAAGGCTCGCAGCTCGTCGAAGAAGAGCTGGTAGGCGCGCTTCACGCGCCCTGCGTCCTGGTCGCGGAACAGCTCATCGACGCTTCCGATCTCGCGGCCCTGGGCGTTGACGATCCGGCGCGCCAGCGCGGAGCGGGCGTGAAGCGCCGCCAGCCAGCGCGGCGGCCGGCTCAGGTTGTTCTGCAACTCGGCGATGTCGTTGAGACAGACACCGAGGATCACCTGGTCGGGATGGTAGGCACGCACGAGGCGCTCGTAGGCGATGCGCTGCTGCCGTGTCGACCAGCCCCACAGCGCGACGTTCATGACCTCGACCGCCTGCCCCGCCGCCTGAAGGCGCGACTCGAGCACTCGAGGGTAGGCCTCGGAAGCCTTGATGCCCGCTCCCATCGTCACGCTGTCGCCGAGGATCGCCATGCGCCACACGCCTTCGAGCCTCTCCTTCGGGTGGGCTCGATCGCGCAAACCGTCGGCGTTCCACTCCTGCGACGGCGGCCAACCGGCGGCGTTCGAGCCTACTGTGTAGAAGTCGCCGTCCCAGCGCTCTTCCCAGTCCCACAGGTACTCGGCCCGCAGCGAGGCGGGCCGCTGCCCCTCGAGAACGCGGGCGCCGAACTCCAGGCCGGCAAGCAGGAGGCCCGTGACGAACAGGCTCAGCGCGGCGTTCAGGGCGAGGCCGCCGATCCGGGAACGCGG
This sequence comes from uncultured Acidobacteriota bacterium, assembly GCA_964442185.1. Lineage (GTDB taxonomy): Bacteria > Acidobacteriota > Vicinamibacteria > Fen-336 > Fen-336 > CADEEV01. The sequence goes on from CAYTWT010000219.1 coordinate 4,699, forward strand.
GGGCACGCGCCCATTCGACTACAATTCGGCGTTCCCCGGAAACACGCCACTTGAGATACCGGCTGGTCCACGTGAGAGGTCCCCTCGCGGGGCGGGTCCGCGAGCTGGAAGGGCGCGAGACGATTCTCGGCCGCGATCCTGCGGTGGCCCACGTGCTGTTCGGCCCGGAGGAGCGCGGCGTCAGCCGGCGCCACGCCTCGCTCAGCGTGAGAGACGGGGCGCTGATCCTGCGCGATCTCGAAAGCCGCACCGGCACGTTCGTCGGCGGCCACGACATCGAGGAAGCCGAGCTGGGCGAAGGCGACGAGTTCGAGCTGGGCGAAGGCGGACCACGCCTGCGCGTCGAGTTCGGCGAGGCCGAGGGCACGATCGTGGTTTCCTCACCGACGCCGGCGCCGGGCAGCGAGGCGCCCGCGGCCCGCACCCCTGCCCGGCCCCAACCCGGCACGCGGCTGCGCTTCACGTTCCTGTCGGGCTCGCGCGCGGGCTCGTTCGTGGAGGCGGCGGGCGCCGTCGTGCGCCTCGGCCGCGCCGCGGGCAACACGGTCTGGACGCCGGACGACCGCATCGTCTCGGAGCAGCACGCCAAGATCGTGCGGCTCGAGGCTGCCTACGTGCTCATGGACCTCGAGAGCACCAACGGCTCGTACCTGAATGGCCACCCTATCCAGCGCGCGGCACTGGCTGAGGGCGACGTCATCGCACTTGGGCCCGGCGGCCCGCAACTGCGCTTCCAGACGCTCTCGCCCGACCTCGCGCACCGTTCCGCCGATGCCACGGTCGTGATCCCGTCGTTCCCCGAGCTGGCCAGGCGCGAGCGCCCGACGTCGTTCGTGCGCGAGCTTGCGTGGCCCGCGGCCTCGCTGTCGATCGGCCGCGCGCCCGAAGCGGAGCTGCGCCTCGAGTCTCCGATCGTGAGCCGCAGCCACGCGCGGATCACGGCCAGCGGCGGCGGACTCCGCATCGAGGACCTGGGCAGCGCGAACGGCACGTTCCGCAACGGGACCCGGGTCGAGGCGGAAGCGCTCGCCGTCGGCGACCGCGTGATCGTCGGTCCGTTCGCGATCGTGATCGGCGCCGGCTCGCTGCGCCTGCTGGATACGCGCAACCGCGCGCGACTCGACGGCCGGGGGCTTCGGGTCGTCGCCGCCGAGCACGCGATCCTCGACGACGTGTCCTTGTCCTTGCCGCCTGGCTCTTTCACCGCGCTGATCGGCCCCTCGGGCGCTGGCAAATCAACGCTGCTGAAAGCACTCTCCGGGGCGCGTCCGGCCAACGCCGGCAAGGTCTTGCTCAACGGCGCCGATCTGTACGCCTGTTTCGAGGCGATGAAGTCGACGCTCGGATACGTGCCGCAGGAAGACATCGTCCATGGCGAACTGCGCGTCGCTCAAAGCCTCGACTACACCGCGCGACTGCGACTGCCGCCCGACACCACGGCCGCAGAACGCCGCAACAGGATCGCCGACGTGCTGGCGATGCTCGAGCTGAGCGAGCGGCACGACACGCCGATTCACCGGCTTTCCGGGGGACAGCGCAAGCGGGTCTCGATCGCCGCCGAGCTGCTGACGGAACCGGCCCTGCTGTTCCTCGACGAGCCGACGAGCGGCCTCGACCCCGGCCTGGAAGAGGCGCTGATGCTGCTGCTCCGCGAGCTCTCGTACAAGGGCAAGACGGTCGTGCTCGTGACCCACACCCTCGACAACATCCAGCTCTGCGACGGCATCGTGCTGCTCGTCGAGGGACGGCTCGCCTTCCACGGCTCGGCGCCCGAGGCGCGCGCCAGCTTCGGTATCGAGGCGATGGTGAACCTGTACGCACGGCTCAAGGAGCGGCCCGCCGCCGACTGGCAGGCGGCTTTCCGCGGCAGCCCGGAGTACCGCGAGCGCGTGGAGGCGCCGCTCGCAGAGCCGCTCCCGCCGCCCCCAGCCCGGCCTGGGAGCAAGGCGGCGGGCCTGGGAGCGAGGCCGCTGCGCCAGCTCAGGGTGCTGGCCTCGCGCTACTTCACGACGATCACGCGCGACACGCGCAACGCGCTCTTGCTCGTGGGCCAGGCCCCGCTGATCGCGGCGCTGATCGGCTTGTCGCTGCTCTACGGCCGCAGCGACATCGCCTTCACCAAGCCCAAGAACACGATCCTGTTCCTGCTGGCGCTCACCGCCGTCTGGTTCGGCTGCTCGAACGCGGCGCGCGAGCTGGTGAAGGAGCGCGGCATCTACCTGCGCGAGCGAATGGTGAACCTGCGCATCCTGCCCTACATCCTGAGCAAGGTGCTGGTTTTGCTCGCGCTGGCGGGCGTGCAATGCCTGCTGTTCCTGCTGATCCTCGACTCCTGGTTCGGCGTCCCCGGGTCGCCGCTGCTGCTGTTCGGCGGGATGCTGCTCGCGTCGCTCGTCGGCATCCTGCTCGGGCTGGCGCTCTCGGCCAGCGTCGCGAGCGCCGATCGCGCGATGACGCTGCTGCCGATCCTGCTGATTCCCCAGGTGCTGTTCACGATCCCGTCGGTGCAACTCGACATGCAGGGCCCCGCCGGCCTGGTCGCCCGCGCGATGCCGACGTGGTGGGCGTACGATCTGCTGCGACGCGTGGCCTTGACACCGGACGAGGCGCTGGACGACGACGAGCTGGAGGCGAAGCTCGCAGCCGGCGGACCGGTGCTGATGCGCAAGGCGCGCTTCGAGCGGATGCTGCAAGACGGCTACAGCATGTTCAACTATCGTGGCGCGGTCGAGATGACGTGGACAGCGTCGTGGCCCGAGGCGCTGGCCGGCAAGCTGGGTGAGGCGAATCCAGCCACGCTGGACGCGGGCGCGCTCACGGGCTTCGCCGGCCTGCTGCTCGCGGCCACGGTCGCCTCGCTGCGCCGCCTCGACCGTCGCGGCGACTAGCGCACGCTACTTCGCGAGCGCCGCGGCGAAGTAGGGGTTCTTCTCGAGCTTGCGATAGCCGGGCGGCGGAATCGTGAAGAGCGCGGCGTCGAGCTTCTTCTCGAGCTTCACGTCGCTCACCTGCAGGTGGAACGAGCCCGGCTGCACGACGTCGGACTTCTTGGCGCCCTGCTGCGTGATGACGAAGCGGATCTCCATCGGGAAGCCAATCTCTTCGCCCACAGCCTTGCGGCAGGTTCCGGTCTTGTCCTGCTGGAAGCGGAAGAAGAAGTGATCCATGACCGAGGACGAGATGAGACGCGAGGTATGCCAGACCTCGATGTCGTTTTGCTGCTGCACCAGGATCCGGTCGTTCTCGAACGGGATCGCGCTCGCATAGGTCACGGTCACGATACTCTTCCGGCACGGATAGCCCGCGATCTCGCGGCGCTCGTCGCTGTGGACGACCTTGGCGGAGTACTGGGTGTTGACGATGCCAGCGCCGCCTTCGAGCGCCGTGAGCAGGTCGCCGGCATCCATGATCACGAAGCTCTTGGCCTTGGGATCCGCGATCACGTAGAAGCGGTCGCCGCCCTTGTGCATGACCAGGCTGCCCGCGGGCAGGATGAAGTCGGTGCTGAGAATCTCCTGCCGCGACATGTCCTGCGCCAGCGTGAAGCGGCTCGAGAGCCGCGACGTATTGCGCAGGGCCCCCAGCAGCGCCAGCGCCTCGGGCGCCGCCTTGCCGGACGCCTTGAGCGCCGGGGCCAGCGCCTCGATCTCGGCGCTGACCACGTAGCCTTCGATCAACTCGGGCTTGCTGGGTTGCGCCAGGGCGAGCGGCGCCGCGGTCACGAGCAGGAGAGCGGCCATTTGAATCGCTTTCATGACAGCGGATTGTACACCCCGCCTCTTCACGGCGCCTTCGATCAGCCCTTCCACGCCGATCGTGTGGTGCTAGGATCGCCGCATGAAGCCTGCGCTCGCCCTCTGCGTCGCCCTCGCCCTGGCTCCGGCTGTTCTCGCGCAGGACGTCGTGGAACCGCGCAGCGGCGCCAAGTTCCCCGCAAAGATCGGCGATCTCGCGCTGACCGGCGTCGGGCTGCGCACGAAGAGCTTCCTCAAGGTGAAGGTCTACGCGATCGGTCTCTACGTCGCCGACTCCGCTCTCGCCGGGCCACTCGCCTCGCACAAGGGCAAGCCGAAGACGGCCGCGTTCTACAAGAACCTTCTGGCGGGCGACTTCACGAAGGAGCTGCGGTTGCAGTTCCTGCGCGATCTGACCCCCGACCAGATCCAGAGCGCGTTCCGCGAGACGCTGGTGGGCGCCGACAAGGCCAGGGTCGAGGCCTTCGTGTCGTACTTCGGTGAGCTGAAGGCGGGCCAGGAATGCGTGCTGCGCTCCACCCCGGGCGGAACGCTCGAGACCGTGGTCGCGGGCGCCGCCTGGCTGCCGATTGCCGACAAGGCGTTCACGACGGCCGTCTTCTCGATCTGGCTCGGCGACAAGCCGATCCAGGAGAACATCAAGATCGACCTCGCTAAGCGGTTCTAGCGGTGCGAAACGGCCGTGCTATAGTTTCTGGCGGAGTTGCCGTCGTCGTGCGCCCGTAGCTCAATTGGATAGAGCGTCAGCCTCCGGAGCTGAAGGTTGCAGGTTCGAGCCCCGCCGGGCGCACCA
>CAYTWT010000220.1:0-10270 GCA_964442185.1 uncultured Acidobacteriota bacterium
CGTCGGGGGTCAACCAGCCTCCGTTCGTGAACGCCGGGACCGACCAGACGGTGGCCCTGCCCAATTCGGCAACCCTCGACGGGACCGTCACTGACGACGGTCTGCCCAATCCACCGGCAGCCGTCATAATCACGTGGAGCCAGGTCAGCGGTCCGGGCACCGTGACCTTCGGCAACGCGAACGCCGTGGATACGATCGCGACGTTCCCTGCGGCAGGCGATTACGTGCTGCGCCTCACGGCGAACGACAGCTTGCTCGACCCGAGCGACGACGTCACGATCACGGTCAACGCCGCCGGCCCGCTGTCGGTGATCAAGAGAGGCGCGATCCACAGTTCTACGAACGCGAGCTCGTACTCGTTCGCCCCGGTCGCGACGAGTGACAACCTGCTCTACATCGTGTTCCTGAGCACGAGCACGTCCAGCGCGCCCGCGCCCTCCGCCACCAACGTCTCGGGGGCCGGCCTGAACTTCACGGAGATCGGCGCCCCGGGCGGGATCCTCTACTCGGGGAGCATAGGCCTGCGCCGCATCCAAGCCTGGCACGCGCTCTCCGCCGGCGCCAGCAACGGTTCGATCGCGATCAGCCTCGGTGGCACTTCGACCGGCATGGACGCCGTGTTGCTGGAGTTCAGCGGCACAGATACTTCGGGCCCCAACGGCTCCGAAGCGATCGTACAGAGCGCGACCAGCAAGGTGACCAAGGCCACGTCGCTCGCGGTGACGCTGGCCGCGTTCGGGAGCTCCAACAACAGGCCGGTTGCGTTCTTCAACCACCGAGCTGCCGAAGCCATTACGGAAGAGCCCGGCTACACGGAGCTGGACGACGTGAGCCACAGCTCACCCCTCGCAGGAGCCGGGTGTGAATGGCATGCCGGGGCGGCGGATAACACGCCGTCAGCAGCGTGGCTCAGCTTGGCAGCCGCTGGCGGCTTCGCCATGGAGATCAGGGCGGGTGGCACGCCGTGAGGGGCTGAACGTTTGTTTCATGCGGCTTTCGGGGCGACAGAGGTACGGCCGAACGAACCCGCGACGCTAATTGCCTTTGAGCCAGCCTGACAAGTCACGGTCCAGCAGATCCTGTAGCCTCAGAATGTCTTCGCGGTAGAGCTTTAGCAACTCGGCTCGAAGGTCGGTGGGCAGCTTGGGTGCCGGCCTCAGGTTCAGCTGCCGAACGTGTTTGAGCATCCCCTTCAAGCCAGGGAACGTGGACCTTGCCAGGTGGGCCAAGGTGGGGTTGTAGAGCAAAAGGTTCAGGAATCTGAGCTTCGGCACTGCGGCGGGATTGTGCCTGACGGACGTATCCAGGCTGAGCTTCGTGTCCACGCCCAGGAAGCCGAAGAGGTCGACGAGGATCCTGGCCGGATCCTTCTTGAACTCCTCGAACAGGTAGATCTTGATCTGTTCCCTTGGAAACAGCTCCAGGTATCTCTTCAGCCGGCGGTAGTAGAAGCCTTCCTTTACGTGGCTGGATTGCGCTGTCAGCTCCTTGTAGAAGCTCTCCACCGCTTCTCCCCTTCGGGTGCGCATCAGGAAGCCCGAGAATGCACGATCGGCCGGATTGCGCAGGCTCGCTACCAGCTTCACGCTCGGGATTCGTTCGTGGATTCGCGACGCCGCGGTGGGGCAGCGGAAATATTGCGGCGAGATCTCCCCGATGGCGATTTCATCGGAGGCTCCCGCAAACATCGCCTCGTACTGTTCCATGCTTCTCACCGGAAAGTTGCGAAGCAGTGGCGGATCGCCTTCGTCACTCCACTTCCAGTCGCGCGCGTCTTCGTATCCGAAGAAGTTGGTGGCTTTTATCGGACATATGAAGATCTGAGGATGCTGCGCGAGATACCGGGACACGGAGGTCGTTCCCGCCTTGGCTACGCCGATCATCATGAAGTTGGGCAGAGTCATAAAACGCTGGGCCTCACCAAGAGCAGCCGTCGAGAAAAGCTTTCGCCGCAGTCTGCCTGAGCATCATACCCGTCGAGGAGGGGAATCCCGCTCTAGGCACCCGTCTCCAATCCCGCTCAGCCGCGGGCCACCTCGTGATAGACGGCGGCCGTGTTGTCGATCATCCGATCGAAGGTGAAGGTCGCCTCGAAGCGTTGCCGCCCCGCGGCTCCGAAGCGTCGACGCAGATCGGGCGAGGCCAGCATCTCGAAGAGACGTTGGCGCAGCGCTGGCTCGTCATCACGCGGCACGAGAAGCCCGGTCTCCCCGTGCACCACCGCCTCCCGAACACCTCCGACATCCGACGCGACCACCGCCAGCCCCGCGCGCATGGCCTCCAGGATCGTGTACGGAAACCCCTCCCAGCGTGTCGCGAGGACGAAGAGCTGCGACTGCGCCAGCCGCTCTGCCACGTCTCGCCGCAGGCCGAGGAAGCGCACCCGCTCGGCGATGCCCAGGCGCCGGGCCTGCGCCTCGACCGCAAGCTGCAAAGGTCCGTCCCCGATGAGGTCCAGCTCCCACGGCATTTCCATGAGACCGCTCAGAGCGCTCAGCAACAGCGCATGGTCCTTCTGATCCTGGAAGCGCGCGACCATGGTGATGCGCAAGGATTTCCCGTTCGACCCCGCGAGCGGCAGGGACGGCAGGTCTGGCATGCCGTTGTGAACGGTGACCACCTTGCGAGCCGGAAGTACCCTGAGACGGATCGCCAGGCGCCGATCGTGCTCGGACACTGTGATCACCCGCGAGGAGAGCGGAGCCGCGAGGCGTTCTGCCAACCAATAGATGCCGCGCTGCAATGCTGGCACGCCCTCCGTGAAGGCCCAGCCGTGAGCCGTGAAGATCACTGGGATCCCCAGCGAGCTTGCGGCCGCCCGTCCGATCCAACCCGCCTTCGAGGAGTGCGTCGTGACCAGGGACGGCCGCAGGCTCCTCAAGGCCGCCCTCACTTCGAGAAACGCCCGTGGGTCCTCGACCGGATGGAGCGGCCTCACCAGGTGCCGCAGCGTCGTCACGGGGATTCCGGACGCCCTCAGGTCCTCGGTGAAAGGGCCTTCGCTGCCCACGAGCACGTGAACCTCGTACTGCCGGTCCCGAAACGCTCGGGCCAGATCCCTGACGTGGACCTGTGCGCCGCCGAAGGGCTCGGACCGAGTGATCAGGTACACGATCTTCATCGGACCGCTTCCCTCAGCGCGCCCTTCGCCTGTGAGCCCGCAGGCTCAAAGGGCGCCTGCGCAACGAGAATCAGCCCTCGCATGAGCGGGCGCCTTGGGTGTCCTCCCAGACGACTACCGGCTCGCCCGAGCGGGGACCATCCCGTCGTTTGTCGAGGCGGGAAGCTGGACGTTGGGTAGACACTTCACGTAGTACGGATCGTAGCGCATCTTCGCGGTCTCTTCACCGCACGGTCTGCCTCACAGCGCCAGGCTGTTCTCGCCGATCGGGCTCGTCAACGGGCCCCTTTGCCGAGCAGGACCACCTTGGCGGTGTCGAACAGGATCAGGATGTCCAGGAACAAGCGCATGTTCTTCACGTAAAAGAGGTCGTACTGCAGCTTCGTCTCAGTCTCCTCGACGCTGGAGCTGTATGTGAATCGAGTCTGCGCCCAGCCTGTGATGCCTGGCCTCACCGAGTGCCGTGCATCGTAGTAGGGGATGGCCTTCTTCAACTGCTCCACGAAGTATGGCCGCTCCGGCCGCGGCCCCACGAAGCTCATCTCTCCCTTGAGAACGTTGATCAGCTGCGGCAGCTCGTCGAGCCTGGTCTTTCGCAGCAGGGCGCCCACACGACTGATCCTCGGGTCGGCCTGCGTCGCCGCCCAGACCGGGCCAGTGTCCTTCTCCGCGTCCTGGCGCATCGTGCGGAGCTTGTATAGAACGAAGCTCCGCCCTCTCATCCCAACCCGCTCCTGCTTGTAGAAGATCGGCCAGCCACTCTCCAGCACGATCAGCAAGCCGGCCAGGACCAACAGCGGTAACGACAGGACGATACCCACGAGCGCCAGGCAGAAATCAGCAGCGCGCTTGCTCGCGCGCATCAGCCGCACGTTGTTGTTGGTGCGAGAGAAGATGAAGGAGCTGGGCCGTAGACTGCGCACCGGAACCTGGCCGGTCTCTCGTTCGTAGAAGGACGACGCTTCCTCCACCCGAGTCCCTTCGGCGCGGCATCTCATGAGCATCTCCACGGGCAGGCGACCGCGCCGCTCCCCGAGGGCCACGACGACGCAGTCGATCCGCATCCGCTGTCTCAGGGAATCCAGATCGTCCAGGGTACCGATCACGCTGGGGTTGAACAGGGATCGGCCGACGAGGGCAGGATCCTCCCCAAGAAAGCCCACGACCCTTTGCCCCTTGGAGTTCGAGGCCACCACGGCCCGGGCGAGGTCGACCGCGAACTCGCCGGTTCCGAGGATGACCAGGTTCCGGGTGAGCACGTCGCGACCGATCGCCCAGTAGAAGAGGCTGCGCCAGAGCGTCAGGCCGACGCACCCGAGAGCAAATTGAATCAGCAGGACGCCACGTGCCACCAGGATGCTGGGCACGAGGTAGTAGATCACCGACAGCACCCCCATCGCACTGGCGAGGGCGATGGTGATCCTCGTGAGCAGCTCCGTCGGCTGGGGGACGTTCTCGTTGTAGAGGTCGTTGTAGTACAGGCAAAGCTCCGTGACGACGACGAGCAGGGCCGCCTTCCAGTAGAGCCCCTGGAGGTCACCGACGAGGTCGGCGCGATACCAGAAGCGGATCGCGAACGCTCCGAGGAGCGCGCCCACGAGCACCGCGGCGTCGACGGGAGCGCATGCGATCTTTCGCAGCGATGGGGAGCGCATGATCAGCGCCCCCCAACCGCTTGGAGGAGCGCGGCGAAGTTGGGCACCTGAAAGTGCGCTTCGACATCGAGGCGGAACCCGTTGACACGCCCTCGGGCTTGGCCAGCCCCGCGCTCGCCCGCCAGCAAAGATCTCACGAGACTCCCCCCGCTCCAGCCCAATCCACGCCAGTCGGATCGGCCGGCCCGGAACGCTTCCTCGTGAACGTGATTCGCCCTTCAGCCCCAGGACTGGCGCCGAAGCGTTCACGAGTCTCGCCCGGATGCCGGCAAGACCTAAACTAGTGGGATTCGCAGGCTCAAACGAGCCGGAGGGAAAGCCAACCCCGACCGAGCCCCCTTGATTCCTCAAGGTGCTCGACGTGACTATAAGCAACTCGTCGCTCGTAGTCAAGACTCTATTTGGGGCGCGCGCGCTTTTCTTCAACTGTGGGACGCCGGCGCCAACGGCAAGAGCGCCCTCCTCGACGCGCGCACGGGGCTCCTTAGGCGACTGCGCGACCACAGCGGCCATGGAGAGGTGGAGGCTCTCTGGGCTGGTCGAAACGAGAATGGGCAACTTGACGGCCGGGTCGCACCTTGCTAAGCTGATCTTGAGCTCGCACGCCGGGTAGCCCTCCTGCCCCCAATCGAGTTCCATTTCGCTTGCCGCTTTGAATGGGGTCGACCCCACGGGGTCAGGGGGGCGTCAGTGAGCCAGGCAGTGCCGTTGGGGCCGCACGCGCGGCACTTGCGCATCGTGGGGCTCGTCGCGGCCCTGGGAACGATGTCGCCCAGCACCGAAGCGACGACGATAGCCTCGGCGCAAACAGTGATCCGGGTCGCGCGGAGGCTCGAGCAACCCCGATTGGCCGCAGCCAACCCCTGGGGCCTGGTTTACTCCCCACGCGCCAACGCCTTCCTGGTCATTCCGGTCGAAGGCCTTTCGGCGGTACAGATCCTCAGCCACACAGCGGATCCGCTGGGAGTCGATTCGGTCGATCTGGCCGACGTGGATGCCCTGAACAGCGCCTACGACCCCAGCGGCGATCGCCTGTTGGTCGTGGCCGGCCGCGAGTTGGTCGCGATACCGGTGCGCAAGAACGGCCGGCTCGATCTGACGGCGACGATGCCGCGCTTCGATTTCGGGCGCCTCGGCATCGACAGCCCCGCGGGCCTCGCAATCGACGCCGAGAGCGGGGCGCTCTTCATCCTGGATCGCGCGACGCCGCGGCTGGTGCGTGTCGAACCCGCCCCCGACGGTGACTTCGATGCCGGGGTCGTCTCCGATCACGAGCTGAAGGGAGTGCCTTCCGTTGCCCTTCAGGGGCTCGCCTTCGACCCGACCACTGGTGATCTGCTCACGCTCGGCGGCGCCCGAAACCTGTATCGATTCAGCGCCGCTGGTGTGCTACTCGAGACCCACGACATCTCGAAGGCTCATCTCCGAAGCCCGGCGGGTCTCGTCTTCGCGCCGACCGGCGACCTCACCGACGACCCCTCGGCTCACAGTCTGTACGTGGCTGACGGGCCGGCCCGGAACTCGAGTGCCGGCCGCGAGGCCGCGCCTGGGACTCCCCGGAGCCGACGCGCGAGCCAGGCATCCATGGGTTCGATCGTGGAGCTGCGCTTCGATCCGGCGCCGACCGCGGAGTCCGCCGCCACGGCGACGACGAAGGCAGCCGCCGCGCCGACAGAGCAGGTGGCAGCCACCACCGATGCCGTGACGACGTTCACGTCTTCGGTGGTTCGCACGGTGCTGACGTCCCAGTGGTCGCCGCCGGCGCCGGACCCTTCGGACGTCGTCTATATGCCGGCCACGAACACGCTCCGCGTCGTCGACTCCGAAGTGGAGGAAACCGTGGGCGGCGTGACGCTCTGGGCCGGCGTCAACGAGTGGGAGACCAACCTGGACGGCACCGTCCTCGGCACCTCCAATCTGACGCCGCCCGCGGGCTTCACGAACGAGCCCACGGGGGTCTCGGTAAACCTAGCCAACGGCCACCTCTTCTATTCGGACGACAGAGGGAGCCCACGGAAGGTGTGGGAGATCAACCCCGGAGGCGACGGGCTCTATCACACGGCCGACGACATCAGGAGCTGGTTCAGCACGACCGCCTTCGGCAGTACCGATCCCGAGGACGTCACCTATCATCCCGGGGAAGGAGTCCTGTACCTGGCCGACGGCCTGAACTCCGAAGTGTACCGGATCGCCCCGGGGGCCGACGGCATCTTCAACGGCATCCCACCCACCGGCGACGACGTGGTGACGCAGTTCGACACCTCGGCCCACACCCTGGATCCGGAGTGCTTGACAGTCAACACGGACACCCACAATCTCTACATCGGCGGCCACCTCGACGGCGCGATCCAGGAGCTTTCGACCGATGGCGTCCAGTTGCAGACGATCGACATTTCAGCCGCGAACGCCCTTCACATTGCGGGCATCGGCTTCGGTCCTGGCAGCACCGACCCGTCGGCCTCGCGCCTCTACCTCGTCCAGCGCGGCGTCGACAACGGCACGGATCCGAACGAGAACGACGGCAAGCTGTGGGAGTTGACGCTGCCCGGCGCCGCCGTCAACCTGGCCCCGAGCGTGACTGCGGGCATCGACCAGGCGATCGTCCTGCCGGCCTTCGCCAACCTGGATGGCGCCGTGACGGACGACGGCCTACCCAACCCGCCCGCTGCCGTGACCACCACCTGGAGCAGGCAGAGCGGCCCCGGTACGGTGACGTTCGGCAACGTGAGCGCGGTGGACACGACCGCAACTTTCTCGCAGAGCGGCCCGTACGTACTGCGTCTGACGGCGAATGACGGCGCGCTGATTTCCACTGATGACGTCGCGATCACGGTCAGCCCCGTCGGCAGCTTGCTTGCCGCCAAGGCGGCCGCGATCCACAGCTCGTCCGACGCCAGCTCGTACGCCTTCGCCCCCGTCACGGCGAGCAACAATCGGCTCTATGTCGTCTTCGTGAGCACGTCCATCACGACCGGCACGGCGCCCTCGGCAACCAGCGTTTCGGGGGCAGGCCTGGCTTTCACGGAGATCGGCACGCCCGGCGGGTTGCTCTACTCAGGAACCCCTGGTTTGCGGCGCATCCAGGCCTGGCGCGCGCTGGTTGGCTCGGGCGCCGGAACGGGCTCGATCGCGATCAGTCTCGATGGAACCTCGACCGGGATGGACGCGGCGCTGCTGGAGTTCGACGGCGTGGATACCTCCGGGACGAACGGCTCCGGGGCGGTCGCGCAGAGCGCAACCAACCAGGCCACCAGCGCCACCGCACTGACGGTAACGCTGTCTGCCTTCGCGAGCGTCGGCAACAGGCCAGTGGCGTTCTTCAACCACCGTGTCGCCGAGGCCACGACGGAGGAGTCAGGCTACACGGAGCTGGACGAGGGGAGCCACAGCTCGCCGACTGCGGGGGCCGAATGCGAATGGCACGCCTCGACGGCCGACACCACGCCGTCAGCCTCCTGGCTCACGAACGCCGCCGCGGGCGGATTCGCCATCGAGGTCAGAGCCGCGAGCGGTCCTCCGGGCAACCAAGCGCCGACCGTCAGCGCGGGCCCCGACCAGAACATCACGCTGCCGGCTTTCGCCAGCCTGGATGGCACCGTGATGGACGACGGCCTACCCAACCCGCCCGCTGCCGTGACCAAGACCTGGAGCAAGCTGAGCGGCCCCGGTACGGTGACGTTCGGCAACGCGAGCGCGGTGGACACGACCGCATCTTTCTCGCAGAGCGGCCCGTACGTACTGCGTCTGACGGCGAGCGATAGCCTGCTCAGCTCGAGCGACGAGGTCGCGGTCACTGTCAATCCTGTCGGCCAAGTCACGCTGTCGGTCGTCCCGAAGGCCGCGATCCACGATCCGACCGACGCCAGCTCGTACGCCTTCGCCCCCGTCACGGCGAGCAACAATCGGCTCTATGTCGTCTTCATGAGCACATCCATCGCGACCGGCACGGCGCCCTCGGCGACCAGCGTTTCGGGGGCAGGCCTGGCTTTCACGGAGATCGGCACGCCCGGCGGGTTGCTCTACTCCGGAACCCCTGGCTTGCGGCGCATCCAGGCCTGGCGCGCGCTGGTTGGCTCGAACGCCGCAACTGGCTCGATCGCAATCAGCCTGAATGGAACCTCGACCGGTATGGACGCGGTCCTGCTGGAGTTCGACGGCGTTGATGCGTCGGGTATTAACGGCTTCGGAGCGATCGTTCAGAGCGCAAGCAACAAGGCGTCCAGCGCCACCGCACTGACGGTGACGCTGTCCGCGTTTGGTAGTCCGGCCAACAGGCCGGTGGCGTTCTTCAACCACCGTGTCGCCGAAGCTACGACGCACGAGCCCGGCTACACGGAGCTGGACGAGGGGAGCCACAGCTCGCCGACTGCGGGGGCCGAATGCGAATGGCACGCCTCGACGGCCGACACCACGCCGTCAGCCTCATGGGTCACCGCGGCCAACGCCGGTGGCTTCGCGATCGAGGTCAAGGCTCAGCCGTAGACCGACGCCGACGCAGCCGGAGCAGTCCGATTCCCCCGATTGCAGGACAATCGGTGGGCTGGTTCCGCTCGGCTCCGGTTCAGGGCTGCCGGGCCAGCAGGTCGCGCAGCTCGAGCGCGTCCTTCACCACGTGGTCGGGCCGATAGGCGTAGCGCGGGAGATCCTCCTCCCGGCTGATGCCGGTGAGCACGAGCACGGTGACGAGGCCCGTCTGCAAGCCCGCGATGATGTCGGTGTCCATGTTGTCGCCCACCATCCACGCCTCGTCGGAGTGCGCCTGGAGGTGGCGGAGGGCGGACCGCATCATGAAGGCGGAGGGCTTTCCCACGTAGAAGGGCGCCTTGCCGGTGATCCGCTCGATGGGGGCGGCCAAGGCGCCGCAGCTCGGACGGCCCTGCGGTCCCGCCACGTCGGGGTTGGTGGCGATGAAGCGCGCCCCCTTGCGCACGAGCTGGGACGCCCGCTGGATCATCTCGAAGTTGTAGGCGCGGGTCTCGCCGAGGACCACGAAGTCGGCGTCGGTCTCCGAGAGCGTGAAGCCCGCCTGGTACAGCTCGTGGACGAGCGCGCCTTCGCCCACCACGAACACGCGGCGGCGGTCTCCGGCCTGGCTGGTCAGGAAGTCGGCGGTGGCCATTGCCGAGTTGTAGAAGTGCTGGGGCGCGACGTCGAGACCCGCGACGGCCAGCCGACCCGACAGGTCGGCGGGGGTCTGGGAGGGGAAGTTCGTGAGAAAGAGGAAGGGCCGGCCGTTGCTCTTCAACCAGGAAACGAGCTCTTTGGCCCCCGGGGCCGCCTTGTCGTCGAGCATGACGACACCGTCGATGTCGATGATGAGCGCCTTCAAGCCCCCGCCTCGAACTCCACCGCGCGCCAGGCAGGAACACGCACCAGCGTGGGGGCCTCGTCTTCCACGACCTCCAAGCGGCCGCCTGGCCGGGCGACGGTGACCAGGGAATCGGAGGCGTGGGCCGTGTAGTGACGCGTTACGACTCCCACCACAACCCTCATT
>CAYTWT010000221.1:0-16438 GCA_964442185.1 uncultured Acidobacteriota bacterium
CCGGTGATGACCGCGACGACCGGCCGAGCGTCGCTTGGCTGCCAGCGCCCCGAGCGCAGCGCCGCGATCCCGACAGCGCCCGAGGCCTCGGCCACCACCTGGTCGCTCGCGAGCAGCGCCACGATCGCGTCCTGCGTCGCCTCCTCGGAGACCTCGATCACGTCGTCGATCAGGTGCCGATGCTCGAAGACGATGTCGCCGATGCCGCCAGCGATGCCATCGGCGAGCGTCTCGCCCGAGGCGTACTCGTGGAGTGCGTGGCCCACGCGCAGCGATTCGCGAAGCGAGGGCGAGGCTTCGGATTGGACGGCCACGATCCGGATCTCGGGCCTGAGCAGCTTCGCAACCGTCGCGATGGCGGCGATCAGCCCGCCACCCCCGACCGGCACGAGGATGGCGCCCAAGTCCGGGAGGGCTTCCAGGATTTCGAGCGCCGCCGTACCCTGGCCGGCCGCCGTCAGAGGATCCTCGTAGGCATGAACGTAGGTGGCTCCGCTACGTTCCGCGATTCGCATCGACTCCGCATACGCCTCGTCGTAGTTGGCGCCGTACTCGATCAGCGTCACCGGGAAGCTGCGCAGTTTCTCGAGCTTGGCCCGCGGCGCGCTCCGCGGGACGACGAGTGTGGTCTGCACACGCCCACCCAGCGCCGCCGCCGCGAAGGCGACGCCCAGCGCATGATTGCCGGCCGAAGCGGCCACGATGCCGCGCGCTTGTTGCTTCGCATCGAGCGCCAACAGGTGGTTCATGGCGCCGCGCACCTTGAACGAGCCGGTCGGTTGCCAGCATTCGAGCTTCAGGAAGGTCCGCGGCGTCCGGAGCGCGAACGAGGGCCGTAGTGGCGTCGGTTGCAGGTAAGGGGCGATTCGCTCCCGTGCCTGTCGTATCTCGTCGAGACCAAGCATCAAGCGTCTCCAGCGCGTCGTTCCGGGCCCGCGGCCACGAGGTCGAGCCGCGGCTCGCCACAGCGGCTCGCGATCACCTCGGCCACGCGGTCGCGCAGCGCCACGATCGCCTTGAAACCGTCGCCTTCGGCCCGGATCGGCGCACCGACCCACAAGTGGATCCGGCTGGCGCGGGGCAGCGTCTGGCCGTCGCGCAGGGCGCGCCGGGTTCCGGTGAGCGCAACGGGGACGATGGGCACGCCGGTATCGAGCGCGACCTTGAACATCCCCAGGCGGAAGGGCCGAAGCCCGGCGGCTGCCGTGAAGGTGCCTTCGGGGAACACCAGGACCGATTCGCCCGCGCCCACGGCGGATGCGACGCGGTCGGTGCCCGCGACCCCCTGTTGCGCATCGAAGCGATCGACACTCAGGTGTCGGGCGCGCCTGATGAAGAGCCCGACAAACGGCCAGCCCGCGACTTCCTGCTTCGCAAGGAACACGAAGTTGCGCGGGACGAGGGCGAGCAGCGCGGCGACATCCACGTACGAGGCGTGATTCGAAGCGATCAGAAGCGGACCGTTCTCCGGGAAATTCGCGAGGCCCTCTGCCGAGAGCCGGCAGCCGGCGAGGCGCAACGCGATCCAGCAGAACCAGCGCTCGATCGTGAGTGCTGCGCCGCGGCCCGGCAGCAGCGCCGCAACGGGCCAGGTGAACAGCGTCAGGAGCCCGAGTGCCGTGGCGAGCCAGGCCGCGTAGACCCCGCGCCGAAGGGTCCTGAGCGGTCGCTGGCCTTCGGCGATTGCCGCGCGGGCGAACAGCGCCAGGCGTGCGCGCCGCGGCGTACGCAGGCCCTGGCCCAGAGCCCCCGCGAGATAGCGCTCTTTGGTCTCCTGCCGGCGAAGCTTGCCCGACGATGTCTTGGGCACGGCCCCCGGGGGCACCAGCAGCACGGCATCGGGGGGCGCGCCCACGGCATCGACGACCCGTACGGTGACCGCGGCGATCAGCGTGTCGCGCACGGACTCGTCCGTCTCCCGCGTTTCCGCGACCACGACCAGGGACTCGGTCGCGAGAGCCTCGTTCTGGACACCGAAGGCCACGACGCAGCCCTTGCGAATGCCTTCCACGCCAGAGGCCACTTCCTCGATCTCCTGCGGAACGAGGTTGCGGCCGGCCTTGATGATCAGGTCCTTCTCGCGCCCCGCGATGAATACCTCGCCCTCGGCCTGATACGCGAGATCACCGCTGTCCAGAAAGCCGCCCGCCAGGGTCATCGCCGCCGTGGCCTCGGGTTTGTGGAAGTAGCCCGAGGTCATCGAAGGGCCGCGGAAGATCAGTCGGCCGACGCTGCGTTCCGGAAGGTCGTTGCCGGCCGCGTCGACGATCCGCACCTCGTGTTCCGGCAGCGCCCGGCCCACAGAGACAAAACGCAGTGGGTTCGTGTCGCTGGCGCCGGCGGGCTCGGCGCGGCGGGCTTCGGCAAACGCGGTTCGCCCGACCCGGTCGACGCGTGGCCCGCGACCGACGGGCGGAAAGCACAGGCCGACCGAGTTCTCGGCCAGCCCGTACACGGGCATCAGGGCCTCTCGGCGCAGGCCGTAGGGCGCAAAGCGCTTGGCGAAGCGCTCCAGCGTGTCGGGGTTCACGGGCTCGGCGCCATTCAAGGCGCAGCGCCAGGAGGACAGATCGAGGCCTTCGATGGCCTGTTCCGGGATGCGCTTCACGCACAGCTCGTAAGCGAAGTTGGGCGCGGCGGAGAGCGAGCCGCGTCGCTCGTGGATCGCCCACAGCCAACGCTCGGGGCGCGAGAGGAAGCTGAGCGGCGAGAGCAGCGTGATCGGCAGGCCGTCGGCCATGCAGAACAGCCAGGAGCCGATCAGGCCCATGTCGTGATAAAGCGGCAGCCAGCTCACGCCCACGTCGGTCGGGCGCGCTTCCAGGCCCGCGCGGATCGCCCGGATGTTCGCGAGCAGGTTCGCGTGCGTGAGTAGCACGCCCTTTGGGTGACCCGTGCTGCCGGAGGTGTATTGGATGAAGGCCGGGTCGCCGGCGCCGCCCTCGGGCGCTTGCCAGCTGGCGCCCGTTTCGACCAGTTCCTCAGCCGTCGTCAGCTGCGCGAGGCTCGGCACGCCGACACGCAGCAGGGCTGCGATCGGCTTCGCCCGCGCGATCGTGACCAGAAGCTTGACCCCCGCGTCGGCGAGGATCGCGGCTTGGCGGCGCGCGTACTCTTCGAGGCGATCGAGCCGCGCGGGGGGATAGATCGGCACCGGGATCGCGCCGGCGATCAAGATGCCCTGGAAGCTGCGCAGGAAATCGAAGCCCGTGGGCAGCATCAGGGCCACGGCATCCCCGCGCACCACGCCGCGTTCGCGAAGGCCTCCCGCCACCGCCCGGGCGTCGGCCAGCAGCCGGCCGTAGCTGATCGTCTGCTCGCGGCCATCGTCCTCGCGGACGAACGCCTGCGGCCGGTCGGGTTCTGCCAGCGCACGGCGCCAGAGCGTCTCGTGGATCGTGGCCGCCGTCTCGATGCGGGCCGCGTCGGCAAGCCTGGACGCCGGCCGAGCCGCTCGCGCGGGTTCGACCGGGCCGGCCTCTTCGACGGCGAGCGCCATCGCCGCCGCGGTGTCCAGGCCGAGAAGGCGCTCGCCCAGCGCGCGTTCGAAGGCGGCTTCGAGCCGCACCAGCAGTTCGACCCGCTCCAGGCTGCCGAGCCCGATGTCGCGCTCCAGCGAGGCTTCGGGGCTCACGGCGCGCTCGGCCCGGCTGCCGCCTAGTTCGAGCGCCAGCTCCCGAACGATCTCGAGAACCCGCTCCTCGGTCGCGGCCGTGGCGGCGTCGGGCATCCGTTCCGCACTCTAACCGCGAGAGCAGGGTGGTGCAACGACGCCTTGACCGCCGGCCTCGATGCGGCGGATGCTAGTCGGCGGAGCCGAGAGCGCCGATGCTCGAGATGGTGACGCAGCGCGTGATGGAGCGGATCTTCGAGGTTACCGACCGGCTCGCGATTCACCGCGAGAGCGTCGTCGTCCCGCTCGGCGCCCGCCATCCGGGGCGCGTGCGCCGTATGCCGAACGGCAAGCTCGAGATCGTCGTGGACTCGCAAGACCCGGACGCGTGGATCGCCGGCCTCGACGCGGAGTTGCAGAAGCTCCTCTAGCAGCAGATCGCTTCGCGCGAGGGTTGCATGGCTGCCTACCCCCCAGAGTCTGGACAGAAACAAAAAAGGCGCGAAAGAGCTTCTTGGCCCTTTCGCGCCCTCTGGGAAGAGCGACTACTTGCCGCCGAGGACCCCGTCCTTGGCCGCCTTCGCCACCACGAACTTCAGCCGCCGCTTGGCCGGGATCTTGATCGCTTCGCCGGTCTGCGGATTGCGCCCCATGCGCGCCTTGTACTGACGGACCACCAGCTTGCCGACGCCAGGGATCGTGAAGCCGTTCTTGGCCTCCTTGTGCGCCAGGGACGCCAGGGCCTCCAGGTACGCCGCCGAGGTCTTCTTCGTGACCGCCGTCTTCTCAGCCAGCGCCGCCACGATCTTCGACTTGCTCATCGCCTTTGCCATCGAGTGATTCCTCCTAAGTCTCGTGTCTTCCGGGTTGGTTCAACGAATCTTGGGCTTTTCCAAAAGTGCGCGCCATTCTACATGCCTTTTCCGGGAAGCTGTCAATAGAATTTCCGCTCTGGTCAAGGGCGTGCGGGGCCTTGGTCCTCTCTGAGGATGAACACGATCTCGCCCGGGCGGGCGAGACCGAGCTCTTCCCGGGCGAGACGCTCGATCGCTCGCGGGTCGCTGTGCAGTGCGGCGATCTCTTCGGCGAGGCGAAGGTTCTCCGCGCGCAAGTCCTGGAGCTGCTGCTGGAGAATGTCGGCTTTCTTGCGCTGGGCGATCAGCTGGAGCACGCCGCGATCGCCGAAAAAGGATCCGACGAGAAGCGCGATCAGCGCGAGCAGCGAAGCGACGGCCCCCGCCTTGCGGCGAAGGCTGGCGTCTCCCTGCTTTGGGTCGCGCCCGGAATTCATTTGATCCAATACTTTAAGAAAATCCCATAAGAGCCTATCACATTTGAATAAAATACTCTTCTACGCATGCAGGCTTACTCCTAACTTGCGGCCGCCCTGTCTCGACATGGCGGCCTGGTAGCGTCGCAAGAGAGTCACAATCTCCAGGTTCAGCTGTCGAAGCTCCTTGAGGCCGCTGCGGAATTCCTGCGAACGCAACACGAGGGCCTTCGCTTCCTCGGCGCGCTCGGCGTCGAGATAGGCGAAGGCGCCCTTCCCGGCGCTGCGGGTCGAGAGCACGTAGTAAGGGCCATGCTTCTTGCCCTGGCGGCACGCGCAGTTCTGCTTGCCGCACTCGCCATAGCGGGCGAAGACCGAGCCGGTGATCTGCTCGCGGAGCCGAAGCAGATCGACCACGAGCGTGTGCTGCGCTGCGAGCCGCTCGCGAACCCGACGCCGAATAACCGCCGCGCTTGTCATTCTGTCTTACAGTACTTTGAACAAAAAGTGCTGTAAGAATACGAAAGCAAGCGGGGGCTGTCAAGGGCTTTCGGCCCCGCCGCCGAGGTTTTCGGCCCCGCCGCATCGCCTCGGGCTATGATTCGGTCGTGGCGGGAGGAGGCCTCTCGAGGATGTGGCTCTTGAAGACGGAGTCGGGCAGCTACAGCTACGACGACCTGGAGCGAGACGGGCGCGCGGTCTGGGACGGCGTCACGAACCCGCTCGCGCTCAGGAATCTGCGCGCCATGAAGCGAGGCGACGGCGTCGTCATTTACCACACGGGCGACGAGAAGGCGGCGGTGGGCCTGGCCGAGGTGACGAAAGCGGCCTATCCCGACCCGCAGGCGGGCGATCCGCGCCTCGTCGTCGTCGAGCTGAAGCCGAAGGGCCGCCTGGCTCGGCCGGTCGCGCTGGCCGAGCTCAAGGCGCGGCAGGCTTTCGCCGAGAGTCCGCTCGTCCGCCAGGGTCGCCTGTCGGTCGTTCCGCTCAGCGGCGCGCAGTGGAAGGCGCTGCTCGCGTGGGATGGCAAGTGAAGGCGCTCGTCGTGCTCTCGACCGTTGGCAAGCCTGAGGACGCGGAGTGGATCGCGCGCGAGGTCGTCGACCGTGGTCTCGCGGCCTGCGTCAACATTCTGCCGGCCATGACGTCGATCTACAGGTGGCGGGGGGAGGTGGAAAAGACCGAGGAGATCCTGCTGGTCATGAAGACGAGCGAGGAACGCTTCGAGGCCTTGCGCGAAGCGATCGTAGCGCTGCACAGCTACGAGCTGCCGGAGGTCATCGCGCTGCCTGTCGTCGCTGGCCACGCCCCGTATCTGGCCTGGCTCACGGAAACCGTCGGGAAGTAGCGCTACGACCGGAGCGTCCTCCTGATTTCCAGGATCTGGCGGCGGTGGCGCTCCTCGTGGTAGCCGATGAAGTAGAACCAGTCGTCCAGGCTGAGCGCGCCGAAGACGAAGTGGACCCAGGCCAGGCCCGACAGGTCGCGATCACGACTGTCTTCGATCAGCGCGCGCAGGGCCGCGCGCGAATCTGTGAGGCGCGCGAGCAGCGAATCCCGCGGCTGCACGGCGCCGGGTTCGACTCGCTTCGGAGCACGGCCCTTCAGGAACCTGTAGACGGTCAGCGAAGGCGG
This sequence comes from uncultured Acidobacteriota bacterium, assembly GCA_964442185.1. Lineage (GTDB taxonomy): Bacteria > Acidobacteriota > Vicinamibacteria > Fen-336 > Fen-336 > CADEEV01. Next base: position 6,519 of record CAYTWT010000221.1, read on the forward strand.
CAGACGCCTCAGGCGGTCGAAGAGCCGGATCCTGGGCCTGCGCCGCCCCTCCACGAGGTCGCGGAACAGCGGCACGAGCGAAGCCTCGAGGATCGCAAGGTGGTCAAGAACCTCCGCTGCGGACCATTGGTTGGCGGCGGGTCGCCGTGCGAATGCCTCTGGCGAAAGGTCCGTGACCGACGCCAGCAGGCGTCCGCGGGTGCCGTCGAGGTGGGCGAGGATGCCCTCGAGGTCGCGAGGCATGGCTGGCGGAGCCCGGATCAGACCGCAGCCAGGGCTTGCGATAAATCCGCGATCAGATCGGAGGCATCCTCGCAGCCGACGCTGATCCGGACCAGGTTGTCGCCGATGCCGAGGGCATCGCGCTCGGGCTGGGAGTAGCCCGCGTGGGTCATGCTTGCCGGGTGCGAGATCAGCGTCTCGATGCCGCCCAGGCTCTCGCCGAGCGAGCACAGCCGAAGCTTGCGCAGCAGGCGGTCAGCCGCCTCACGCGAGCCGAGTTCGAAGCTGATCAAGGCGCCGAAGCCGGTGGCCTGGCGCTTCTGGAGCTCGTGGCCCGGATGGTCCGGGAACCCGGGCCAGTAGACCCTCTGTACCTTGTCTTGCTGGCGGAGGAAATGCGCGACCTGGCGGCCGTTCTCCTCGTGCCTGGGCATCCGCAGCGCCAGCGTCTTGGTGCCACGCAGCACGAGCCATGCGTCGAAGGGCGACAGGATCGCTCCGGCCGCGTTCTGCACGTAGCGCAGCCAGTCGGCGTGGGCGGCGTCCTTGACGATCGCGACGCCCCCGATGCTGTCGGAGTGGCCGTTCAGGAATTTCGTCGTCGAGTGCACGACGATGTCAGCGCCCAGCGCCAGCGGCCGCTGGAAGAACGGGCTCATGAAAGTGTTGTCGACGACGAAGACGCCGCCCCGTTTCCTCGCCACCGCCGCCAGCGCGGCGATGTCGCAGACCTTCATCAAGGGGTTGGTCGGCGTCTCGATCCAAAGCAGCGCGAAGTCGCCAGCCCGGGCGTCGAAGGCCGCGGCGTCGCTCGCGTCGATGAAGTCGAAGAGGATCCCGTAACGCGAGAGGATCTTGGTGAAGAGCCGCCAGGTTCCACCGTACACGTTGTCGGACACGACCACGCGCTCGCCCTGCTTGAGCAGGCTGATCACGGCCTGGGTAGCCGCGAGGCCCGAGGCGAAGCAGTACGCATCGCTCCCGCCCTCCAGCGTCGCGAGGTTCTTCTCGAGCGTGCGCCGGGTCAGGTTGTGGGTGCGCGCGTATTCGTAGCCCTTGTGCTTGCCGATGCCTTCCTGGACGTAGGTGGAGGTCTGGTAGATCGGCGTGATGATGGCGCCGGTGGTTGGGTCCGGCTCCTGTCCGGCGTGGATGCAATCCGTCGCGAAGCTCATGCTCTCCCCAAGATCGCAGGATATCCGGGGCCCGCGGCCCCGGTCAACGCAGCAGCTTCTCGCACTCCGCGGCCGGCAGCGGCGGCGCGAACAGGAAGCCCTGCACGAGGTCGCAGCCACAGCCGAGCAGGAAGGCCCGCTGCGCCTCTGTCTCGACACCCTCGGCCACCACCTTGAGCTTCAGGCTGTGCGCCATCGCGATCACCGCGGTCACGATCGCGGCGTCGTCGGGATCCTCCGCGATGTCGCGGACGAAGGAGCGGTCGATCTTGAGCGTGTCGATCGGGAAACGCTTCAGGTAGCTGAGCGACGAGTAGCCGATGCCGAAGTCGTCGATCGAGATCCCGATGCCCAGGGCCTTCAGCTCGCGCAGCGTGCGGATCGTGGCGTCCGCGTTCTGCATCGCGTAGCTCTCGGTGATCTCGAGATCGAGGCAGGACATCGGAAAGCCCGTGGCCTTCGCGGCCGCGAGCACCTGCCTGCCCAGGTCGGGTTGCTGGAACTGCCGGCCGGACAGGTTGATGGCGAGCCGCAACTCCGGACGCAGGCGCTTCTGCCACTGCCGAACCTGGGCGCAGGCCGTCTTGAAGAGCCACGGTCCGATCGAGAGGATGAGCCCGGTCGCCTCGGCCATCGGGATGAAGTCGAGGGGCGAGACGAGCCCCGCTTCGGGGCGGCTCCAGCGCAGCAGGGCCTCGACGCCGACCGGCCGGCTGCTCGAAAGCTCGAGGATCGCCTGGTAATAGACGACCAGCTCGTCGCGGGCGATCGCCTTTCGGAAGCCGTTCTCCATCTCGAGGCGTTGGAGCGCGGTGGCATTCATGGCCGCCGCGTAGACCGAGACGTTGTCGCGGCCCTGCTCCTTGGCGCGATACATCGCCGTGTCGGCGTTCTTCACGAGCGCCTCGGGATCGGTCCCGTCGTCGGGGTAGAGGCTGATGCCGATGCTCGCGGTCACGAACAACTCGGACTCGTCGATGCGGACCGGTTTGCGCACCGATTCGAGGATCTTCTCGGCGACGTTGACCACGTCTGCGGCCTCGCTGGCGTCGGGCAGCAACAGGATGAACTCGTCGCCGCCCAGCCGCGCCACCGTGTCCTCGTCGCGCACCGTGCCTGCGAGGCGCCGCGCCAGGGCCTTCAGGAGGCGGTCACCGACGCTGTGGCCGAGCGAATCGTTGATGACCTTGAAGCGGTCGACGTCCAGGAACAACACGCCCAGGCGCCGGCCGCGGCGGTGGGCCTGGGCCATCGCCAGCGCGAGCCGGTCGGCGAACAGCAGCCGGTTCGGCAGGCCGGTCAGCGTGTCGTGATAGGCGAGGCTGGTGATCTGCGCCTCGGCGCGCTTGCGCTCGGTCACGTCGAAGGCGGTGCCCATCACCGCGGGCATCGCGCCGAACTCGATGACACCGGCCGAGTAGTCGAGCCAGCGCTCCTCGCCGTCCTTGCGGATGATCTTCACCTCGTAGCGGCTCGGCACGCTCTCACCGCGCTGAGCGGCGAGAGCGCGGCGTTTAACCTCCTCGATCGACTCCGGGTGGAAGATCTCCCAGAACGAGGGCAGCTTCAGGAACTCCTCGCGCGAGTAGCCGCTGATTGCCGCGGTGGCCGCGTTCGCGTAGCGGAACTGATCGCCCTGGTAGATGAAGATCGCCGCCTGCGCCGTGTCGGCGAGGGTGCGGAACTTTGCCTCGCTCTCGCGCAGCGCATCGGCCGCGCGCTTGCGATCGATCGCCGAGGCGACCTGGCGCGAGACGAACGTGAGCAGCTCGCGGTCCGCCTCGGTGTAGCGGATGGCCTCGGTGTAGCTCTGGATCGCGAGCACGCCGAAGGTCGTGTCGCCGCGCTTGAGCGGCACGCCCAGCCAGTCGATCGAGGGCTCGCCGAGCGGTTCCACCTCGCCGGCTTCGACGAGGCGGGTGAACTCGGCGGGCGGCGCCAAGAGCGGCTCGCCGGTCCTGAGCACGTACTCGGTCAAGCCCCGCAGCGGCCTCCTCACGAGCGGCAGGCCGTCGTCGACCTCCTCGACGTTGTAGGGGAAGGCGAGCATGTCGCTCTCCTCGTCGTAGATCGCGATGTAGAGGTTCCGCGCGTACATGAACTCGCCGACGATGGCGTGGATCGTGGCGTAGAGCGAGAGCATGTCCTGCACGGTCTCCGTGGCCTCGGCGATGCGGTAGAACGCCGACTGCAGCTTCTCCGCGCGCCTGCGTTCTGAGATGTCGCGCACCACGCACACGAGACCGCCGCCCTCGATGGCTGTGAGCGAGATCTCCTGGGGGAAGAGCGAGGCGTCGCGGCGTCGGCCCTCGGCTTCGCCGCGCCAGTGGCCTTCGCGCCTGACGCGGGGCATGACCTCGGTTTCGAGGCGGCGCTGTTCCTCGGGTCCGTACAGGACGCGCCAGCTGCGGCCGACGAGCTCGTCGGGGCGCTCGTAGCCGTAGACGCGGGCGTGCGCTTCGTTCAGGAAGACGTAGTTGCCCTGCGCATCGAGGATCGCCATCCCGTCCATCGAAGCGTGGACAGCGAGGGACTGCTGGCGCAGGACCTCGTCCGAAGTCAGTTCATCGCGCGAAGAGGCCAAGACCCGCTATGGTAGCGTATCCGCGGTCCCATACCCCCGCGAGTTGACTACGGCGCGTCCGGTTTACCGCGCTGCGTCAAGGCGCTCAGCTGCGATGCGAGCGCCTTTTCGAGCACGACTCCGACAGCCTGAGCAGGCGGCTCGATTCCCAGCAGGGCCGAGAGCGTCGGCGCGATGTCGATCTGGCGGATCTCGCCGAGGTCGACGCCCGCGGCGACTCCCGGGCCGGCGATCGCGAAGGCCGCCCGCATCGACGCCCGCTCGGGTCCATAGAGATGCTCGCCGGCCGCGTCTTTCGACACGACCACGTCGCCGTGTAGCGCGGCCGACGAGTAGTAGCCGGGGGCCAGGTCGACGTAGAGGTCGCCGCCATGCGCTCCACCGAGCGCCGGCTCGTGGACACCGAGTCTGGGGTCGAAGATGGCCGTGACGATCGGGTCGCCCGTCACGGGATCCGCGAGGGCGCGGAGCGTCGTCTTCAGCTGCTCCAGCACCTCCGGTTCCCGTTCGGGCGTCACGCTGCCCTGGTCGCGGCCGCTGCGATTCACGAGGAAGTAGCCGGAGTTGCCTGGGAAGTAGAGCGCCTTCGTCCGGAACAGGTCGATACTACCGTCGCGGGAGAGCGCCAGCAGGCCGGCCCTCTGAAGCGCCACGTTGAACTGGACGATCCGATCCACGCCGATCTGGCCGTGATCGCTCGCGACGGCGACGATCGCCTCACCGCTCTTCTCGCGGATCCGCCCGAGGAAGCCGTCCACGACCTCGAGCCCCTGGTCGAAGAACGGGCGCAGGCGAGCCGCGAGCGCCGGGTCGTAGCTGGGCAGGCTGGTGTCGAGCCGGCCGTACCACAAGTGGAAGAACTCGTCGGGAAACGGCAGATACCCGATCAGCACATCCCAGCGCGTCCGCTCGAACCCGAAGTCCATGAGCGAGGAGAATTCCGAAGTCACGAAGCGCACGGTCTCCAGGTAGCGCTGCTCGGCGGTGCCGTCGCCGCCCTTCCAGAGCGGTGGACCCAGCTCGCCGTCCTGATACAGGTCGTGCGCGGCGTTGCCGACGAAACCACCCGAGGCCTTCCGGGCAGCGGTCTCGGCCAGCGGCCGATTGCTTCTCAGGACCCCGACCTCGGCGAGATACAGCAGCAGGTCCAAGCCGTCGGGCGACAAGGAGAACAGCCGGAAATGGAGGCTGAGCTCGCCTTCCCGCAGTCGCACGGACAGCTTGCCGAAGTTGGCCGGATCGCCAGGCTCGCGAGGCTTCAGCACGATTCCCGCGCCGATCCGCTTGTCGGTCGCAAGATAGACGGTGTCGAAGCCGGAGACTGGATCGGCCGGGTCGTCATAGACGAGGCCGTCCACCCGAGATCCCGCGATCATCAAATCGAAGTCGCGGGCCAGGCCGACGTGGGCCGGGAGCGCCCCGTGCCAGCCGACCGCCGGTCTCATTTGGAGCCCTTCGCCGCGGAACACGGCGCTCGGCGACTGACGGCTCTGATAGCCGTCGAAGAGCGTGAGCTGCCAGCCGAAATTGCCGCCGAAGCGCTTGTCTTCGAGGTACGGGCGGAACGGATAGAGCTGAGTGCCGCTGACGACGGCGACGTCGAGCCCCTGACGCGCGGCGCTCACCCAGATTGGCTCCGCCGTCAGCATCTCCGAGGTGAAGCCGCTGCGAGCCGTGACAATCGAAGCGCCCGGGCTCGGCATGTCGATGCCGGCGATGCCGTTCCGGTCCGGCCAGGCGCCCGTGAACAGTGTGGCGTGGCCCGCCGGCGTCTTCGCCGGCAGGCTCGTCAGTGCTCGACCCGTCGTGCCCGCTTTGCGAATCGCGGCCAGGTTCGGCATCAAGCCGCGCGCCACGGCGTCGTCCAGGCTCGGCGCCGCGGAGCCATCGAGGCTGACGAGGACGAGCTTGGCTCCCCGGCGCACATAGGGGAAACGGAACGCCGGCAGCGCGGGCTGGCCGGCCTCCTGCCACGCGCCGAGCCACAGCGACCCCACGCGTTGCACGGCCTGCTGCAGGCGGCCGGCCAGGCGCCCGCCCTCGCGTTCGTAGAGCCGCGAGTAGTAGCGATCATCGTAGCGGTCGTTTTCCGGCGTGTCGGCGAAATCCAGCGGCCCGGCCGACTCCCGGTCGGAGGCCAGGGCGGGCATCGAAGCCTGATAAGACTCGCGCAGCGCCTCGAAGCTCAGCGCGACGGGGTCGAACTCGGCGCGGGCCGTAGACGGATGGATGCGCCGGTCGAACTGCCGTTCGAAGCGTTCGAAGAGCTCGCCTTCCCAGCGGGCGTGCAGGCCCTTCTGGCCGGTGAGCTGTCCGTCGTAGTTGAGAATCGCGTGCAACGGGACATGCGCGTCGCCGACGTAGTGCCCCAGGGTCGCGGCCCGGGCGAGGATCCGGGCCGGATCGTGGTCGCGGAAGGCAGAGGCGAGCTCTTGATACGCCTCGGCCACGCGCCAGGGCAGACGGCCTCGGCTCAGGGCGTCGGCGCCGTGCTTCTTGAGGTGCTCGGCCTCCAGGATCGGGATCTCGAAGGGGTAGGCGCCGAAGGCGTCCATGTCGAGGAAGTGGTTTGGATCCTCGCCGGCCTGGCCGGCCGCGCGCCACAGGTCCGGGTCGATCGAGTGTTCGGCCACGTAGTCGGCGTTGGCCGCGAACAACGCCGCCAGTGGAGCGGGCAGTGTCTCGATCGCCCGGCGGTTGAGGGAGCGGTGGGCCCCAAAGCCCCAGGCGAAGGCTCCGGGAGGGGAGGCGAGAAGCAGTGCGAGGCAGAGGGCGAGCCGCTTCAATCCGCGGTCTCCGTCAGCGCAAGCCGAGCGAGAGCGAGACGCTCTGCCCGTCGCGCAGCACGCTGGCCCGCAGCTCGGTCGCGCCCTGGAGGCGCGGCCAGAGGGCCATCAGCGCGGCCAGGCTGTCGGTGGCGGTGTCGTTGATCTGGATCAGCACGTCGCCGGGGCGCAGGCCGACCTCGCTCAGCAGCGTGCCCTCCGCCAAGCGTACCAGTCTGAGGCCGACGACACGGCCGCCTTCGCTGACTGGGCTGAGCGCGGTTTCTGCGAGGATGCGCGGAAGCTCGGCTGCGAGGCGCTTCTCGACGTCGAAGCGCGGCAAGGTGCGCTCGAGCGGCGGAGCCGCGGCCGCCTCGACCGCGACTGTGGCCCTTTGCGCAGGCGCCACGTCCGGCAGAGCCCCGGGCAAGGCGAGATCGACGCGTCGGCCATCGAAGTCGAGAACGATCCGGTTGACCTCGACCGCGACGACGCGGCCCCCGAACGCCGCCTCCCCGACGCGCGCGACCCGGCTGCGGCCCGCCGAACGCAGCAGCGCCACGCTCGCCTCGGGCCGAGGGCTCAGCACCACGCCGACGGCTGTCAGGTCGGGCGGTGGCACTGCCATCACGACGAGCGCGAGCAACCACATCAGACGATGAAGCTAGCCCACGAGCTTCCAGGGTGTCAATGCTATAGTTCCAGTTCCGATGCAGCCCTATCAGCTTCCTGCTCCACAGAAGCCGAAGGCTGACGGTCTCGCCGGGCGCGCCCGGCGCTTCCTGCTCTCGACCTGGCGTGGCCGAATCCTGCTCGTGGCGCTCGCCGCCTGGACGCTTTCGGCTTTGGGCGCGTCGTTTCTCGACGGGCCCGCCGCAGCGGCGGGCATCGTGCTCTGGCTCTACGCCGCCTGGGGCGCCTGGCGCTTCGGCCGCCATGCACTACGCCGGCTGCTCTGGCGGATCCGCACCAAGCTGCTCGTCTCCTACCTTTTCATCGCCGTGGTTCCGATCGTCCTGCTGGCCCTGCTGTTCGCCCTGGCGGGCCTGCTGCTCACCGGGCTGATCGGCTCGCACATGGTGACGACCGAGGTGGAGCGGGTGGCGGTGTCGCTCGAGGCCGCGAACCGCACGGCGCTGGCGGCGCTCGCCGCCTCGGCGGACGGCGACCCGGAAGCGGCGCTCATAGCGCCCCTCCAGGTGGCGTCCGGGATCCACCCCGGCGTCGGCTACGTGCTGATGCGTCGAGGCGTGCGGCTCCGCGGCTCGGCCGTGCTACCCGAAGCGCTCCCGGCCTGGATCCACGCGCCCGGCTTCGCCGGCCTGGTCAAGGTAGGGGACGCCGCCGTGATCCGCAGCGTGCGCACCTCGAAGGACGGCTTCCTGCTGCTGGAGATCCCGCTCGACTCGAAGACCTTCGCGGAGTTCGAGAGGCGCACGGGCATCCGGCTCCTGAGCGTCGGCGGCACGGTCAAGACGGGCCGCGACGGGGTCGAGATCAACATCAGCGACGCCGACGCGGCCAAGCTCGAGGGCAGCCTCGAGGTCAAGGGCATGGCCTTCGTGGCCACACCCGAACGCGTGATCTGGGAAACCGGAGAGCGCGAGAGCACCTCGATGGCATTCGGCTATCAGCCTCTCGACCTGATTCGCCACCTCTCCAGCGGCGGGCTCAACATGGCCGACCTGCTGGTGAAGGCGCTCGCGATCGTCGGCGTGATCTTCCTCGTGGTCTATGCGATCGCGCTGTTGCTGGGCCTGCTGCTCGCGCGCTCGATCACCCGCGGCATCCATGCGCTGTCCGTGGGCACGGACCGGCTGCGCCAAGGCGACTTCGCCCACGAGATCAAGGTCCACAGCAAAGACCAGCTCGGCGAGCTCGCCGAGCACTTCAACGTCATGGCCCGCGGCATCGAGGACCTGCTCCGGCAGCGGGCGGACAAGGAGCGTCTCGAAGAGGAGCTGCGGATCGCCCGCCAGATCCAGATGAGCCTGTTGCCAGCGCAGGGCGCCGTGAGCCTGCCGGGGTTGCGCATCGCGGCGCTGTGCTTGCCCGCGGCCGAGGTGGGAGGCGACTACTACGATCTGCTGCCGCTCTCGGCGACCCGGCTCGGGGTGCTGATCGCCGATGTCTCGGGCAAGGGCACCTCGGCCGCGCTCTACATGGCGGAGCTCAAGGGCCTGGTGCTTTCGCTCTCGCGCATCTACGACTCGCCGGCCCAGTTGCTGGTCGAGGCGAACAAGATCCTCGCGGCCCATTTGGACTCGCGCTCGTTCGTGACGATGACCTACGCCATCGTCGACGTCGGAGCCCGCAGCATGCGCTACGCCCGGGCGGGTCACAACCCGATCCTGCATCTCGAGGCGAAGACTGGCCGAACCAAGGTGCTGACGCCGGAAGGCCTCGGCCTGGGGCTCGATCGGGGCGCGCGCTTCGAGCAGATCCTCGAGGAAGCGGAAGCCCCGCTCGACTCGGGCGACATCTTCTTCTTCTTCACGGACGGGTTGTCAGAGGCGATGAACGGCCGGGCCGAGCTCTTCGGCGAGCAGCGCCTGCGCGAGATCCTGGAACAGAGCGAGCTGCTGTCGATGGAAGAGCTGAAGGAGCGCATCCTGGCCGAGATCCGCACTTTCGTGGGCGAAGAAGCGCAACACGACGACATGACGCTGGTGATCCTGAAGGTGCTATGACCCTGATGACTGCCGCCTTGCTATCCGCCGATCTGGTCCTGGTGGGAGGCCGCGTCTGGCCAGGGAAGGACCTGCCGGAGGGAACCGCGATCGCGATCAGCGGCGAGCGGGTGCTGGCCGTCGGCGACGATGCCTCGGTCCGGCGTCTGGTCGGACCGCTGACGCGGGTCGTGGATCTCAGGGGGCGGCTCGTGGTCCCCGGGTTCAACGACGCCCACGTGCACTTCCTCGACGGAGGCTTCGGGCTGCTCTCGGTCGACCTGCGCCCGGCGCATGACGAGGCGGATTTCGCGAACCGCCTCGGCGATTTCGCGAAGACGCTGCCGAAGGGCGCCTGGATCCTGCAGGGGAACTGGGATCACGAAGCGTGGCCATCGAAGGCGCTGCCGACCCGGCAACTCATCGACGCCCTCACCCCGGAGCATCCGGTCTTCGTCAGCCGGCTCGACGGTCACATGGCCCTCGCCAACTCGCTCGCCCTGCG
>CAYTWT010000222.1:0-11883 GCA_964442185.1 uncultured Acidobacteriota bacterium
TGCTGCTCGGCCGACACCCCAACGCTCCGCGGCCGCCGAGCTGTTCATGCCCGAGGGAGGCAAGGGCGCAGACTCAGCCCGGGAGGGAACGCCTCTCGCGCCATGACGCCTACCCAAGAAAGAACTTGACCGGGTGCGGTCAGACCATATACTCGGCTGCAAAGCGGCCATTCAGCTGTTCAAGTCCTTCGCCGGGGTCATGACCGGCGCGTCGCGGTCCTCGATGAGGTCAAGACTCTCTCTACACGCAATTCGCGGCTACTCGGGAGCGAACCAGGTGAGCAAGACTCTTTCGAAGGCATTCTCGGCAACAGCTGTTCTAGCGTTGGTGCTGATGCTCGTGCCGGCACGAAGCCTGCAGGCCGCTTCACCCGATATCGTCATTAGCCAGGTCTATGGCGGTGGCGGGAACGCTGGTGCGCCTTACCGGAATGACTTCATCGAGTTGTTCAACCGAGGCACGACGACCGCTTCGTTGAGTGGTATGTCGGTGCAGTATGCCAGCGCCACTGGCACCGGTAACTTCGGTGCCAACCTTGTCACCAGCCTATCGGGATCTCTTGCGCCGGGTCAGTACTACCTGGTGCAGCAATCTGGTGGAGCGACCGGGGCCTCGTTGCCAACTCCTGATGCGACCGGAACAGTAAACATGAGTGCGACGGGCGGCAAGGTGGCTCTTGTCAATTCGACGACAGGGTTGGCTTGCAACGGAAGTGTGGGTCAACCCTGTTCGGCGGCGCAACTGGCGCTTATCAAGGACCTCATTGGCTATGGCACGGCGAATTTCTATGAAGGAGCCGCAGCTCCTACTTTGAGCAACACGACGGCGGCTTTGCGTCTTGCCAACGGTTGTACGGAAACCGACAACAATGCCTCTGATTTTGCGGCAAGCGCGCCAACTCCGCGCAATACCGCGTCCCCGCTCAACGCCTGTCTTGCCCCGGATGCCGCACCCGAAGTCGCGAGCACTTTTCCCGTCAACGGAGCTACGGACTTCCCGATCAATGCCAATCTCTCCGTTACCTTCAGCGAACCGGTCAACGTAACCAGTTCCTGGTTCCAACTGTCCTGCTCGGTGAGTGGTCCAAGCGTTGCCGCGACCTTCAGTGGCGGACCCACTACCTTTGCCCTCGACCCGGGCGTGACGCTTGCACACGGTGAAGCCTGCACGCTGACCGTACTCGCCAGTCAGGTCAGCGATCAGGATGGAAACGACCCGCCTGACAACATGGTCTTCAACTTCATCGTTGGGTTCTCGCCCTTCGACGTCTGTGGCACGCCGTTTACGCCCATCTACACGATCCAGGGCAGCGGACTTACCACCCCGATTCCTGGCACCGTCACGACAAAGGGCGTTGTGGTTGGTGACTACGAAGGGACTGCCAGCCAGCAAGGCTTCTACCTTCAGGACCTCGCTGGCGATGGCGATGCGGCCACATCCGATGGCATCTTCGTGTTCACTGGCAGTTCCAACCTCGTCGGCGCGGGGCAAGTGGTGCGCGTGACCGGCTTCGCCCGCGAACGCTTCGGCCAGACCACGCTGAACGGTACGAACAGCAATACGTCGGCGGTGCCCGCGGCAAATGTCGTTCAGTGCGGTAGCGGATCCGTGCCCGCGACCGATGTCGAGATGCCCTTCGCGGATCCAAACGACCGGGAGCGCTTCGAGGGCATGCTCGTTCGCTTCCCTCAGGCGCTGGTGATTGCCGAATATTTCAACTACGACCGCTTTGGCGAAATCGTGATCGCCCTGCCCCTCGATGGCGAGACTCGCCCCTTCACCGGCACGGCCATCGATGAACCGGGGGCTCCGGCGAATGCCCGGACCCTGGCCAACAGCCTGCGTCGCATCACCCTGGACGATGCCGTGAGCGCACAGAACCCGGTCTCTCTACGCCACCCGAACGGCGATCCCTTCTCGTTGAGCAATCGCTTCCGTGGCGGTGACACCGTGGAAAACACGGTGGGCGTCCTCGGTTTCGATTTCAGCCTGTATCGAGTCTTCCCGACGGGACCGGCAGAATACGTTGCGGTCAACCCACGACCGGATTCGCCCGAACCGGTCGGCGGCAGTCTGCGCGTTGCCGCGATGAACACGCTCAACTTCTTCGTCACGCTCGACTATCCCACGGGCGACCCGTTGGACAACAAGTGCGGTCCGTTGGAGAACCTCGAATGCCGAGGCGCCGACGCTGACCAGCCCGACGAGTTCACGCGCCAGCGTGACAAGCTCCTCGTCGCCCTGGCCGGTCTGGATGCTGATGTGATCGGACTCAACGAGCTGGAGAACACGACGGGTGTGGATCCGCTGGCCGAAATCGTTGCCGGCCTGCCGGGATATGCCTCCATCGACACGGACACGATCGGAATCGATGCGATCCGCGTGGGCCTCATCTACAGGCCTTCCCGCGTCGTTCCGCTCGGCGACTTCCAAACTCTCGATTCCAGCGATGACCCGCGCTTCATCGACACGAAGAGCCGGCCCGCGTTGGCCCAGACCTTCCAGGATCTGTCCAATGGCGCTCGCTTCACGGTCGTGGTCAATCACCTCAAGTCCAAGGGTTCGGACTGCGTCGACATCGGGGACCCGGACACGGGCGATGGTCAGGGTAACTGCAACGTAGCTCGGACATTGGCTGCTCAAGCGTTGGTGGATTGGCTGGCGACGGACCCAACTGGAAGCGGCGACGCGGACTTCCTGATCATGGGCGACCTCAACTCGTACGCACAGGAAGACCCAATCTACTGGATCAAGGCTGGCTCGGATGACACCGTCGGCACCCGCGACGATTACACCGACTTGAACTCACACTTCCAGGGACCCTATGCCTACTCCTTCACTTTCGATGGGCAGGCTGGCTCTCTCGACCATTCGCTGGCCAACGCCAGCATCTTGCCTCAGGTGACCGGTGCCGCAGATTGGCACATCAACTCCGATGAGCCAGACGTCCTGGATTACGACACGAGCTTCAAGCCACCCGCACAGGACGCACTGTACGAGCCGAATGAGTTCCGCTCCTCGGACCATGACGCCGTCGTCGTGGGCCTGGATCCGATTCACTACGACTTCGCCGGGTTCTTCCAGCCGGTCGACAATGGCGCGGTGTTCAACTCTGTGAAGGCCGGAAGCAGCGTCCCTGTGAAATTCAGCCTCGGCGGGTTCCAGGGCCTGGATATCTTCCTCGGCGGGTATCCACTCTCACGGAAGCTCACCTGCGATTCGAGCGCACCTCTGGATGACGTCGAACAGACTGCGACGGCCGGTGGCAGCAGCCTCTCTTACGATGCCACCAGCGACCAATACAACTATGTCTGGAAATCGAACAGGGCGTGGGCAGGCACATGCCGTCAGTTGGTCGTGATCCTGAAGGATGGATCGATGCATACCGCGAACTTCAAGCTCAAGTGACGCGACTAGCGCGCTCTGGGCTGAAGCGACGCCACATATGCGCAGGCGATGGAAGACGCGAGGGGCGAGCTCGGGTTCCAGCTCGACAACCTCGTCCAGCGCAACTAAGGCCAAGCGATGAACAACGACGTAGACGAGAACGACTTCGTTTCCGCCCCCTCCTCGATCGTGGACGGCAAGCAGTATTTCACCGTCTTTCGCTGCACCAAGGCCTGCGACCTTGCGCAAGTATTGGCACGTTCGACGAATCAGAGGACCGCGTTGCGCGAGAGTGGCTGCTTCGTCGAAGTACCGGCGCCCCAGGCCGTCTACAGGTCTAGCGGAACGAACTTCTTCCTGCCGTTCCCAGGTGACGACTAGCGATCGGATGGGCTCCACCTCCTGGGTGGCGTTCGCTGAGGCCCAGCACAAGACCGCGTGCGAGTCTGCGCCCTCCGATGTGTGGAACGCCGGCCGCCATCTCGAAGCGCTCGCCGCACACGGGGCAGGGGAGCAGGCTGGGCATGCGGCAGGGTAGCGCCAGCGACCGCCAAGGCAGGGCCGAGGCTCGAGGGGAAGCTGGCGAGGGGGGGCGCCTAGGTCTTCGCCGTGGCCCGCGCCAGGCGGATGCCGTAAACGACGAACAGCAACTCGAGTACCGATTCACGGCCGACGACCCGACGACCTGGACGCGACAGTGGACGGTGGCGTTTCCCATGGTGCGGAGCGACGGCCCGATCTACGAGTACGCGTGTCACGAGGTGGACTACGGCTTGCGGAACATCCTCAGCCAGGCGCGCAACCAGGAGACGGCCGCAGACGCCGCCAAGAAGGAGTGAGTCGGAGAGACACGCTCTCGACCTCGAAGCGCGAAGGATCTGGCTCGCGGCCCCTCCCGGCGACGCTGGAGGAGGGAGAACAGCGGCTCGAGTTCCGAGCCCGCGGCGCTCAAGTTGCGGACTCATCATCGATGGAATGATAATCATTCACACGATGAGTAATGTCCCTGATCTACCCCGTCTCCTGGCTGCGCCCTTGGCCGCTGCGCTCCGCTCATCGCCGGTTGTCGTCCTCACGGGTGCGCGCCAGACGGGGAAGAGCACCCTTGCGCGACAGGGGACCGCCGGGGCGAAGAGGACCTGACCTGCTCACGTGTCGCAAGTGCGGGGGAAGTTCAAGTTCGTGGCCGACCTCCACGACCAGATAGCCATCAAGCAGGTCCTCGCGCACCTGGGCCTCAGCCCGCCGGGGGGAGTAGTCTGCCCCCGCAACGGTGACCAGAGGTGGGAGGACACTTCGCGGCGTGCCTTGCCGCTCAGGCACACGGCTGAAGGGGATGCGGGCAGGAGCCCTCCTCATTACCCTCGGCGACGGCTGCTTAAGCCCCGATCGCGGCGTCACCGTCAGGGTTGCGGAAGGAAATGGCCATCGAACGGAGGTGATGTGATGATGAAGGTAACGGTTCTCTACGGGCATCCCGCAAGTGCGGAGGAGTTCGAGCGCTACTACTCGACCACTCACCTTCCAGTGGCGGCGAAGATGCAGGGTGTCGCGCGTCTGGAGCTGACCAAGTTCTCTGGAGCCCCTGACGGTGGCAAGCCGGCGTTCTATCGGATGGCGGAGCTCTACTTCGCCACAGAAGCCCAGATGCAGAGCACTCTGGGCTCACCAGAAGGGCAAGCCGCTGTGGCTGACATCGGCAAGTTCGCCACGGGCGGCGCGACTGTAGTGATTGGCGCGGTTCAGGGGTAGGGTCCCCGTAACGGCAGGGCGACCGCCATGCTGGGTGGGCCACGAGGTCGCCCAACCATGAGATGCACCTGACGAGGTCCGCGATGGCCAGGCGGCGCGGCCCTCGCAGGTGAGTGTTAGGCTCGGGGACCGGACCATCATCCGCATCGTTCCCGCGCAAGCCGCTCGACGCGCGGGTCGAAGGCCGCGGCCGCAGCGGCTCCGGACTGGATCGCAGACTCGAGGGAGGCCGTGAAGTACCGCGAGTGGCCGTTCAAGTTCGTCGCCAGGTACACCGGGGCGGCGCTGGCCTTGATGGGCAACGGGCCGTGCCGCACGATTTGGGTCGCGCTCGACAAGCCGAACACATGATGGCCGATCGGCTCGGGTAGCGTCGGGTCGGCGCGCCGTTCGTCGTCCCACAGGATCCGCGCGAGCTGTTCGGGTGTGTGATCGCGGGCTCGCGTGCCGAGCTGCTCGTGCACGAAATCGGTTTCGAGACTCAGCGACCCGGTGACGACGGTCGCGGCCGGGGCGCGCAAGTAGTTCCGATACTGCGAGTGCTGGACGAGGATCGGGTACCAGTTCCGCCGGACATTGTGACCACCGAGCGGCAGCTCGGCTGGCAGTTCGCGATCGAAGAACCAGGCGATGCCGAGGTGCTCGTAGACGGACTCCGCCAGCATCGTTCGCAAGCGCTCGCGGTCGTGACCGAAACCCTCGGCGACGCCGGTGCCGCTGTGCAGCAGAAGCCGCGACAGCGCGGGTGGCGGAATGGCCAGGAACACCGCGTCCGCCACGTATTTCGAACCGGCCGCGGTCTGGACCCCGACACCTTCGTGCTCGCCGTCGTCCGGGCCCGACAGCGCCGTCACGCCGCACCCTGCCCGCAGCTCCACGCCCAGGCGCTGCAGCTCGTTGCGCCAGAGTGTGACGAATCCGCCTTTGGAGTTCGGCGGTTGGGCGTTCCAGTGCAACGGCGCGTTCGCACCGAACAAGACCGAGGCCAGGTTGCCTCGCAGACGGTGAAACAGCTCCCACATGGTCATGCGGAGCGTTCCGGCGATTCCGCCGAGCGCGGTCGCTCGCATCCAGGACTGGCACGCTTCGCCGATGCGGTGGGTCTCGAGGAATTCGGCCACCGAAACGCTCTGGTACTTTCGCACGCCCGAGGCGTGGAGCACGAAGGCGAACGCGATCTTCGCCAGATCCGCGAACGAGGCATCGGCCAGGAACGGTGCGAGCCACTGCGTGCGGAGGTCGTGACGCGGCGCGAAGTGCGCCTCCCACCGGGTCCCGAGCATGCGAAACAGCGCCGGCGCCGCCTCGTACGTCGACTGAAAGACCTTGCACGAGTTCTCGCTCAGGAAGCAGCCATCCTCGTCGAGCTTCGCGGCCCACAGCCCGCCGAGCTCGCGCGCCTCCTCATAGAGAACGACGCCGTGGCCGGCCCGCGCGAGCAGTAGCGCCACGGTCATTCCGCTGGGTCCACCGCCGACGACCGCGACGTCGCTCATCAAGACACCCGCATCGCGCGGAGCGTCTACTCTGCCCGCAGTGCTTCGGTAGGGCTGATTCTCGAGGCGTATCTCGCGGGCATGTAGCAGGCGATCAGGGCGACCGCGATGAGCAGGAAAGTGACGCCGATCAGCACGGGAAGACTGTTGGTCTGCATGCCCGGGAAGAGCGCCCCGATCAGACGGGAGACGCCAAAGGCGCCGAGCAGGCCGAGGGCGGAGCCGATGAGCGCCAGCGTTGCTCCGGAAGCGAGCACGAGGCGGGTGATGTCTGCGGCCTGGGCTCCCAGTGCTATGCGGATGCCGAACTCGCCGGTCCGTTGGGCCATGGTGCGGGCGACGACGCCGTAGATGCCCAGGGACGCCAGGCCGAGCCCGAGCACGGCAAGCAGGGACAACATCTCGCCGACGATGGCCCATTCGTACTTCGCCCTGGCGATCGTGGCCTCGGCCGGTTGGAGCGTGCGCACCGCCAGGTCCGCGTCGAGGCCCGCCATCGTGGTGCGGATGCTGTCGACGAGCGCGGACGCCGCGCTACCGGCGGCGCGCACGGCGATTTCGCTCGAACGCCGGGGCTCCTGGGCCACGGGTTGGTAGAGCTGGTAGGCCACCGGGATATCCAGGGAGACCGATCGGACGTCCTCGACGATGCCGACGATCTCTCCCCACTCGACGGTCCTGCCGCCGGCCTGGGCGATGCGCCGGCCGAGAGGACTTTGGCCGGCAAAAAGACCACGGGCCATGGCCTGGTTGATGATGAAGACCTTGGGCGAAGTGAGTGTCTCGCTTCCGTCGAAGCTGCGTCCGTCGAGCAGGCGGGTGCCGAGTGTCTCGAAATAGTGGGGGCTGATGCCGTTGACGACGGCGACCGGCTCGTGCCCGGGTTGGGGTGTGTCGCGACCGGCGACGAGGTACTTGCGGGGCTCGGCCAGATCGAAGAAGGGCATCGAGTAGGCGAGGCTGGCGGATTCGACGCCGGGCAGAGCTTCGAGTCGTTCCAGGGCGTGGCGTTGGAAGTCCGTGATCTCCTTGTCGCCCGGGTAGGTGGCGGTCGGGAGGAGCATGGTGCCCGTGACGAGGCGGTCGGACTGCCAACCGTACTGGCGGTCGTTCAAGCCCTGGGCGCCGCGCGCGAAGAGGGCGGCGCCCGCGAGAAGGACCAGGGCGAGGGCGAACTGGCCGACGATGAGGGCCTGGCGGAAACGCTGATGGCCGCGGTCTCCGGTGGTGCCGCGCGCTCCGCTCTTGAGCGTCTCGTTCGGGTCGAGCCGGAGCGTGAAGAGCGCGGGGACGACGCCGAAGGCGAGGGTCGTGAACACAGAGGCGGCGAGCGCCCAGCCGAGCACCCGCCAGTCGAGGCTGAACTCGAGGCCTTTGTCATCCCCCACGAAGGACGACATCCTCATGTAGCGCCTCATCCAGTCGTTGGTCCACATCGCGAAGTAAAGGGCCCAGATGCCGCCGGCCAGCGCCAGCAGCAGCGACTCGACGAACAGCGGGCGCAGGAGCCGCATGCGCGACGCGCCGAGGGCCGAGCGCACGGCGAGCTCGCGGGCTCGGGCGATCGTGCGGGTGAGCAGGAGGTTCGCCAGGTTGGAGCAGGCGATGAGCAGCACGAAGCCGGAGAGACCGGTGAGCATGCCGAACATGGCCGGGACGACGTCGGGGGCCACGCTGCCGTTGATCGGGAGGCTGCGCCAGGTGGTTCCGGCGTTGACCGCGGCGAAGTCGGCCGCGAGGCGGCGACCGAAGCTCGTGATGAAGGCTTCGGCTTGCGCGCGGGTGCGGGTGGGCGGGCGACGCCCGACGAGGCGGAGCGAGGTGGTGCTGCGGTCGCGGGTTTCCTGTTCCGTGAGAGCGAGGGGCCGGAAGAGGTCGAACACACCCAGGTGGCGCCAGTCGTTGAGGGTAGCGGGCAGCACGCCGACGACGTCGTGGGCTTGGCCGTCGACGCGAACCGTGCGGCCGATGATGCGGGCGTCACCCCCGAAGCGGTTCTGCCAGAGGCGGTGACTGATGACGAGGACGCGATGGTTGCCCGGGACCTCTTCGTCGGGACGGAAGCTGCGGCCGAGCTCCGGCGCGATGCCGAGGGTGGAAAAAAGATTGGCGGAGGTGCGCAGGCCGCGGGCCATGTCCGCGGATTCGCCGGGTTCGGAGAGGCTCATGTCCGAAAACGCGTAGGCCGCGATTTCCCCGTAGCCGCTCACCTCGGCCTTCAGATCGAGGTAGTCGGCCGGCGACACGCCGCCCCGAGAGTTCTGGGGAGTCGCTCGATAGACGCGGTCCATCTGATCGCTGTCGGGATAGGGCAGCGGCCGCAGAAAGATTTCGTTGACCAGGCTGAACGCCGCCGTATTGGCTCCAATGCCGAGCCCGAGCGTGACGATGGCGATGAAGGTGAAGCCGGGAGATCGACGCAGCGACTTCAGGGCCAAGCAGAGGTCTCGGAGGATGGCGGAAAGCTCGTTCATTGCATTTCAGCTCCGCCCACCCGTCTTGCAGACATCGCGCCAGGCTCTGCCGCTGGCCACATCCTTCTGCATGGCAGGGCTTTGTCCCCAGGCCTGGACTCTCCATGACAGCACCCGCCTGTCCGCTCGCGGCGCCCAACGTCCCGGAACCGGGACTTGGGAGGACGACAGGCGCCGGGCTTCGGTGCGAGCCCCTACAGAAGCGCTTTGGCGATCAGACTCAGACCCGAACTTCTCGGGCGTGGCGGTTCGCGCCCACAGCGTGCACAGGCCATAGCCTACGTCGGCCAGTCCGAGCGGCAGATTGAAGTTCATCCGCGTATCCTCCTTGCATCGGCCTGCAAGCCCTCAGAGCCTCTCCCCTCCATGCTCTATTCCGCCCGCAGTGCTTCGGTGGGGCTGATTCTCGAGGCGTATCTCGCGGGGATGTAGCCGGCGAGCTGGGCGATTGCGATGAGCAGGAGGGTGGCGCCGATCAAGACGGGAGCATTGCTCGTTTGCATGCCGGGGAAGGCCGCCGCGAAGAGTCGGGAGATGCCAAAGGCGCCGAGCAGGCCGATAGCGGCGCCGATGAGCGCGAGCTTCGCGCCGGACGCGAGCACGAGGCGGGTGATGTCTCGGGCCTGGGCGCCCAGCGCGAGGCGGATGCCGAATTCGCCGGTGCGTTGGGCCGTGGTGCGGGCGATGACGCCGTAGACGCCCAGCGAGGCCAGGCCGAGCCCGAGCACGGCCAAGGAGGAGAGGATGCTGCCGAGGACGCCCCATTGGTAGTTGGCCCGGGCGATGTTGGCCTCGGCGGGCTCGAGCTTGCGCACCGGCAAGTCAGGGTCGAGCGTCGCCATGGCGGCGCGAATCTCGCCGACGAGCGCGGCCGGCGCGATCCCGCCGGTGCGCACGGCGATCTCGTTTTCGGCCCGGGGCTCCTGGGTCATGGGTTGGTAGAGCTGGTACGTCACCGCGGTCCGATCGGGGTAGACCGATTGGACGTCGGCGACGACGCCCACGATCTCTCCCCATTCGATGCTCTTGCCGCCGGCCTGGGCAACGCGCCGGCCGATCGGGCTTTCGTCACCAAAGAGACCACGAGCCATGGCCTCGTTGATGACGAACACCCTTGGGGAATCGAGGGTGTCGCCTTCGCCAAAGACGCGTCCGCTGCGCACGCGGGTGCCGACGGTTTCGAAATAGCGGGAGCTCACCCCGTTGATGACGGCGGCGGGCTCGTGGCCGGGCTCGGGAGTGTCGCGACCCGCGACCAGGTACCTGCGGGCCTCGGCCAGTCCGAAGAAGGGCATCGAGTAGGAGATGCTGGCGGATGCGACACCGGGCAGCGCTTCGAGACGCTGCAAGGCGAGGCGCTGAAAGTCCGTGATTTCGTTGTCGCCCGTGTACGTGGTCGTCGGGAGGCGCAGGGTTCCGGTGACGAGGTGGTCGGACTCCCACCCGTAGCGGCGGTTGTTGAGTTCGTGGAGTCCGCGCGCGAAGCTGGCGGCGCCGGCGAGTAGGACCATGGCGAGGGCGAATTGGCCCGCGATGAGGACCTGCCGGAAGCGTTGGTGGCCGCGATCCCCAGTGGCGCCACGCGACCCGCTCTTGAGCGTCCGATTGAGATCGAGCCGCAGGGCGAAGAGCGCGGGGACGACGCCGAAGGCGAGAGCCGTGAAGAGACAGGCGAAGGACGCCCAACCGAGCACGTGCCAGTCGAGCGTGAAACCGACTCCGACACCGTTGTAGTTGTCCTGTGCGCTGGCAACAGCCATCCAGTCGAAGCTCCAGAGGGCGACGAAAAGGGCACACAGGCCGCCGGCGAAGGCCAGCAGCAGGGACTCGACGAGCAGGGGGCGCAGCATCTGGGCGCGAGAGGCGCCGAGGGCGGAGCGCAGGGCGAACTCGCGAGCGCGGGTCATGGTGCGGGCGAGCAGGAGGTTCGCGAGGTTGGAGCACGCGATGAGCAAGACGAAGCTGGAGAGACCGACCAGCATGACGAGTATCGCCTGGCCATCCTTGTCTATGAAGCTGTCCTCGATCGAGACGGTGCGCCAGGTGCTTCCGGCGTGGGCGGCGGGAAACTCCGCCGCGAGCCGGCGACCGAAGTTGGCGCCGAAGGCCTCCGCCTGCGCGCGGGTGAGCGCCTTCGAGCGACGCCCGACGAGGCGGAGCCAGGTGGAGCTGCGGTCGCGGATTTCCTTTTCGTCGAGACCGAGTGGCCGGAAGACGTCCACCCAGGACAGATGGCGGTAGTCGCTGAAGGCAGCCGGCAGCACGCCGACGACCTCGTGGGGCTCGCCATCAACGCGAACCGTGCGGCCGACGATGTGAGCGTCGCCCCCGAAGCGATTCTGCCAGTAGCGGTCACTGATGATGAGCACGCGGTGGTTGCCCAGGATCTCTTCGTCGGGACGGAAGCTGCGGCCGAGTCGGGGGTTGGCGCCGAGGGTGGAGAAGAGATTGGCGGAGACGCGGAGGCCGTCGGCCATCTCGGCCGGCTTGCCGGGTTCGGAAAGGCTCAGGTCCGACCCGGCGTACGCCGCGATCTCGCCGTAGCCGTTCATCTCGGCCTTCAGATCGAGGTAGTCGGCCGGCGAGATCCCGCCGACGGGGTTCTGGGGAGTGGCGCGATAGATGCGGTCCAAGAGGTCCGCGTCGGGATAGGGCGCCGGGCGCAGCATATATCCGTTGAGGATGCTGAACATCGACGTGTTGGCGCCGATGCCGAGCCCGAGCGTGACGATGGCTATGAGGGCGAAGCCGGGAGCGCGACGCAGCGACTGGC
>CAYTWT010000223.1:0-2733 GCA_964442185.1 uncultured Acidobacteriota bacterium
GCTTTTCGCACCAGAGCGTGCCGTCGTTGTCGAATACGGCGATGCGCTCGGCGACGGGCACGAAGTCGGCACCGGGCTTCGTGACCTTCTCCACGAAGGCAACGATGGACTGCTTGGCCTTGCCGTCGTTCCAGGACGGCAGGGGATCCGCGGCCTGGGCCACCGTCGCGAAGGCGCCCGAGAAGACGAGCGCAACAGCGAGGACGTCTGAGCGGTGTGTGGTTGTCATGGTCATTCCTCTTCCTTGTGCTCAGCACCAACGATGCGGCCGACCGCGAGCCCCGCGAGGTGGGCCGCACCCGGATCGGACGGGTGCGGCCCGGTGAGTTATTTTACGTTGCATGGCGCGCGGCATCAGTGCCTACTTCGCGGCGCCTGCTCCTGCGGAAAGCTGCTGCAGCACCTGATCCACGCCGAAGCTGCCCGACTTCTGGCTCGGCGGGAACTCCTTGAATGTGGCGAGGAACTCCCCGACAATCTGCTGGGCCGGGACGAAAGTCCACAGCTTGTCGCCAACCCATCGCGGTACGGAAGTCAGCCTCGGGCAGGCTCCTCAGCACAGCCGCGACGATGATCTGGTTGAGGTCCGCGTCCGCCTGGAAGCGGATGCGCATCATCGGGCGAGCGGGGTCTGCCTCTTCGCGTCCGCCAGCTTCTGGTAGAACATCGGATCGGAAGCCCGGGCCGCTGCTCGCTTCGCCTCGTAGTCCTGCTCCTGGGCCTCGAGGTACCGATCGACCTCCTCCCTGTGGGCCAGGTAGAAGGTGATCGCACCGTACACCTGCTCCAACGTCAGGACTGGGAAGGACTGCGCGATGCTCTCGGCCGATTGCCCGGCGAGAAAGGGATAGACGATCGAATCGAGAGACACACGGCTACCTGCGATCCTGTAGACGTCTTCGCGCTTTTCGACGTACGCAGTGCTCATCTTGTCCCCTAGCGTCGATCTTGTACCCTCAAGCCATCAGCAATCAAGGTTGTCGGCTCAGCGAAGAACGTCCGACGGAGCGCCATCTCGTCGACCTCGGCGATGTCCTTCAGAGATAGGCCCTCAAAAACACGAGCGGCGAGCTCGAGAATATCGACCTGGTCCCTCACGATCCAAACCCTCCACGGCCCGACAGCTCCATTCTACCGCGCTCCCCCTGGGGTTGGCCCCTTCGTCCTACTGTGTCCGGCGCATGTCCTTGATGATGGCGTCGGGCGAGGCCGTGCGGCCGAGGAACTCGCGGATCACGTCGCCCGAGCCCTTCTCGAGCCCGAAGTGGTAGATCTTCTCGGTCAGCCATGCGTAATAGCCGGGATCGCCGTTCGTGAAGGAGCCGCGCAGCCCCTGGCAGCTCGCTCGCATGTCGGCGACGATGATCGCGCCGAGCGCGTAGTTCATCATGTAGCCGGGCGAGTCGACGAGCTGGCCGCGGCGCGCCCACCAGGACAGTTCCGGATGCGGCCGCACGTGGAGATAGCGGCTCGTCAGCTCGGTCCAGACGGCGTTGGGATCCGCCGTGGGATCGCGATGCATGCGCACCTCGAACAGGCCCCAGGCGACGTCCAGCACGATGCTGGAGTACTTCGTCCGGAGGTTGTCCGCAAGGCTCGCCTCGGCGCCGAGGTATTTCCTCTGCCACGCGGCGTCGTAGGCGTCGAGCGCGATCAGGTCGGCGAGGGCTTCGGTGAAGGTGTCACTGTCGGGCCAGTCGGTGAACGCGGGACGCGTGTGAATCGCCGCGATATGGATCGCGTGGCCGGTCTCGTGGAGCAGCTCGCCCAGGTTGCTCAGGCCGCCGGCGCCGTAGGTGGCGAAGATCCATGGCTCGCCCGGAGTCCAGGCGCCGTTCGTGAACCGCGGCCGCGCGCCGAAGTTGGTGAAGGCCACGGCCGTCTTGCCCTCGCGCGACTCGAGGTCGTAATGGATGTTGAGCGCAAGGACGTCGGCGCCGAGCGAGCGATAGAAGGCGTCGTTCAGCGGCCGCAGGCGCTCGCGCGTGACCTGGTTGGCGAGCGCGCGTCCGGCGGCGTTGCCCGCGTACTCGTAGTCCCAGGGCTCCAGCTCCTGGCCCTGCGTGGCGTCGCGCCACGCCTCGAGGATCGACACCAGCCAGGGTTCGAGCTTCTCGGGCGGGATGCCGAGTGCTTTGAGGTTCCGATCGATTGGCGAGCCTTCGGCTTTCCAGTGCGCCGCCGAGAGCGGCAGCATCACGCGATAGGGGCTGGCGGCGCCGTTGTCGCCGTTCACGCCACGGAAGACCGGCTCGAGTGCCAGGAAGATCTGTCGGCGCCGCTCGGCGTTCGCCTCGCGCCCCGCCATCTCCAGGATCGTGAGGCGGTCGTAGCTTCCGCCCTCGAACGAGACGTGGCGCGCGGCCTCGCTGTAGCAGGCGTACATGCGCTCCTTGAGGGCCGAGAGGCCGTTCTTGCCCCGGGCGAGCCCGGCCGGATCGTAAGAGCAGTCGGGTTTCGTCTGCCGGGGCCCTCTCGAGGCCAGCCGCTCCGGCGTTGGAATCGTTCCATCCGCGAGGGCGCGCTTCAGCGCCTGCAGCGCGTCCTGGTCGGGACGGGTCAATTTCGCGCGATCGTATCGTTTCAGGCCCTCGGAGACCTCGCTATGCAGCGCTCCGAACCGGGTGCGCAGCTCCGCGACCGTCGTGCCGTCCGTGTCCTTGTCCGCGCCGCGCCCCGCGGCGATCCGTAGCCGGTCGTGGATCTCGCGCAGGTCGAGGAAGCGCTGCTCCA
>CAYTWT010000224.1:0-10452 GCA_964442185.1 uncultured Acidobacteriota bacterium
CGCTTCAGGCCATGGCCGTTGCCCCGCTTGGCCGCGCGACGCCCGGCCCATGGGGCCGTTTCATCGCTTGCCAAGCCGCTGCGCGAACTGCCCAGCGGCTTGGCGTGCTCTATGTTCCGGGCGCGCTTTCATTCGAGAAGCTCGGGCGATTTCATGCGAGATCCTCATCGGCTCGGAAGGCGGCCTCTCAAGCCACCCCGGCAACAGATCAGGCGGTCCGCGTGGGGTCCGTCGTGCAAACCAAGGTCGCGCGCACAACGTGGGCGCCATCTATCGGTGAGCCTCACTGCGGAAGCCCCGCTCGGACCGCGGCCGACCTACGCTAGTGAGTCGGCGCCATCGGCAATCCTGGCCGTGTGCCCTGAAGGCCGCTCACTCCAGAAGGAGCGTCGCTGGCGAACGGGAATCTCGTCGTTCGTCTGTTTGTTGTGGTGGCCTTCACCGGTCCAGCTGAGGTCTGCAGCGTGACTTCGGCTTCGTACACGTTGTAGGCATTTGCATTCCCGCCTGGGCCGTTGGTGCAGATGAGGTCTCCGTCAACGAGGATGTCACCCCCAACACCCATGGCAACGCTATTCGGTGAAAACGGAACGTGCTCGGATGTCCAAGTTTCCCCCGGGAAGTTGAACGTCCCATGCGCTTCGCGGACGGTAGTCTGTACCGTGGCATCAGTGATGGAGAGTGCGGAGCACTTGTTGTTGGTCAGGCGTACGCGGATGAAGTCCTTGTCTTCAGCGTGGTCGTCTGAGCCTCGTGGGCAATCCCATACCGGGCTGACCCACGAGGCTTGCACCACAATCGTCCCACTCGGATTGACGGCAGCACTCTGATCGTTGCAGTCCCCCGCAGCCTCCGTGAAACCGTCGCCGTCTTTGTCGATGCTGATTGGGGAGGGGGATGTGGATCCCGACGAGCCGCCGCCGCATCCGAGCAGCGTCGACAGGGCCACTGCCACAAGAGCGCTCTCGACCCGCGTGGTACTGCACTCCTTCCTCCGCCTCGGATTACCTGGTCCGCTTGCGGCTGGTCGTCCAGGCACGTCAGTGCCCCACCGCGAACGTCACGCCGGCCACGGCCTGCGGGCCTCGGTTCTTGGCCGAGAAGTCAGCGGCGTCTTCACCTGCGGTGGTGTTCGTGAGGCCGAAATTGTAGCGGCCTTCGAGGAAGACGCGCGCCGAGCCAGCGGGAAACTCCAGGCCGCCTCCGGCCGCAATCCCGAAGTCCCAGCGCTGGAAGAACTCGCTGACGTCCTCGCTCTCGGCTCCCGTTTGCGTCTTCGCGCTGAGCCTGTAGGCCACCGTCGGACCGCCGATCAGGTACGGCTGGATCCGGCCGCCGCCCAGGCCTACTCTCAGCAGCACGGGCAGCTCCACGTATTCCAGCTTCAGCTTTCCCCGCGACTCTTCGCCAAACAGGCGAATCACGAGCTCCGAGCCGCGCTGCGCGTAGGCGGGCTCGAGGCGCAACGTGAGGCGACGTCCCAATCCGAGGTCGACCACTGTCCCGGCAACCAAACCCGTTCTCGTGCCGAAATCCACCCCCTCTTCCTGTGGCGAAGTCTGAAACGTCGAGAAGCTCGCGCCAGCCTGGATCCCGACCCGCGTCTCGGCGTTGGCCGGCGCCGCGCTTGCCGCGCAGAGCAGAACCGCCACCAGCGACCACGCTCGCCCGCTCGGATTCCGCATCGGATCCTCCTTCGCAGCGCAGTGTCTTCAGGCAATGGCCGTGGAACACTCGCTTGCAGACGACCGAGCAATTGCCTTGCCAACGCTGTGTTGGGTGGCAAGCCTGCAAATGCGACGAAACCCGGCCGGCTGACCGCCAAGCGCGTGAGCAGCTGCTCACCCGTTGGGCACAGAACAGGAGACTGTCGCTTCGGGGAAGGCGCTACTCGGGCTCGAGGTCGCCAGGGTCCAGGTGATCGATGGTTGGGGCGTCGGGCTTCGTGGCTTTGCGCAGGCCTTCCAGCTCCGTCAGTGTGACGACACGGAAGCCGCGCGCACGGAGCGTCGGGAGTACCTTGGAGAGGGTCTTGTGCGTGCGTTTCCCCTTGGAGCCCCAGTCGTGGAGGATCACGACCGAGCCCGCTTGCGCGTTGCTCAGGATGAAGCGCCTCGAGAACCAGGACCAGCGGATCTGCGGATCGAAGGGATACACGGAGCCGAGCGCGCACCTGTAACCGTGTTTCTCGAGGGTTGCCAGCATGCGCGCGTTGTACTTGCCCGAGCCGGGGCGGAACCATCGCATCGGCGCAAACTCCGACAGCACATCGTGAGAGTCGAGGAGCTGCTGCTCGAACTCCACAGGCGACAGCTTGATGCTCGGTTCGTCGCGCATCAGGTGATTCCCCAGCTCGTGGCCCTGGGCCAGCATGCGCCGCAACAGTCCTTCGCTGCCAGCAACACGGCTGGCGATGATGAAGAACGTCGCATGCGCGCCGTTGCGCGCGAGCACGTCGAGGATCGCCGGGGTCGTGATGGGATCGGGTCCGTCGTCGATGGTGAGGGCCACCGCCTTGGTCGATGTCTCGACGGAATACAGGACTCGTGGGTTGCTTTTCGCAAGACGGCGCACTTGCCACTGGACGGTGGCCCGACACGACAGGCTCGAGCTCGCCGCCGCGATCACCAGCAAAACGACGCACCGACGCCGCCCTCCCGACACGGCTCAGAGTGTCAGGCCGTGCGACCGCGCGAGGCAAGCCAAGCAAGAGGGGCTGGCTCGCGGGCGGGTGCCCGTGAGCCGCCCCGTCGCCGCACTACTCGCTCAAGAAGCTCGGGTGATTTCATCCAGGATCGTCATCCGCTCGGAAGGCGGTCGCGGTTCCGCGTGGGGTGCCGTCGTGCAAACCAAGGTCGCGCGCACAACGTGGGCGCGGTGCGCAGGCAGTGGGCAGGCGCCGCCTCCCGCTCTCGACCTCTGGATCTGCGCAACGGCCTGGCTGGGCTGCGACTTGCCGCCACAGAGACGTCGTCCACCTGCGGCGGCATGACGGTTGCTCTGCACTCGCGCGAACCGTTTGAAATGGGAGGTGAATATGAGGAAGATCGCGCCTGTCTTGGTATTGGTCGTTGCGCTCGCGCCGCTGGTGGCTTGGGGCGAGCAAGATCCCCCGCCGCCGTCGGGTCGCGTCAGCCTCGCGCTCGGGTCCGACACCGTGACGCTCTGGCCCTACACGGGGACCGATTTCTCGGGAACCCCCAGCGACCCTATCAACCTCCTGTTCCTCGGGGACGCCGATCCGCGCAACGTGCGCCAGGCGCTCCTCTCCGTTGACGGCAATCGCGCCGCCTTCGGCCTGCCGCCGGTCTTTCCCTTCAACTGCACCTGGGCCGACGCGATCGGCCGGCACCAGACGGCCTGGGCCGAGGCAGAGCGCTGGCAGGGCAGCGCGATCCAACTCCAGTGCGGCGCCTACGACACGCTGCGCCTCCACTTGCGCCTCTTCCGTGAGGGCCCTCGCACCCTCGGCAATGTCCACTTCGAGGTTTTGATACCCGGCACGACCGATCACGAGGTGTTGTCCTGGGAGTTCGCCGAGGCCATCGTGAAGCTCGATCTCGTGCGCGGCGGCTTTGTGGCGTCGCCCTTGCTCACCCCCGCGATCACGCCGACGCCGACGTATCGAACGATCCGCCACCAGGTATTCAACGGGTTGCCCGTGCCGCTTCGCGCGGCCCTGGGCCTGCCCCTCGCGAACCAGACCGCCCCGGTTCCGATCCCGAACGACGGTCGCGCATCGGTCCTCGATGTGGCCCTTGTCCCGGAGAACATCCAGTCGCGGCAGGTCGTTGAGTTCGTGCACCCGTTCAACCAGATCATCCCCAAGCCGTTCTGCGCCAGCGGTCCCCTCGATTTCCTCAAGGTAGAGGGCCCGATCCAGATGATGCACCGGGTGCACACGAATCGCTCGGGCCACCACGAGGCGAGCTTCACGGCCTCAGGGGTGCTCCAGGTGACGCCGATCAACCCTCTCACCGGCCAAACCGGCGAAACGTACCAGGCGGTCGTCGCCGAAACGCACCGCTCGTCCCTGACCGACAAGCGGAGTGAGGCCCACCACGTCGTGTCGCAGATCCTGGCAACGCAGCCCCAGCAATCCCTCTTCGAAGACTTGTGGGCGGGGCACAGCGACAGGTTCGCCCGTTTGGTCATCTGCGGACCGTAAGGGCGTAAGCGCGAAGGCTCCAGCGGCGGCGGTCCCGAGGCGACCGCCGCCTTTCCGACGTCAGGTCCGCGACACCTCCAGCGCGCACTCCACTCGTTGGTTGACGACCCGGGCTGCCGGCGCAGGAGCTGCGAACGGACGCTTCGCCCGTGCCCATGCGACGCTCGGCCGCAAGGGGGTCAGTCGGCTCGCCAGCGACCTGGAGCCAGCATCTGTGTCATGCGTGCCGGGTTCATGATGGCCTGCTCGCTCATCCAGGCGTCGGCGGCCGCGGCGAGATCCCTTCCGGCCTCGCCGCCCATCAGCTCGCCGCGGCGCCTGCGCGTGACGGCCGCATGGAGCGCCATGTCCGCGGCCGTGAAACCCGCCTCCGCCGACACGAGGAGGCTCCGGGCGCGCGCCGCCTCACGTCGTGTCGCCGCAGCGCCGGCTTGCACGAGGAGGGCAAAGGGACCAGCCCAGCGCGTCCTCTCCCGCAGGATCGCCTGTGCGTGGCGCTCCGCGCCTGCGAGCAGTGCGTCGCGCTCGGGCGTTTCGGCCGTCTGCGCGGCGAGCGCGAGACGGCGGCGCGCCCGGGAGTCGAGCCCTCGGATGAATCCGATCTGGACGAAGCGGTTCAAGGACCGGGCAAACGGGCGCCAGCGGTCGGCCACGCGCTCGCGGACGGCCAGGTCTTCGCCCGAGTAGAGAGTGATGTCCGTCCGTGCGGCTCGCGCCCAGATGTCGAGATAGTCGAACTTCCCCTGGCTCCATCCCTCGAGACCCGCGTCCAGCTCTTGCCGGGCCCTGCCGGGATCGTCCGCCGCCAGCCACGCGACATGAAAACAGTAGCCAATGCGAAGGAACGTCAACCTCAGCAGATCGCCTCGCTCCTCCGCCTCCTTCAAGAGCGCCGGCAGGCGGCGCGACAGCTCTTTTACCTCCCCCAGGAGAAAGAGCGAGTCCAGATGGAACATCTGGGCGCAGATGACCTCCCACACGACGCCCGTGCAACGCTCGCGCACCATCGTCTCGGCGCGCTCGCAGGAGTCGCGTGCGCTCTTCCAGCGCCCGTCCATCCATGCTGCCACGCCCTCCATCAAGGTCCATAGGCCCGTGGTGTGGGGGTTGCCCACGCGCTCGGCCAGAACGCGGGCAGCCTGCAACACCCGCTCGGTGCGCCGCCGGTTTCGACTTCCGCCCATCGCGAGATAGGCCACCTCCAGGCTCAGGGCGCGAGCGGCGCGGTAGGGCTCGCCGGTCCGGAGGGCCAGCAACAGGTGCTGCGCTTGGAAGGCCGCGCCGCGAAGCATGTCGACCTGGGCGAGCCCAACGGCCACCGACCAGCAAGTGTCGACGCGCAGCAGCTCCTGAGGCGCGATGTGCCCTTCATCCCGCTCCTTGAACCGGAGCCCCCGGAGCCTGAGCCAGGCGCGCCGCGCCAGCAGAGAGAAGAGGGCGCTGCGTGGGGATGCCGGAAAGGGCATGCCCAGTTTCTTCAGAACGGTGTTCAGGACGCGGAGGCCGTCCTCGATGTGGCCGGAGATCAGGAACTGCTGGACGGCGCGCCGGTGGAGATCGATGGCCTGGGCTGCGTCCGCGCCCTTCGCCGCCGACAGGTACGCGTGGGCCGCCTCGGCGCCGCGTCCCGCGCTCGCGAGGGCGTCCCCGAGCTTGACGGCCAGCTCTCCTCTTCCGCGGTCCGCTTCGGTCCGCAGGCCGAGTGCGAAGCGGTAGAGAGTCGCAGCTCGATCGAAGGCGAGCGCCTCGGAGGCCTTCGCTGCGGCCACTGAGGCATGCTCGGCGGCGCTCCCCACGTCGCCTGCCCCGAGGAAGTGCGCCGACAGGATCTCGGGGTCGCTGCGGCCCGAAGCCAACAGCGCCAAGGCCAGATGCTGATGGCACTCCCGCAACGACTCCGGCGCGAGTTGAGCCACGACCGCCTCGCGAATTCGATCATGGTAGGTCTCGACCTCGTCACGCACCGGCGTCGTGCGCGTCCTCACCAGGTGTCCCGCGCGCAGGATGGCCAGGAGGCTCGGACCGTCTGCCTCGAGATCGGCCGATCGATACGCCACGTCCAACTCAATCGGCTGGCCCGCCACGGCGACGACGTCGAGCAAGCGTCGCGCGGCTGCGGAAAGCCGGGACACACGCGCCTCGATGACCTCGTTCAGCGTGACCTCGGCGGGCGCTTCATCCCGGCCGGCGGGAGGAGGCGGGCCGCCTTGCGCAAACCGCGACAGCTCTTCGATGAAGTACGGGTTCCCCCGCGATTCGCGAGCGATCGCCTCGGCGTGGGCCGTCGTCGCGTGCTCCTCTCCGGCAAGCAGCGCCAGTGCCAGTTCCCGCGCCTCTTCTGCCACAAGCTCGCCGATCACGATGTCCCGCCTTTCCACCGAGGGACCCACGTCCTGCCACCGCAGCGGAAGCACCTTCCTGAGAAACGGGCTGGTGCCGGCCTCCCCGCTCGGGTAGCACCCGATCAGCAACAGCACCGGCGGATCGGGCGGACGCAGCAAGGCTTCGAGCAGCGCGGCGCTGTCCACGTCACCCCACTGCATGTCGTCGATGAACAGGACGAGAGGCCGCCGGTCGGCCAACCGCGTGAACAGCTCTCGCAGGGCGGCGAACGCCCGCCGGCGCAGCTCCTGCGAGTCAGGAATCTTGAGGTTCGGGCGGTGCGAGCGCGCCACGACGCCGACCTGGCGCAACACCGGGAAGAGGCGGACGAGGGCGGAGATGTCGTGGGGCAGGAGCCCCTCCGCCTGGGTCGAGCGAAGGCGCCTCAAGTGCTGGCTCAGCGCATCGACGAGGCTGTCGAGGGCTTTATAGGGCACCGATTCGCGCTCGTAGCAGCGCCCGGACAGGACGACCGCGTTCTCGTCCTGTTCTCTCAGGTCTTCGAGGAAGCGCCGGACGAGGGCGCTCTTTCCCATCGCCGAGCCCCCCTCCACCCCAACCGTCACCCTGAATCCCTGCCTCATGGTCCGGTAGGCGTCCCAGAGCGCCTCGAGCTCCCGCTTGCGTCCGACGAAGGGTGCGCCGCCGCCTGGCGGAGCGGGAAGCGTTGGGCCGGCGGCGACAGCGGAGACCTCGGCGCCCTCGAGCCGGCGGAGGACCTCGGCCCCCGAGGGGCGCTCCCCGGGATCACGGCGCAGCAGGTCACGACATAGCGAGTCGAGGTCTTCCGGGATGCCGGGGGCCAGCGCGATCGGCGCGGGTGGCTCGGACGCCCGTTTCTGCTGGAGGACATCCGCGCCCGAGAAGGGGAGACGCCCCGTCAGTGCCTCGTAGAGCATGGCGCCGACGTTGTACCAATCGCTCGCCTCGGTCAGGGGGAGCCCTGCCGCCTGCTCGGGCGACATGTAGGCCGGCGTCCCCACGGCATCTATGGTGTC
Source organism: uncultured Acidobacteriota bacterium (assembly GCA_964442185.1). Lineage (GTDB taxonomy): Bacteria > Acidobacteriota > Vicinamibacteria > Fen-336 > Fen-336 > CADEEV01. The sequence goes on from CAYTWT010000224.1 coordinate 7,549, forward strand.
GGTCTGTTCGAGGTTCAGCTCCTTCACAAGGCCGAAGTCGAGGAGGGTCACGTGCCCCTCGCTCGAGACGAGGACGTTCGAAGACTTGATATCCCTGTGGAGCTTGCCCGCCGCGTGGAGGGCGAGCACGCCGCGGCTGAGCTGAGGAAGGGCCTTGCGCAACCGATCGACGTTCAAGTCGGGCGTGAGGCCGGCGCTGGCGAAGCCGGATTCGTCGCGCCCGTCTCTCCTGAAGAAGCTGTCGGACTCGGGGCTCGTCGCCGACGCCCGGTCACTCCTGAAATCGGCATCGCCTTCGGCGCGGTCCTCGCGGACATACCGGAGGAAGCTGACGCCGTCGATCAGCTCCATGGTGAAGAACCACTGGTCCCCCTCCGAGGACAGCTCATACAGGGTGACGAGGTTCGGGTGCGACACGTCCGCCAGGGCGCGAAACTCCTGCTTGAAACGGTAGAGGGACTTGGGCGCCACGTGTCGCAGCGCCTTCAGGGCGACCACGGAGTTGCGCTCGCGGTCGAGGGCCTTGTACACGATGCCGAAGCCGCCGGCTCCGAGGCGACCCTGGACCTGGAACCGATCGGTCCCGCCGAACTCGCCGGGGCTCATGCTGGCCACCTTCGACCTCCTGACGGAAGTCGGCTCGCGTACGAACACCGCAACACAGTTAGGATGTGGAGCTATGCTATCACGTGCAATCCGCAGCGGGCGGAAGCTCCCCGGAGGTCGCGCCGGCAGCTCCCGCCATCGTCGCGGCAGGCCTCCTGATCGCGCAGCAGGTCGCCGGCAAGGCGACGCGCGACGCGTTCTTCCTCTCGCAGTTCGACGTCACCACGCTGCCACTGATGTCAGGCGCGGCAGCGATCTTGTCGATGCTCGCGGTGTTCGCCTTCGCCAGGGGCATGGCGATTCTCTCGCCGGGACGCATGGTGCCCCTGACCATGGCGCTGAGCGCGGCCCTGCTCCTGGCGGAGTGGGCGCTGAGCGGTCCGCTCCCGCGGCTCGCCGCCGTCGCGGTCTACTTCCATACGGCGGCATTCGGCGCCACCCTCGTTTCGGGGTTGTGGTCGCTCATCAACGAGCGCTTCGATCCCTACTCGGCCAAGCGCGCCGTCGGGCCGATCGGCGCCGGCGCCAGCCTGGGCGGCGTGATCGGGGGCTTGATCACGTGGCGGGCCGCGACGCTCGTCAGCGTCCCGACGATGCTCGTGGGCATGGCGGCCTTGAACCTTCTCTGCCTCCGGCCGCTGTTTCTGCTTCGGCCGGCCAGGCTGTCTGCTCCCGCGGAGACGACCCCGGGCGCGGGCCCGGCCGTGTCGGCCGCCTCCGGGCTGCGTCTGATTCGCGAGGTCCCCTATCTGCGGGACCTTGCCCTCCTCGTCGGCCTCTGCGCGTTCATCGAAGCGCTGCTCAACTACGTCTTCACTGCATCCGCAGCCGGCAGCTTCGCGAAGGGCGGGGCGCTGATGTCCTTCTTCGCGCTCTACCACACCGTGATCGGACTGCTGTCCCTTGGCCTGCAGGCGACGCTCACCCGCCCGTCGCTCGGGCGGCTGGGCCTCGCCGGCACCCTCGTGGTTCAGCCAGCAGCCATGGCTCTGGGCAGCGGGTTCGCCCTCTTCTTTCCAAGCCTCTGGCCGATCGTGCTCATCCGCGGGAGCCAGACCGCCTTGCGCAACTCGCTGTTCCGTTCGGCCTACGAGCTCTTCTACACCCCGCTTCCCCAGGAGCGGAAGCGTCCGACGAAGGCCATCGTGGACGTCGGCTTCGACCGCTTGGGAACAGCCGCCGGAAGCGCCCTGGTGATGCTCGTGCTGTTCCTCGCGCCGGCCGGACCGATCCGCGTGCTGCTGACCCTGGCAGCCGCATCGGCCGCTCTCACGCTGGCCCTGGCGCCGCGCTTCGATCGCGGGTACGTGACGGCGCTTGCGCAGAGCCTCCGCACGGACGCCGTGATTCTTGACGCCGCGGACGTCGTTGACGCCACCACGCGCCGCGCCGTCGCCGCGTTCGATGGCGCGCGGCAGGCCCCGGTCGTCGCCCCGGCCTTGAACCAGGAGGCTCCCGGCGTCGCGGCCGTGGAGCCGCGCTTTCATCGCCCGGAGCCGATCCGGGAGATGGCGCAGCCTGATGCCGAGATCGATTCGAGGCCCGTCTCCGATCTCATTCCCCTGCTCGCCAGGGATGATCTCTTTGGAGGAATCGTGAAGAGCCTGAGAAAGGTCGCCCCACGCTGCACGGGTCAGCTCCTCGACGCGCTTCTCGACACGAGCCAGGATCCCGTTGTCAGGCGCAGGATCCCCCGGGTCTTGAGAGCCACGCCAACACAGCGCGCAGCCGACGGTCTGCTCCTCGGGCTGCGTGACGAGCGGCTCGACTTGCGCTACCGCTGTGCCCAGGCCCTGGTCAGGATGAAGGAGGGGAATCCGAACCTGGTGATCTCCAGGGAAGAGGCGTTGACTGCGGCGCTCCGGGAGATCGCCCTGGGGGTTCAGTCCGGGCGGAGCCTCGATCACGTCTTTTCGATTCTCTCCCTCGTGCTCGAAAAGGAGCCGCTGGAGATCGCCTTGCGGGCGCTGCGAAGCGAACACACGCCGCTCAGGGGCACGGCTCTCGAGTACCTCGAGAACGTTCTGCCCGATGCGGTCCGGAAGGGGCTTTGGCCCCATCTCGGGTTGCCCGGACGCCTGGCGCCGAGCGGCCGCTCCGCCGAGGAGATTCGGGACGACCTGCTTCGCTCCACAGTGGGGCGGACCTCGCGGCGCTCGGGGCGACGGCTCGACAGCGCCGGCTGAGGGCGTCGGCCTGGCCCCGGGCGCGCCTTGAGCGAACGAGTCCCTAGGCGTATCGTCATGGCTCCGTGGGCAAGCCAGGTGAGTTCCAGGAGGAGCAGCACTACCGCCTTCG